>NZ_JAFMOS010000614.1 GCF_019049755.1 Rahnella perminowiae
GTTATAGTACTTTTTCACGAAACTGTATCTACTTCTAAAAATAATCTCAGTGCACAATCGTTTCGACTAAAATCCGTATAAATCGCAAGTATACAATTTATGTTACGTTTAATTAACTTGTCCCATTTTCTCTATAGGGGAAGTAAGCAATGTTTGGATTAGATGCTTTTCACCTGGCAAGAATACAATTCGCTTTCACCGTTTCTTTTCACATCATATTTCCTGCCATTACGATCGGGCTGGCAAGTTTTCTGGCTGTGCTTGAAGGAATGTGGCTGAAAACTGGCCATCGCAGTTATCGGGATCTTTATCATTTCTGGTCCAAAATTTTTGCTGTTAACTTTGGTATGGGCGTTGTGTCAGGGCTGGTCATGGCGTACCAGTTCGGCACTAACTGGAGCGGGTTCTCGCAATTTGCCGGCAGTATCACCGGCCCTTTACTGACTTATGAAGTACTCACCGCCTTCTTCCTGGAAGCGGGTTTTCTGGGCGTGATGTTGTTTGGCTGGAACCGGGTCGGACCGGGCCTGCATTTCTTTGCGACCTGCATGGTGGCGCTGGGCACCCTTATCTCTACCTTTTGGATCCTGGCGTCGAACAGCTGGATGCATACCCCGCAAGGCTATGAAATTGTGAATGGCGTCGTAGTGCCAACGGACTGGTTTAAAATCATTTTTAATCCGTCATTTCCTTATCGCCTGTTCCATATGTCCATCGCGGCATTCCTCGCCAGTGCGTTCTTTGTCGGCGCCTCGGGTGCCTGGCACCTGCTTCGCGGCAACGATACGCCAGCGGTTCGGAAAATGTTTTCCATGGCGTTGTGGATGGCGTTGTTCGTCGCCCCCATTCAGGCAATGGTCGGCGATGCCCACGGCCTGAATACTCTGGAACATCAACCCGCGAAAATTGCAGCAATCGAAGGCCACTGGGAAAACCGGCCCGGAGAGTCCACGCCGTTAATTCTGTTCGGCATGCCGGATATGCAACAGGAACGGACGAAATATGCGCTTGAGGTCCCCTATCTGGGCAGCCTGATCCTCACGCATAGTTTGGAGAAACAAGTGCCCGCGCTGAAAAGTTTCCCGAAAGAAGATCGCCCTTTCTCACCGGTCATTTTCTGGTCTTTCCGGGTGATGGTGGCTCTCGGTCTGCTGATGATCACAGCCGGTGTGCTGGGTGCCTGGCTGCGTTATAAAAAGAGGCTTTATCAGTCCCGTCCGTTCCTTTGGTTTACGTTGCTGATGGGGCCTTCCGGTCTGATTGCCCTGCTGGCAGGCTGGTTTACCACTGAAATTGGCCGACAGCCATGGGTCGTTTATGGCGTTCAGCGCACCCGTGATGCTGTCTCCGCACACGGTGAAATGCACATGAGCCTCAGCCTGTTAGCTTTCCTGCTGGTTTATTCATCGGTCTTTGGTATCGGATACGTCTATCTTATGCGCCTGATTAAGAAAGGGCCGGTGACCGGTGAAGGCGATGAGGTTTCGCACGGCGGACCCGGTAAGAAAAGCACACCCGCACGTCCGCTGTCTGCTGCACATGAAGGGTTGAACACCGCCGGGGGAAATAAAAACCATGATTGATTATACTGTTATATGGTTTGCCATTATCGTATTTGCGAACCTGATGTACATCGTGATGGATGGCTTTGATCTGGGTATTGGCATTTTATTCCCGTTCAATAAAGACAAAACCGAACGCGACATGATGGTCAACACCGTTGCGCCGGTCTGGGACGGTAATGAAACCTGGCTGGTACTGGGCGGTGCAGCCTTATACGGTGCCTTCCCGCTGGCCTATTCGGTTATCGCCGATGCACTGTCCGTCCCGTTAACCCTGATGCTTTTCGGTCTGATATTCCGCGGTGTGGCGTTTGAATTTCGTTTCAAAGCCACGGAGAAGCATCGTCCGTTCTGGGATAAATCGTTTATTGCAGGCTCGATCGTGGCCACCTTCAGTCAGGGGATAGCCGTCGGCACCGTGCTCAATGGTTTTGAGGTCACGGGCAGGACGTTTACCGGCCCGGCATTAAGCTGGCTGGCTCCCTTCCCCCTTTTCTGTGGCGTTGGCCTGGTGGTCGCCTACGCGCTGCTCGGCTGTACCTGGCTTATCATGAAAACCGAAAATTCCCTGCATCAGAAAATGTGCAGACTCGCCAGACCCCTGGTCATCACCTTGCTGGCGATCATAGGTATTATCAGTATCTGGACACCGCTGACGCATGCCGATATCGCGCATCGCTGGTTCAGCATGCCAAATCTGATCGCATTTCTGCCTGTACCCGTCCTGGTCTTAGCCTGTACCTGGGGAATTTTGCGGGCGATAAAAAGTCACGCGCACTATATGCCGTTCCTGCTGACTCTCGCGCTTGTTTTCCTCGGATTTTCGGGGCTCGGGATCAGTATCTGGCCGAATATTATTCCTCCGTCCATCTCAATTTGGGATGCAGCGTCGTCTCCAAAAAGTCTGGCATTTATGCTGGTTGGCGCGATGGTCATTATTCCCGTTATCCTGATTTATACCTTCTGGAGTTATTACGTGTTCCGCGGGAAAATCAAGGAAAACGAGGGTTATCATTGATCTGAATATTACCGGGCGGCGTGACGGCATTATTTTCGCCCGGTTTTCACAGGAGGTTCCTGATGCAGGATCAGACAATCAATAGGAAGCAGCCATTCTGGAAGCGCGTCGTCTGGCTGATAATCATTTATACGTTAAGTGTATTATCGCTGGCTGTGGTGGCATTCTTATTCAGAATGATGATGACAGCCGCCGGAATGAAATCGCATTAAAAATAAGTGATGACATGCAGCGGCTTTTCTTACCCTTGCCCAAAAATCTTAATCACCGCATCCAGATGTTCCTTCATCGCCTTCCTGGCGGCGCGACTGTCTCTGGCCTCCAGCGCCGTCAGGATCTCAAGGTGTTCAATCTCAGAACGGTGCGGCATGTCCTGCGGGGTGTAATGTAATTGCAGGCTACGGAACATGGTGCCATAACGGTGGCCAAGCAGGTGGGCGATGATAAATGCATAGGCCGGATTACCGCTGGCCTGAGCGATGCGGATATGAAATAAACGGTCGCCGGGATGCGTTGCTGAACCATGCCGGTTATCGCGACAATTCTGCTCATATGCCTGCCTGATCGCCGCCAGTTCCTCGTCAGTTGCGTTTCTTGCCGCCAGTGCGGCCGTTTCAGGTTCTATCAGACGGCGGGTTTGCAACAGCGAAAAAGGGGGCAATTCAGCAGTAAAATCCAGCGCGATATTCAGCTCATCGTCCACGTCCGCCCACTGATTGCGTCCCGCCTGAGACATCACCGGCTCCAGCGAGGGCGTAGCCGCAACGACAGGCGGCTGACGGACAATTACGCCGTTTCCCACCCGCACATCCACCAGCCCGATCACTTCCAGCGCAATCAGGGCTTCACGCACCGAGGCGCGGCTCACCTGTAACTGACTCGCCAGTTCACGTTCAGCCGGAAGACGACTGCCGGGTGGAAATTCTTTATTATCAATCAACGTTTTTAGCTGGTCAGCTATCTGCCTGTATATTCTGGGATTTTCTAACTTTTTTATCGGCATCGCACACCTGAGGTCAATTCTCATTAAGTGATTCAGCTAGCATTTTTCGGACAAAAATCTTGCTGATTTGTTTTATGCATGTAAAAAATTGGTTAACGGGAATGGCGTTTTAAGCAGAAGCTTGCCGAACATCTTAGCAAAAAGCACTGCTTTTAACGCGTTTTTTTCACCTTCAATGGCCTGACCATTAGACCTATAAAGCGATATTTGATGGGGAATTGTTATGAACCTGGCAGGGAAAAAAGTTCTGATCACCGCCGCCGGACAAGGTATTGGCTTCAACACCGCCACGCTTTTTGCCCTGGAGGGTGCCGAGGTAATTGCCACCGACATCAATATCGGTGCATTACAGGATATTACGGGGATTACCCCGCGCTTACTTGATGTGACAGATCCACGGGCGATTGCTGCTTTGGCAGAAGAAACCGGCCCGCTCGATGTGCTGTTCAACTGCGCCGGGGTGGTCCACAGCGGCGATATCCTCGCCTGTACAGAAAACGAATGGCAGTTTGCGCTCGATCTCAATGTCACTGCGATGTTTCACATGATCCGCGCTTTTCTGCCCGCCATGCTTGAGCGCGGCAGCGGTTCAGTGATCAACATGTCATCCGTTGCCTCGAGCATCAAAGGTGTGCCGAACCGCTTTGCATACAGCGCCTCAAAAGCGGCTGTGATTGGCCTGACCCGCTCTGTTGCTGCGGATTACGTCACCCGAGGCATTCGCTGTAACGCGATTTGTCCGGGCACGGTGGAATCTCCGTCCCTGCGCCAGCGTATTGCCGCACAGGCGCAGGCCGAAGGCCGCAGCGAAGCTGAGGTATACGCCGCGTTCGTTGCCCGCCAGCCGATCGGGCGCATCGGTAAAACCGAAGAAATCGCCCGGCTGGCACTGTATCTGGCCTCCGACGCCAGTTCTTATACCACCGGCACGGTGCAAATTATTGACGGCGGCTGGAGCAACTGAGTCGACCGCGGCTAACAACATCTGACTTTCACAGAAGGATACTGACACATGAAATTATTACGTTACGGCAATCCGGGTTCTGAGCGCCCGGGCCTGGTGGATGACAACGGCCAGTTACGCGATCTCAGCGCACATATCGCCGATATCCGTGGCGAATTTTTACAGCCCGAAACGCTGGATAAGCTGCGCCAGCTCGATCCGCACAGCCTGCCACGGGTCAGCGGCGAACCCCGTCTGGGTGCCTGTGTGGGTAGTGTGGGGAAATTCATCTGTATCGGGCTGAACTACGCCGATCATGCGGCCGAAACCGGCGCAGAAATCCCGCAAGAACCGGTAGTTTTTAGCAAATGGACCAGTGCGATTGTCGGACCAAACGATGACGTAGAGATCCCCCGGGATTCGGTTAAAACCGACTGGGAAGTAGAGCTTGGTGTCGTGATCGGCACCGGCGGGCGCTATATCAGCGAAGCCGATGCGATGTCACACATCGCCGGTTACTGCGTGATCAACGATGTCTCTGAGCGCGAATTTCAGATTGAACGCGGCGGTACCTGGGACAAAGGCAAAGGCTGCGACACCTTTGGTCCGACCGGCCCGTGGCTGGTGACGGCGGATGAAATCCCTGACCCGCACCAGCTGAATTTGTGGCTGGAAGTGGACGGCAAACGCTATCAGAACGGCAATACGCGCACCATGATTTTCCGCATCCCCGAAATCATCAGTTATCTCAGCCGTTTCATGAGCCTGCAACCCGGCGACATCATTTCTACCGGCACACCGCCGGGCGTCGGACTGGGGCAAAAACCACCGGTATACCTGAAAGCCGGTCAGGTCATGCGGCTTGGCATTGAAGGTTTGGGTGAACAGCGTCAGAAGACAGTGCAGGCATAACCCCTTTACGCTAAAGGAATTTTGCGATGACAACGATTACGGCTTTACGTGTTGAAGATGTGCGCTTCCCGACCTCGCTGGCGCTCGATGGCTCGGATGCCATGAACCCGGATCCGGATTATTCCGCTGCCTATGTGATTTTAGACACTGACAATCCTGCGCTGAAAGGCCACGGACTGACCTTTACCATCGGGCGCGGCAACGAAATCTGCTGCGTAGCGATCAAGGCGCTGGAACACCTGATTGTGGGGCGCGAACTGGCAGACATCACCGCCGATATGGGTAAATTTTGGCGCGATTTTACCAGCGACAGTCAGTTGCGCTGGATTGGTCCGGATAAGGGCGCAATCCATCTGGCGACCGGCGCGGTAGTTAACGCGGTGTGGGATTTGTGGAGCAAAGCCGCCGGTAAACCCCTGTGGCAACTGGTGGCTGACATGTCACCGGAAGAGCTGGTGCGCTGCATCGATTTTCGCTACATCACCGACTGCATTACGCCACAGGAGGCGCTGACCTTATTGCGGCAACGCACTGACAACAAGGCCCAACGCAGAGAGAAACTGCTGGCAGAAGGCTACCCGTGCTACACCACGTCAGCAGGCTGGCTGGGCTATCCCGATGACAAACTGCGCCGTTTATGCCAGGAAGCGGTCGACGCCGGTTTCGATTATCTGAAACTCAAAGTCGGGCGCGACCTCGAAGACGACATCCGCCGCGTGCGCATTGCCCGCGAAGTCATCGGCCCGGATCGCAAACTGATGATCGACGCCAACCAGGTGTGGGAAACCGACGAGGCGATCCCGTGGGTGAATGCCCTCGCCTTTGCCAAACCCTGGTTTATCGAAGAACCGACCAGCCCGGACGACATCGAAGGTCACCGCAAAATCCGTCAGGGCGTTGCGCCGGTTAAGGTCGCCACCGGCGAAATGTGCCAGAACCGCATCATGTTTAAGCAGTTCATTATGCGCGAAGCCATCGACGTGGTGCAGATTGATGCCTGTCGCATGGGGGGAGTTAATGAAGTGCTGGCCGTGATGCTGATGGCCGCCAAATACAATCTGCCGGTGTGCCCGCACGCGGGCGGCGTCGGGTTATGCGAATACGTCCAACATCTGTCCATGATTGATTACCTGTGCATTTCAGGTACGCACGACGGTCGGGTCATTGAATACGTTGACCATCTTCACGAGCATTTTGTACACCCGTGCGATATTCGCGGCGCAGCTTATATGCCCCCACAGGCACCGGGATTCTCTGTCGAGATGCATGAGGCGTCGGTCGAAAAATACCGCCATCACGCCTGACCTTAATGATCGAAAAAGCAGCAAGGAGGAGGCCGATGATGCGAATCGACAGCCATCAGCATTTCTGGCGCTACACCCCGCAGGACTACCGCTGGATAAGCGATGAAATGACGGTGCTGAAACAGAATTTCTTGCCGGAAACACTGACGTCAACGTTACAACGTCACAACATTCAGGGCACGGTACTGGTTCAGGCATGCTCATGCACCAGTGAAACCCGATGGCTGCTGGATATCGCCGGAAAAACTGACTTTGTGTGCGCCGTGACCGGCTGGGTCGATCTGTCATCGTCCGCGCTGCAACAGGAGCTGGATGCTCTCTCACACCCGCTGCTGCGCGGCTTTCGTCATCAGGTTCAGGATGAACCTTCGCCTGCACAATGGCTGGCAGATCCGGCCATCAATGCCGGTATTCGCCAGCTTCAGCTGCAGGAATATGTTTATGAAATTCTGGTGACGCACCGCCATCTTGCCGAAGCCGTACAGTTTGCCATAAGGCATGACGGGCATTTTCTGGTGCTCGATCACCTCGGCAAGCCGGATCTCACCCTGGGCGCTGCGTACTGGAAGAAACAAATCGCCCCGCTGGCGGCGTTACAACACGTCAGTTGTAAGCTTTCCGGGCTACTGACTGAGCCGCGCCCGGCGGGGATGTCTGCCCGCGACCTGTTGCCCTATTTCGATGCCGCACTGGAGGTTTTCGGGCCCGGACGCCTGATGTTTGGCTCCGACTGGCCGGTGTGCTTACTGGCTGGCGGCGATGAAAATCCATGGGATTTATGTGAACAGGCCACGGCCTCACTCAGTTCTGACGAGCAGGCTGCCATATATGGCGGCAATGCCTGCACGGTTTACCGATTACAGCCTTTACCGATTACAGGAAATGACTGATGAATCTGCATCTGCAAAATAAAGTGGTGATCGTCACCGGCGGCGGGTCCGGTATTGGCGCGGCGATTTCGCTGACGCTGGCGGAAGAAGGTGCCATTCCGGTGATCATCAGCAATACCGAACCTGCCAATCAACTGATGCATACACTGCAACAGCTTTCCCCGCAGGCCAGTTTTGTGCTGACCGAACTGCGCGACGAAGCCAGTTGCACGGCGGCGGTACAGGAGGTGCTTACCCGCTATGGCAGCATCGACGGGCTGGTGAACAATGCCGGAGCCAACGACAGCGTCGGACTGGACGCCGGTCGGGAAGCCTTTGTGCAATCGTTAGAACAAAACCTGATCCACTATTACCTGATGGCACACCTGAGCCTGGAAGCCCTGCGCGCAAGCCACGGGGCGATCGTTAATATCAGCTCGAAAACCGCCTTAACCGGACAAGGCAACACCAGCGGTTACGCTTCAGCCAAAGGCGGCATTCTGGCGCTGACCCGTGAATGGGCGGCGGCGCTGCTCGGCGACGGCATCCGCGTGAACGCCGTGATCCCGGCAGAGGTCATGACGCCACTGTACGAACGCTGGATCAAAAGCTTCGATCATCCCGACGAAAAGTTGCAACAAATCACCTCGCATATTCCGCTGGGACAGCGGATGACCACGCCGCAGGAAATCGCCAACACCGTGGTATTCCTGCTCTCTTCCCGCGCGTCTCACACCACCGGCCAGTGGCTGACCGTGGACGGTGGTTATATGCATCTTGACCGGGCGCTGACATGAAGCGCCGCTATTGTCAGGCACTGGATCTGGCGGACGATCCGGCGCTTATCGAAGAATATCAGCGTCATCACCGCAAAATCTGGCCGGAAATTACCGCGCATCTGCGCCGTTATGGCATCGCAGAGATGGAAATTTACCGGCTGGGCAACCGGCTGATGATGGTGATGGAAACCACGGAAGAGTTTGACAGCGGGCTGTTCGAACGCCGCAGTCTGGAGGATCCGAAAGTGTGTGAGTGGGAAGCCCTGATGTGGAAATATCAGCGCCCCACGCCGTGGACACCCGCCGGTAAAAAGTGGGTGGAAATGGAGATGATTTTTTCGCTTGCTGAACAGATTGAGTTAAACCCGGTCGGCTCCCTCCCCTGCGAAGGGGAGGAGCAAAGCAAAACCCGCTCAACCCTGTGAATGTGGGAGGAGCAAAAGCTCTCCCTACTCTCAGGGAGTTCATCACGTTTTTCACGTTATCTGACATAAAAAATCAGCCACCTGAGCTGACCCCCTACATGCGTTACCAGATACTGAGGAATACACTATGCTCGCCGATAAAACTGCCGCGCCCGCTTATGCGCAGCGCAAAACGACGTCCGGTTTCCGCCTGGCGTTCATTTTGGTCACCACGCTGTTTTTCCTGTGGGGTTTATCCTACGGGTTGCTGGATGTCCTGAATAAACATTTCCAGGAAGTCTTACACGTCAATAAAGCCCAGTCTGGCCTGTTACAGGCCGCCTATTTCGGGGCATATTTTATCATCGCCCTGCCTGCCGGTTTCTTCATGGACAGGTTTGGCTATAAAGCCGGGATCCTGGTCGGATTATGTCTCTATGCACTGGGCGCGCTGTTGTTTGTGCCTGCCGCCTCCGCAGGCAGTTTCGCTATGTTTCTGTTCGCGCTGTTCGTGATCGCCCTCGGTCTGGGTTGTCTCGAAACCGCCGCTAACCCGTTCGCTACCGTGCTGGGCGATCCGGCCGGAGCAGAACGTCGCCTGAACCTTTCTCAGTCATTCAATGGCTTAGGACAGTTTATCGGCCCGATTATCGGCGGTTCGCTGTTCTTCTCTGCCACGCAGGGCACCACGGCGGACGGCTTGTCATCTGTAAAAACTACCTACGTCGCCATCGCCGTGTTAGTGCTTCTGATTGCCTTCCTGTTCGGGCGCACCAAATTGCCGGATATTCGTGAGCAAAGCGCGGCCGGGGATCAGGGTGGCGGAAAAGGATTATGGCAGCATGCCCATTTCACCGGTGGTGTGATTGCACAATTCTTCTACGTCGCGGCCCAGGTAGGTGTCGGCGCGTTCTTCATTAACTACACCACCGAACACTGGCACACGCTGTCGAATCAGAATGCGTCTTACCTGCTTTCCGTCGGTATGGTAAGTTTTATGGTTGGCCGTTTCTTCAGTACCTGGCTGATGGGCTTTGTCCGTCCGGCCACGCTGCTGGTAGTTTACGCCATCATTAATATTGTGCTGTGCGGCGTGGTGGTCGCGGGGATTGATAACGTGTCGGTGATTGCACTGGTGGCGATTTTCTTCTTCATGTCGATCATGTTCCCGACCATTTTTGCAATGGGCGTCAAGAATATGGGCAAACAGACCAAACGCGCCAGCTCTGTGATGATCATGGCGATTGTGGGTGGCGCGGTGATGCCATACCTGATGGGTGCGATTGCCGATCACTACAACACCGCGATTTCCTATGCGCTGCCGATGGTATGCTTCGCCGTGGTGCTTTTCTACGCCCTGAAGCAGCGTGCGAAAGCGGCAAATTGAGAAAGTTGTAATATAAACAATCTGATGGCTACACCTCACCACCGCCCCTCCTTAATATCCTTCAGGCGTTAAGGAGGGGCGGCAACTCTGAAAACCACACCCTGAGTTTTAACATTCCTGTCATCCCGGATGAAAAAATCCTGCTTATACTTCATCGCGTATGAAGCTGGTTAATAACGCTGAAGGGTAAAAATATGTCGATTCGTTCATTGCAGGCACTCTGTTTAACCCGTTTTTTATTGCGGATGTTCGTGACGGGCTTGGGCCCTTTTTGGGGATCTTTTTGACGCATCGAAAAACAAGCGTCTGATTCGGGTACTGCGTCTGCCTCAAAAAGTACTGCGATCCTCTTTCTGATCCCTCATGAATTTTTCTCATGTTCAGTGAATTTAAATCACTTTTTTTCACTCAATGACTCAGGCATAAAAGAGTCATCGCGATTCACTCTTAAAAATATGAAGGCTACTGAAATAATTTAGGTTTTTCAGCAGCCAGGACACCTGATAAAAATGAAAAAAGAAATTACATTCACTATTAAAAGCCTTCGTTTTGACGAAGACTATAACCCCTCGGAAAATACGCGTATTACGACTAACTTTGCCAATCTGGCAAGGGGTGAAAAACGCCAGGAAAACCTGCGCAACACCTTAGTGATGATTGACAATCGTTTCAATTCACTGGCGCATTGGGACAACCCTGTGGGTGACCGCTACTCCGTTGAACTCGATATCATTACAGCCCAGTTAAACATTAATATTGCAGGGAAGAGCGACGTTTTTCCGGTGATTGAAGTATTAAAAACCACTATCGTTGATAAAAAAACCCATGAACGTTTTGACGGTATTTTAGGTAATAATTTTTCTTCTTATGTACGGGATTATGATTTTAGCGTTTTAATGCCGGAGCATAATAAGAATAAATCCGGATTTAGCCTGCCGGATGATTTTGGTGTATTACACGGTGATATCTTTAAGCGTTTCATTAATTCCGATATTTACAAAGAATTCTTTAATAAAACACCCGTTATTTGCCTGAGCGTCTCAAGTAAAAACACTTATTACCGTACCGGCAATCAACATCCTGTATTAGGCATCGAATATCAGCAGGACGAACCTTCCCTGACTGATGAATATTTCGCCAAAATGGGATTGCGGGCGCGATACTTCATGCCTGAAAACAGCGTTGCACCTTTGGCGTTTTACTTCAGTGGCGATTTGCTCAGCGATTACACCAATCTTGAGCTGATCAGTACCATCAGCACGATGGAGACTTTCCAGAAGATATACCGCCCTGAAATTTACAATGCTAACTCCGCGGCCGGAAAACAGTATCAGCCAAGCCTGAATTTCCAGGATTATTCATTAACCCGGATTGTTTATGACCGGGAAGAACGTAGCCAGCTGGCTGTTGAGCAGGGGAAATTTACCGAGGAACATTTTATTAAACCTTACCAAACTGTTCTTAAACAATGGTCTGCTCATTCCGTTCTTTGATTTACTAAAAATATAAGGTCACCTGTGATGAAAAAATTATTACCGACATCGACTGCGGGCAGTTTACCTAAGCCCTCCTGGATTGCGCAGCCGGAGACACTCTGGTCACCCTGGAAGCTTGAAGGTCAGGAGTTACTCGACGGCAAAAAAGATGCGCTGCGTTTGTGTCTGGAAGATCAGCAACAGGCAGGTATTGATATCGTCAGCGATGGCGAGCAAACGCGCCAGCATTTCGTCACGACCTTTATTGAGCACCTCAACGGCGTTGATTTCGAGAACCGCGAGATCGTTAAGATTCGCAACCGTTATGAAGCCAGTGTGCCGACTGTTGTTGGCCCGGTCAGTCGTCAAAAGGCCGTTTTTGTCGAAGATGCGAAGTTTTTGCGCCAGCAAACAACACAGCCG
Source organism: Rahnella perminowiae (assembly GCF_019049755.1). Lineage (GTDB taxonomy): Bacteria > Pseudomonadota > Gammaproteobacteria > Enterobacterales > Enterobacteriaceae > Rahnella > Rahnella perminowiae. Next base: position 12,080 of record NZ_JAFMOS010000614.1, read on the forward strand.
ATCAAATGGGCTCTTCCGGGGCCGATGACGATGATCGACACGCTCTATGATAATCACTATAAAAGTCGCGAAAAACTCGCCTGGGAATTCGCTAAAATTCTCAATGAAGAAGCCCGGGAATTAGAGGCTGTGGGTGTCGATATTATCCAGTTTGATGAACCGGCATTTAACGTGTTCTTCGATGAAGTGAACGACTGGGGTATTGCCACGTTAGAAAGAGCCATTGAAGGGTTGAAATGTGAAACGGCTGTCCACATCTGCTACGGCTATGGTATCAAAGCCAATACAGACTGGAAAAAAACGCTGGGAACAGAGTGGAGACAATACGAAGAGATTTTCCCAAAACTACAAAAATCTAATATCGATATTATTTCACTGGAATGTCATCACTCCCATGTTCCGATGGAGCTGATGGAGCTGATCCGGGGTAAAAAAGTGATGGTCGGTGCTATCGATGTGGCAACCAATACTATTGAAACACCCGAGGAAGTCGCCGCTACGCTTCGAAAAGCACTGCAATATGTTGACGCCGACAAACTCTATCCTTGCACCAACTGCGGCATGATCCCATTACCGCGTGGCGTAGCAAGAGGCAAGTTAGATGCGTTAAGTGCCGGCGCAGAAATCGTCCGGAAAGAACTGCTGGCGAAGTAAATTCACCCGATTGCATCAATCTGAAGAGAATTCAGCCCGGATCAGGCGGTCAGACCAGAAGCCTGCCGGGCTGAGTGATAAACAGATCATGCCCCGTTATTGCTTCACCAGCACCGGCTGTTCGCGATAATCCGCCGGGAAATGCTGTTTTAAGTCGTTAATTTTTGGCAGGTCGTTCACCACGATGTACGGATAATCCGGATTATCGTTTAAAAAGTTCTGGTGATAAGCCTCTGCCGGATAAAAGTGTGCACTGCTTTCCACTTTTGTCACCAGCGGCTCGCTGTAACTGTGGCTGGCATCGAGCTGAGCGATATACGCTTTCGCCACTTCTGCCTGAGCCTGACTGAGCGGGAAAACCGCCGAGCGATACTGACTGCCGGTATCCGGACCCTGACGGTTTAACTCTGTCGGGTTATGCCCCACCGAGAAGAAAATATGCAGCAGTTCGCCATACGTCACCTGCGACGGATCAAAGGTAATTTTGACCGATTCTGCGTGGCCGGTATCGCCGGTACTCACCTGTTCATAACTCGCCGTTCGCGCGTCGCCGCCCGCATAACCGGACACCGCGCTGGTCACGCCTTTCACGTGTTGAAACACGCCCTGAATTCCCCAGAAACAGCCACCGGCAAACAACGCCGTCTCGCTGTGCGACGTACCCGCAGGTTCATCTTTTGCCGGTGCGGGGATTACCACCGCCGGTTCAGCGCCCCCGCCCCATGACCAGGCATTATTTTGGAACGCGAACGCTGACGCCAGCACCAGTCCGGCGATCAGACTGTAATGACGCATTTTTTTCGATGCAATTTTCATGGGTAATTTCCTGACTGATTAAGCTTTTGGAGTGAACGTCATCGCCAGCCCGTTCATGCAATAGCGCAGGCCGGTCGGCTGCGGACCGTCATCAAACACATGCCCCAGATGTCCGCCACACCGGCGACAATGCACTTCATCGCGAACCATACCGAGCGAGGTATCCCGGCTGGTTTGCGCGGCGTTGCCCAGAGGTTTCCAGAAACTCGGCCAGCCGGTATGGCTGTCGAATTTGGTCGCCGAGGAGAAAAGAGCAAGATTGCAGCCTGCACAGGCAAATTCACCCACCCGGTGTTCGTCATTTAACGGACTGGAATAAGGCCGTTCAGTGCCCGCCTCACGCAAAATGCGGTATTGATCATCGCTGAGGCGCTGATGCCACTGAGCCTCAGTGAGCATAATGTCGAATTTCGCAGTTTTCGCCTGTGCGTCGGCGCTGCGGGAAAACAGTGACGGGACCAACCCCATCAGCGCAGCGGCCGAGACCGCACCACTGCCCAGCAGGAAATTACGTCTGTTAATCATTGTTGCCACCGTTGCGGTTACTGTCGATGACATCAGACTACAAGGGGAGGGATTACGGAATCCTCGCGGAGAGTTAACGGTTTTGTGATAAGTAGGAGATTGCCGCTGTGCGGTGCCAGCGAGCGGAGCGCGAAGTAGAAAAGCGGGGAGAGATCCAAGAGAGGGAAGTGCTTTCCCTCTCTTGGGCAGTTTCGGCGCAGCGCGTTGTGCGATCACCGCTATTGAAAAACCGAAACTGTCACCCTTCTGTTCCAGGCAGCCGCCCCGTTGCAGCGGCCATCTGCAACCAGATTACAAAATCGCCCGTGCAGCCGGGTCTGCCCCCTCCCGCACAAACACAGGAATTTCACTCATTGGGGCGGCGACCCTAATCGCTCTTCCCCCTTCATAGCGTTCTCCATTCAGCGCCACCCACGTTTCTCCCGCCGGTAACCACACTTCCCGCTCGCGCTGACCGGCGTACAACACCGGGGCGACCAGAATATCGGCGCCAAGCATATACTGATCTTCCACCTGCCAGCTTTCAGCCTGAGCCGGATACTGATAGAACATCGTGCGCATTACAGGATCCCCCTTCTCATGCGCTTCCTGCATCACATGGCTGATGTACGGACGCAGTTTCTCCCGCAGGAATAACCCGTTCTTCATCAGCGTGTAATTCTCTTCGCCGTAGCTCCAGACTTCATTTGGTGCGCCGCTGTTGCATTGCGCAATGCCGTCACGCCACGGTTCCGGCGGCTGAATTTGTGGCTCACGGTAACCATGCAGACGCATAACAGGGCAGAACACACCCCACTGGAACCAGCGGATCAGTAACTCCTGAAATATCGGATCATTAACATTCCCGCCCTGGAACCCGCCGATATCCGTCGTCCACCACGGGATACCCGCCAGCCCCATATTCAGGCCAGCGACAATCTGATTACGCAGCGCGTGAAAAGAAGAATGGATATCGCCCGACCACGCCAGCACACCATATCGCTGACTGCCCGCCCAGGCGCAGCGCACCAGATTAACGATCTCATGCTCGCCTTCCTGCTGTAACCCCTCGTAAAAGCCCTGCGCGAACTTCTGCGGATAAATGTTGCCGACTTCCAGCACCGGCCCGAGATGATAGCGATAGTTATCGAAATCATAGGCGCGGTATTCCGGCTCAGCTTCATCCAGCCAGAAGGTACGGATCCCCAAATCGTAATAGTTTTGCTTTACTTTCTCCCAGACAAACTGACGTGCGCCGGGATGTGTGGCGTCAAAGAAGGTGCAGTTGCCAAGGAAATCAAGATTCACCGATACACCACGATCCGTGTTCACCAGGTAACCTTTTGATTTCATCTCCTTATAATTTTCTGTCCGGCTGTCAACCGTCGGCCAGACCGACACCATGGTTTCGATACCCAGTGATTTCAGCTCAGCGACCATCGCTTTCGGATCCGGCCAGTCCACCGGGTCAAAACACCAGGTGCCCTGATTCGGCCAGTGGAAGAAGTCGATGACAATAACCGAAACAGGCAGGTTGCGGCGCTTGTATTCACGCGCGACTTCCAGCACCTCCTGCTGTGTGCGGTAACGCAATTTGCACTGCCAGAAACCCGTGGCATATTCCGGCATCTGCGGCGCGGTGCCGGTTGCACGGCCATACTGATGCATGATCTCAGCGGGCGTATCGCCAGCGGTGATCCAGTAATCCATCTGCTCCGTGACCTGCGCTTCCCAGCGGGTAATATTTTTGCCGAATGTCGCCTCACCAATCGCCGGATTGTTCCACAACATGCCATACCCCAGACTCGAAAGCATAAACGGCACACTGGCCTGGGAGTTTCGCTGTGCCAGTTCCAGTGTGCAGCCTTTCAGATCCAGACAATTTTGCTGGTATTGCCCCATGCCATAGATTTTCTCATCCGCGCGCGACTCAAAACGTACGGTCAGCTGATGCTTACCGCCGGGAATGGCTTTAAATTCGCGGGCATCCATCTTTAGCGCACTGATGTATTTGTCCTGACTTTTCTCCGTCGCACCGATGCCGACGGTGGAACGCTGACGCCAGAATTCCTCAAGGATCAGCTCGCCGCGTGAGTTATAAAACGCCAGCTGCCCTTTGATATTCACCGATGCTGTGATGTTGCCGTTGCGCAGCGTCAGGGTTTCTGCGCTGCGGCTGATCTCAGCTTGTGGCTGAACATCCGCTGGCAGTAGCGCCCATAACGAATCATTGAGCTCAGGCCGGCAGGTGGCCCGCACGCGCAGGCTGTTTTCGCCCCAGGGCTCAATCACCAGCGTTTGTTGATCGAAATGCCAGAGGATACGGTTTTTTTCGGCGATTAATTCGCTCATGCGGACTCCTGTGTATGCAAGGTGGCCTGACGTTCAGGCTCATGTTCCCGGGAAATTTTGGACTGATTAATCTGTTTCATGGTGGCGTCATTGAGTTTGTACCAGCGCATCGACAATGCACTGAACATCGACAAGATGCCCGGCACCAGTGAGAACAATGCGATAATCGACAACATCGCGACGGTATTCTGCTGGGCAGCATGGGGCACGTAACCGCTTATGCCCAGTGTCCAGCCGACCACCGCTCCGCTCACCGCCATCCCCATTTTGAGGATCGCCAGCAAAGTGGAGAACACCGTGCCATCCATGCGCTTGCCTTGCTTGTATTCGCCGTAATCCACCACGTCAGACATCATCACCCACATCAGTGTGGTAGTGACCTGATAGAAGGTTGAAACCAGCAACGTCATGCCCACCAGCAGGGAAATCCATGCCGGAACGAAGAAAATCGCCGCGCTCAGCGCACCGGTCAGCACCGCGCACAGCGTGAAGGCCGAGAGTTTGCTGCGGTTGCGGGTCAGCGGTTTTACCAGCAAACTGCCGAGACTCTTACCCACAATATGTGCAGCCAGCAGCCACATAAAGTAGCTGGCGTGGCCAAGATAATAGGTGACGTAGTACATCATCGCGCCGAGGCGTACTACGCCGAAGGAGATATTGAAGAAGATCAGCGCCGCCACCACGCGCCACTGGTCGTTACGCACTAAATCACGTAAATCGGAGAGAAAATTCTCGTGCGTCGGCGGCGCACTGATACGTTCTTTGGTGTTTAAAAAACACAACAGGAACATCACCACGGCGATCGACGCCATGATTGCCATCGCACCAAAATAGCCGTCAAGTTTATTGCCGCCACCCATCATCTCTGCCAGCGGCATCATCAGGAAGGTGGACATTGCGCCACCCAGCGTGGCAAGGAAGAACCGATAGGATTGCAGGGAAATACGCTGGGTATTATCAGGCGTGATGATCGCGCCCATCGAGCAATAAGGAATGTTGATGGCGGTATACATCAGCATCATCACGCAATAGGTGACACTGGCGTATACCATCTTTCCGCCCAAGGTCAGGGATTCCGGTACCGCATAAACCAGCAAACAGCTGGCTCCGAAAGGTAACGCCAGCCAGAGAATATAAGGCCGGAATTTACCGAAACGCGTTTGCGTCCGGTCAGCGATCAGCCCCATCGCGGGGTCCACAATGGCGTCAGCGACGCGGGCAACCAGAAACATTGTTCCGACAAATACTGCCGGTAATCCCACAACATCGGTGTAATAAAACGTCAAAAATATAATCACATTATCCAGGCCAATATGGCTCGCCATATCCCCCAGACCGTAGCTCACCTTTTCTTTTACGGATAGTTTCGCAGTTACGGATAGTTTCGCAGTCATTTTTCGTCCTGCCTTTTGTAGGGTTAAACATAAAAAAGTCAGTCCGTCCGTGGTCCGAGGACTTGTTATAGAATGGTTAAAAGAGAGCGACAATTGCGAGATATCATAAATTTCTTATGATTTTTGATTTGTGTGATACCGGTAACATGATGAGATCCGTTTAGTAGAACACACTCCGGATGTTCGTCTGGTCAGGAGAATCGGCCTGAGAGACAGGCTGATTCTCCTTTACAAGAAAAGCGCTTTGTTCTTATGAGAATAATCCTTCTCTTATGCCCTTTTTGAGAACCCTGCGATAGCTTGTCACATTCGTTCTTCAGAGATTGCTAAGATAGAGTCAGACCAATAAGAAATTCGGGAAATGATGATGAGCACACAATTGAGACAGGAAGCCTTTCACTTAATGCGTAAGGTATTCCAGCAACACACTGCGAGATGGCAGCAGTGCATCCCGGAACTGACGAAACCGCAGTATGCAGTGTTACGCGCTATTGCTGAAAACCCCGGAATTGAGCAGGTCCAACTCACGGATGTCGCCTTCAGCAGTAAAGCGACACTGGCTGAAATGCTGGCACGTCTTGAAACACGCGGGCTGCTGATCCGTGCAGCCGATCCGGCAGATAAACGCCGGCGTTTTATTACACTGACGGCGGAGGGGAAAGCGGTTCTCGCGAAAATCCGGCCCGCCGGTCAGCAGGTAGATACTGAATTTCTGGCAAGACTTTCTCCGGACGATCAACAGCATTTAGTCCGTCTGCTGAAGTCGATGATGGAGGATTCAGTATAACTTTGCCGTAAAACCTTGTGGCTTGATTACGTGAAGGCCGCTTCGTTCCATAATTCCGGTCATTAATCTGCATTCAGCGCCGTATTGCCCCAAAAGGTACTAAGGCACTCTTGCACCGTCCCGATGATGAATGCTCACCAATAATAAGCCTCTGAAAATCAATTTATTACGATTTCCGCTAATTGTTTTCGGTGCTAATTGTTTTCGGCGATTGATGGGCATAACTATACCCTCACTGTTAAATGGGACTTATCAAAATGGCAATACCCGCTTACCTATGGCTTAAAGATGACGGCGGCGCACACTGACAACTGGAAGTATCAAACGCCTCAAATTCTCCTATGTCGATAATCCTGGGGCATTTGTGGCGCGCTGGATCCCTTTCCCAGGTGTTGTAATTCCTGCGAGTGACATATCTCAAATTGTTTGGAAAAGCACCCGTCGTTACAACACCTGTGCGAGAGAGAATGACCGCTTATGGTGAATAATCAGGATGTCATAGATTGGTATAGCTCAAGATGGAATAAGACAGGTAAATGGCCTGTCACGATTGACACCAGCCTTACGACAGGACGCTATGTCTGGGTGTGGGAGACAGGCGAAGAAATCATGTATTATCAGCAAGTTAATCCGGAAAACTTACTCAACAGTGCACGGGCAACGCCCTGGGCATTCAGCCCGCGGATAGTGTTACAGCTGGGTCAGATTATGCAGAAAATCCTGAGTCTGCTTGGGTGATGTCAGACGAACAAAGCGAACATGCTGCCAGTCAGGATCGTTAAACAATGCCTGATATTGACGCCGGTTTTTCGCATAAGTTTTCAACGTCCAGAGAATAATCGAATCCCGGCTGAAGAAGCTCTTACGAAACGACTCACGGTTCCCTGTGCCTGCCCAGATTTCCTTTTGTCCCCATGCCCGGGTGACGGCGCGTTTCACCGCCTGATATAACGTACGTCCGAACGAATAATCTACCCACACGATCATATCGATCTGGCGCCATTTCACTGCCTGCGTACGTTTGTAATTTCCGTCAATCACCCAGCCGTCACTGGCCGCCAGTTTTTCTGCCAGACGGGCAAAAAATTCGTCATCCGGCGTGCCCTGCCAGTCCGGACGCCAGAACAGCGCATCCAGTTCAATATAAGGAATATTCAGTTTCTGAGAAATATTGCGTGCAAGCGTGGATTTCCCGCTTCCGCTGGTGCCAATGACATTGATTTTCACCGTATGACTCCTTATCTACTGTCGGATATTGCCTATGACCCGAGCAAAAAAGGCGCATATTTTGCCGCACTCCATTTCAGTTGTACAGGAAGATAAATTCACGCTCTGAACCATTACGCGCGGAACTTAATTGTTACGTGAATGTATTAACACACCAGAACGATGAACTTTTTGTGCTTTTTTTAGATTGCTAGCAACAAAGTTTAAGATATTTTACGACCATACCTGTACAGATTTGAAATCTTTGTATAACTTTCTGTTACCCCTGCTTCATCATTAGTCCGTCTTTTACGGGCGTGTTCAGCCTGGCCTTTGGAAGGAAAATTGGATTTCCCTTCTTCCAAAGGTTTTTTTCACGGCTGGGATTTCGTGATGCGCAATTCAATGATCAGATGAGTCAGGGCCGGAAATTGTGAAGAGAAACTTCACAATACTCTCTTTTCTGACTGGTAATAGGCACTTTTCACATGAGACAAGTCTGCTGAAAAGTTTAAGGAGGTCTACATGCAAATCGAAGCAGAACATACAGTTACAGAAATCAGTGATTATTTAAATGTTCGGGAAACGCCGACATTAAGCGAAGTGGAGATCCTCGGGACTATCGTTTCAGGACTTCTCTCCAGCCATTATCCGGTAAGCAATAAGGCCATCATTGAAGGTCTGGTGCGTCAGCTGGAACAGGAGACCAACGTCAGTAATCAGCAAGCTTGTCGCAACTTGTTAGAGCTGGTGTTGCTTTCAACGCAGGATGATGTGATCTAAAAATATTACCGGCCTGTTAAGGCATGATATTAACAGGCCGGAGTGCAATCATTTTTTTATTAAAGCGTTTTCAGCGTCGCTGCAATGACATCTTTAACTGGCGTAGTCGGACGACCAATCAGTTTGCTCAATGTATGGGAATCATCAAACAAGCCGCCTTTCCCGGCACCCGCATCAGAATCAGCCAGCATATTCGCCAGACCTTCCGGTAAACCGGCCCCGAGCAGCGCTTTGGCAAAATCCGCCTCCGGCAGGTTGATATAATCGACTTTTTTACCGGACTGACGGGCAATTTCGGCAGTGAATTCAGCCAGCGTGTAGGCATCATCCCCGGCCAGTTCGTAGATTTTACCGGCCTGATTTTCCTGGGTCAGTACTGCGGCGGCGGCTTCAGCATAATCCTGACGCGCAGCGGAAGAGATTTTTCCTTCACCCACTGAACCAATAAACGCGTTATGTGCCAGCGCCGGGGCAATACTTGCCGCATAGTTTTCGGTATACCAGCCGTTACGCAGCAGCACGAAAGGAATAGCGGATTCACTTAATGCTTTTTCTGTCGCACGGTGTTCAACACCCAGTCCCAGCGGACTTTTGTCTGCATGAAGCAAACTGGTGTAGGCCAGCAGTTGCACGCCTGCACGCTTTGCTGCATCGATGACCGCGTTATGTTGCGCTTCGCGCTGACCGACTTCACTGGAAGAAATCAGCAGCAATTTTTCGACACCTTCAAAAGCCGAATCCAGTGTGGCGGGCTGGCTGTAATCGGCCTGACGTACCTGTATACCCTGCTCTGCCAGGTCCTGCGCTTTTTGCGGATTACGTACCGCAGCAATTATCTGATGAGCAGGCACTTTTTTCAAAAGTGCGGCAATAACGAGGCGGCCTAACTGGCCGGTAGCACCGGTAACTGCGATCATAGTGGTTTCTCCAAAAAGTCTTCGACAGAAAAGTTATACTTTAAAGACGCTAAAAGCGTCGCCGTAAGCACATCCTATGCGATATACTAACTTTTCGTAAGTACGCACCCAAAGGTTAGTATGAAAATAATTTCTTCCGGACAACCCGCTGAACGTTTACCACTGACAGAGCAAATCCGCCGGGGCGAAGTGCTGGATCCCAACTGCCCGTCGCGCGAAATTCTACGCCACATCACCAGCCGCTGGGGCTTACTGATCCTGATCGCCCTCAGCGATAATACGTTGCGCTTTAGCGAGCTGCGCCGCAAAGTCGGTGGTGTCAGTGAAAAAATGCTGGCGCAGACTTTACAATCCCTTGAAGAAGACGGTTTCATCGACCGCCGCGCTTATCCGGTGGTGCCGCCACATGTGGAATATTCTCTGACCCCGCTCGGCGTTGAAGTAAAAGATCAGGTTGCCGGACTCGCGGACTGGCTGGAGTCGAATCTGCATCGTGTGATGAAACAGCGTAGCTTGCATATTGCAGGCACGCAGTAATTAACAAAAAAACTTAACAAGTCCCCAAAAATTCTCACCTATCATTGATTCAACCCACCGACTAACATCATTTCATTGATTCGATAAACCCTTTTATTTTAATCAGCTGAGGTGATGTATGTCCCTGTCCCAGCCCCACCAGCAACATGTCACGCTCGTTATTACCCACAAGATTGCGCCAGCCAGCGAAACACAATACGAGGCCTGGCTGAATAAAATTATGCCGCAGGCCAGCACCTTTCCGGGCCATCTGGGCGTCAACGTTATACGCCCGAACCGCAGCGGCGATGCTTACACCATTCTGGTGCGTTTCGACACGCTGGAAAACCTCAACGCATGGCATAACTCGGATCTGCGTAAACAACTGGTCGCCGAAGTCAGCCCGCTGTTATTGCAAAACGACAACACCGAGGTGCGTCCCGGCGCCGAATTCTGGTTCACCCCGCCAAGTGCGAATGTCCGCCCGCCAGCACGCTGGAAACAATATCTGCTGACATTAGGGGTGATTTACCCATCGACTCACATTGTGCCCTGGTTTTGGGGGCAGTTTTTGCCGCAGCTTAAAGGCACCGAAGGCGGTCATTTACTTAATGACGCTACGGTCGTCGGGCTGGTGGTTTTCCTCTGGATGCCGATCGTTACACGCGTATTTCATTCATGGCTGACGCGCTCTTCCGCGCAATAACAGGAGATTTTCCAATGAATCCAATAAATAATGTTGCTTCACTGATCCTGCTTAACGGCAAGTTCCATACCGTTGACAGAGAAAAACCGCTGGCAAATGCCGTCGCAATCAAAGACGGTAAATTTCTGGCTGTCGGTACCGAAAATGAAGTGATGCAGTTTGCTGATGCACAGACGCAGGTGGTCGATTTGCACGGCCATACCGCCGTTCCCGGCCTGAATGACTCGCATCTGCACCTGATCCGTGGCGGTCTGAATTATAATCTGGAACTGCGCTGGGAAGGTGTACCTTCACTGGCCGATGCCCTGCGTATGCTCAAAGAGCAAGCGCTGCGTACGCCAAGCCCGCAATGGGTGCGCGTCGTCGGTGGCTGGACCGAGTTTCAGTTTGCTGAACGCCGCATGCCTACGCTCGATGAAATTAACCAGGCCGCACCGGATACGCCGGTGTTTATCCTGCATTTATACGACCGTGCTCTGCTCAACCGCGCCGCACTCAAAGTGGTCGGCTATACCAAAGACACGCCAAATCCACCGGGCGGTGAAATTCAGCGTGACAGCAACGGCAATCCGACCGGCATGTTGATCGCCAAACCAAACGCCATGATCCTGTATTCAACGCTGGCAAAAGGTCCGAAACTGCCGCTGGAGCAGCAGGTGAATTCCACACGCCAGTTTATGCGTGAGCTGAACCGGCTCGGCCTGACCAGCGCCATAGACGCGGGCGGCGGCTTCCAGAATTATCCTGAGGATTATCAGATCATTGATGAGCTTCATCAGAAAAATCAGCTGACGGTACGCATTGCCTACAACTTGTTTACCCAGCGGCCGCAACACGAGCTGGAAGATTTTGAACTCTGGACTGACATGCTCAAACCTGGCCAGGGTACCGATTTCTACCGTCATAACGGCGCAGGTGAAATGCTGGTATTTTCAGCGGCAGACTTTGAAGACTTCCTGCAACCGCGTCCGGATTTACCGCCGGGAACTGAGGTCGAACTTGAACGCGTGGTGCGTCATCTGGTGGAGCACCGCTGGCCGTTCCGCCTGCATGCAACCTATGACGAATCGATCAGCCGGATGCTGGATGTCTTTGAAAAAGTGAACAGCGATATTCCGTTCAACGGATTGCACTGGTTCTTTGACCACGCGGAAACCATCACCGAACGTAATATTGAGCGCGTCAAAGCGCTGGGCGGTGGCATTGCGGTACAGCATCGTATGGCGTTCCAGGGAGAATATTTTGCTGACCGTTACGGTATCGAAGCCACTAAACATACGCCGCCGGTGGCAAAAATGTTGTCCGCAGGCGTGCCGGTCGGACTGGGTACCGACGCGACCCGCGTTGCCAGTTATAACCCATGGACGGCGCTGTACTGGCTGGTTTCAGGTCGTACAGTAGGCGGCATGGCCATGTATGATGATGAGGCCCGCATTGACCGCGAAACTGCGCTGATGCTGTGGACACAGGGCAGCTCGTGGTTCTCCAGCGAACAGGGCAAGAAAGGTCAGATCAAAGCCGGACAGCTGGCCGATCTGGCGGTGCTTTCCGAAGATTTCTTCAGCGTGCCGGAAGAACGTATCAAGGGTATCGAATCAGTGATGACCGTAGTCGATGGTAAAGTGGTCTATGCTGCCGGCAGCTTCTCGCCTCTGGCTCCGCCCGCGATTCCGGTGCTGCCGGACTGGTCGCCGGTCACCACGGTACCCGGACATTACCGCTCTGCACCGCCACAAGGTGTTGCGCGTGTCGGGCTGGTTCGTCAGGGACATCAGTGCGTTGGCCCGTGCGGCGTGCATAAACACAGCCATGATATTGCCCGGGGTTCTGATGTCCCGGTGTCCGATGACAACGCCTTCTGGGGTGCTTTAGGTTGTTCGTGCTTCTCGTTCTGACCCTTTAAGAACAACATGGAAATGGCCTGTAACGCAGGCCATTTTTCTGTCATCGTATCTTTTGCACTGGCTACGCCATACCCTATTATGAGCATTTGCTCATTAACAGGAACACCATGATGCGTGACCTCCCTCCTACAGCCACACTCCGTGCCTTTGAAGTGGCCACCCGCCACACAACGTTTACCTCAACCGCAGACGAACTGTTTATTACACAAAGTGCGGTCAGCCATCAGCTGAAAAAACTGGAGGAAATCTGGGGCCTGCAACTTTTCCAACGGGGTAAAACCCTTAGCCTGACACCTGCCGGTGCCGCGCTCGCCCCTCTGGTACGGGAATTCTTTAGTAAACTTGAAACCACACTTGCGGATCTGCGTGAACAGAAAGGACGGGTGCGACTGCGTGTCAGCACCACCTATTCTTTCGCCTTAAAGTGGTTGTTACCGCGTCTGCCGGAATTAGCACGTTTGCATCCGGAGATTCTGGTGTCGCTGGAAAGTACGGATAAAGCCATCAACTTCGCCAGCGCAGATTCCGATGTGGCGATCCGTTTCGGACATGGTAATTATGCGGCACTGCATACAGAATTTATGTTCCGCGAACAATTATTTCCGGTGGCCAGCTCCGCTTTTTTAGCCAGCTTTGGTACCCCTTCCGGGCCTGCTGAACTGTTGCGTTTTCCCTTGCTGACGCGTGACGGAGCCGATCTGGTACCGAAATGGGATGCCTGGTTTAAGCTGGTCGGGATAAACACCGATGTGCTGCACGAGAGTGTACGCTTCGCCGACACCAATATGACGATTGAAGCCGCGTTACTGGGCCAGGGCATTGCGCTAGCGCGCAGCGGACACGTAGAAAAAGAAATCCGTGAGGGCAGTCTGGTCAGGCTCTTTGACGTCAATTTTCCTTCACCGGCCGCCTATTACTTCGTCTGTCCGCAAGGCATCGAAACGCAGCCACATATCATTAAATTCCGTAACTGGCTGCTGGCCGAATCACAACAGGCACAGTTAAGTTACCGCTGAAGTATGAATCATTGCTCATACCCCGATGACAACACTTCACTGTTAATCCGGGGACAGGCTGTTTAGCATCGGTACATGCCCGCTCATATTATTTCACTTACATTATTCGCCGCCCTGCTGCATGCCAGCTGGAATGCCTTATTACGCAGCGGTAATGACCGGTTGTGGTCGATGACCATCATGTGTGTGGCGATTGCGTTGAGCTGCGTTGTCATCGCGCCATTTCTGCCACTGCCAGCCCGGGCGAGCATCGGATATGCGGTGTTATCTGCCCTGCTGCATGTCAGCTATAACCTGTGTTTAATACGCAGTTATCAGAGCGGGGATCTCGGGCAAACCTACCCGGTTGCACGCGGCTCCTCGCCGCTGATGGTGACCTGTGGCGCAGCGCTGTTCGCCGGGGAGAAGATCGCTTTTAACACCCTTCTTGGCATCGCGCTAATTTCTGGCGGTATTCTTATGCTTGCAATGAGAAGCCGCAAACTGGCGATGCCAGGCCTGAAATATACCCTGGCTACCGGCGCGTTTATCGCCGCATACAGCGTAGTGGATGGAATGGGCGTACGCGTCTCCGGCAATCCGTTTTCCTATACCGTGTGGATGAGCATGTTATGGGGAGTGCTGATGCCAGTGCTGTATATCGTTCTGCGCGACACAAAAAGCTTACTGCGCTGGCGGCCTGGTTTACTCAGTGCGGCCGCGGGAGGTCTGGTATCGCTGCTGGCTTACGGCATTATTATTTATGCCATGACGGCCGCACCGATGGGTGCCGTCTCCGCGCTGCGCGAAACCAGCGTACTGTTTGCCGCTGTTCTGGGTTATTGGTTCCTTGGCGAAACACTCACGCTGAGAAAAATGCTGGCATGTGCGGTGATTGCCACCGGCACATTATTGATGGGTTAATCAAATCAGGAGAACTTAAAATGTCTGACCACCCTGCTATAGCTCTGATAGGCCCCGGTGCGATTGGTACCACCATCGCCGCAGTACTGCATGAGGTGAACCGCACCCCGCTGCTGTGCGGGCGCACCGCACACCCCGAATTAATTCTGCGCCATGATGACGGCGAAATTGTAGTACCAGGTCCGGTACTGAACAATCCGTCAACCGTTACCCGTCCTTTCGATTTGGTTTTTGTTGCGGTGAAAACGACGCAGGTGGCTGACAGCGCTGGCTGGCTGACCACCTTATGCGATGAAAATACCGTTGTCTGTGCACTGCAAAACGGCGTTGAACAGAAAACGCTGCTGGAACCTTACGTTAACGGAGCAACGGTACTGCCTTCCGTCGTATGGTTCCCGGCACAACGCGAACCGGATGCTTCAGTCCGGCTGCGCGCCAAACCGCGACTGACGTTGCCGGATGTGCCAAAGGCAAAACGGATCGCTGAGGCGCTCAGTGGCACACGCTGTGCGGTTGAATTGTCATCCGATTTCCTCACGATCGCATGGCGCAAACTGCTGCAGAATGCGGTCGCTGGTCTGATGGTTCTCGCAAACCGCCGGGCAGGTATGTTCTCACGCGGGGATATCACGCAACTGGCACTGGCATATCTGCAGGAATGTCTGACGGTCGCGCGTGCAGAGGGGGCGGTACTTAGCGATACCGTTCCGCAAGAGATCGTTGAGGGTTTTCATCGTGCGCCGGCAGATTTAGGCACATCCATTCTCGCCGATCGCCAGGCTAACCGCCCGCTGGAATGGGATATACGTAACGGCGTCGTACAGCGTTATGGGCTCGCCCGGGGTCTTCCTACACCGATCAGCGACATTCTGGTCCCGCTGCTGGCGGCGGGGAGTGAGGGGCCGGGCTGACGCCCACAAAAAGGCCGCCGCGAACTCACACCACAGCGGCCTTTGCGTACCAGAGTTTATAAATCCTTAAACGATCCCAGCCGGAATCCGCGTTCAGTTATCGCAGTTTTGAGCGAGGCCGACGTCAGCACATTCAGCTCCGCCAGGCGCGGAGTGCAATATTTGCTCGCCAGAATGGTGTTATCGATAAACGACGGATGGGTCATGATTTCCACCGAGCGGTCACCACGTTGTGTCGCGCTGTCCAGTGTTTGCAGAAACAGGGCTTCTGAAACCGCCTCACCGTAGAAACTGCTGTCGAAACCGTCGGTACTCTTCGCGCCGCACAGCGCAATGTCGCCCCTGCGGATTTCCTCACGGTCTATGCGTACAGGAATGCCCTGCTCTTGCGCGAATGCCTCAACGATCGGGAAAATCTGCGGGAACATATGCACATGATGATGACTGTCGAGATGGGTCGGCAAATGGCCAAACAGAGCCAGGAAACGGTCGAACTGGCTTTGCAGTTCATGCCTGATTTCATCAAGCGGTAACGTACCCTGCCCGGCCATTTCCCAAATCCATTTGCCCAGTTCACCGTCGCGGACCAGACCCGGCATGGGTGACAACGGACGTCCAAGCGTCAGCACGAAGTGCATGCCCACGGCAAGATCAGAATTTGCTTTGCTCAGCGCCGCCGCGTGTTCAGCACTGGCCATATTGACCATCGCCGTCGTCGACCGCACCACGCCGTTGTTGAATGCGTCAATGATCCCGTAGTTTTGCGCTTTACAAAGCCCGAAATCATCGGCGTTCACTATCAGTAATTTATCCATAAATGTCCCGGTTGAACGCCTTCCCTTTTCGGGGAAGGCCATGGGTTATTTCAGCGCAGCAATGGTTTTGGCAAAATTTGGCAGCAGTTTTTCATGAGCCAGCAACATTTCGCGCGCCAGTATTTCGGCATCTTTATCGGAATGGATCAGCGGGCTGAGATTCATCGCCAGCAGAACGTCATTAAGTTCACCGCTCAGTGCGGCCTCACTCGCGGCAATCTCAAACCCTTTGATGGTGTAAATCAGCCCCAGTACCTTTTCGTCAAAATGCGTGATACGCGGGTGTGGTTTTGCGCCGTCACGCCCGATAGTACAGGTCATTTCCACCGCCCAGTCAGCCGGAATGTTATCAACATGTCCGTTGTGCGGGAAATTGACGTACTGCTCGGTTTGTTTATCGTTGTAAATCGCGCTGATGACTTCGCAGGCCGCGTCGGAATAATACGCCCCGCCGCGCAATTCCAGTTCTTTGGGTTTGACATTCAGATCAGGGTTTTTGTACAGATCGAACAGCTGCTTCTCAACCTTCTGTACCACCGTAGCGCGCGCGCCGCCTTTGTAGAATTCCCCCATTTCAATCGCCAGCATCTCTTTCTGCTTAAAGTAATACAGCAGATAAGAACACGGCAGCAGATTCAGGGAGCGGATCAGCCCTTCACTGAAGGGCAAATCAAAGATGTTTTTCACCGAACCGGCGGTGAGTGTGCCGGATGCTACGCCGTCAAGCAGTTCGGCGAAACGTGATTCGCCGTTGACCAGAACATCTTTGATGAACACCATGTGGTTCAGGCCAAACAAATCGATAGACAAATCATCCTGCGGTGCCAGCTTCAGCACATCCTGAATAAACATTTTCATGCCGACCGGGATGTTACATACGCCGATAAATTTTTTGAATTGGGTATGACGGAATACGGCTTCTGTCACCATACCCGCCGGGTTGGTGAAGTTAATGACCCAGGCGTCCGGACAGATTTCTTCGACATCCCGGATGATGTCAAAAATCACCGGAATAGTCCGCAGCCCTTTGAACAATCCACCAGCCCCGTTGGTTTCCTGACCGAGATAACCGTGACTCAGCGGGATACGTTCATCCAGCTCGCGTGCTTTCAACTGGCCGACACGCAGTTGCGTGGTGACGAAATCGGCATCCGCCAGCGCTTCGCGGCGATCCAGTGTTTTATGCATCACAATCGGCACGCCTGCGCGCTCCACCATACGCTGGCAAAGATTGAAAATAATGTCCTGTTTCTCTTTCCCGGCTTCCACATCAACCAGCCATAATTCAGTAATGGGCAGTTCATCGTAGCGTTTAATAAAGCCTTCCAGTAATTCCGGGGTATAACTACTTCCGCCACCGACGGTGACGACTTTCAGTTTTTTACGCATAGGAACTCCCGTGCAATAATAATGCACTGCAAATTTAAACAGAGAAATAAATGATTCGGATTAATTAATACTGCATAACTTCTTCCGGTAATGATTCGGGGTGAAAGATGTCAGCTTTTTAAAGTTTTTAATAAACATACTCTGACTGCTGTAACCAGATTCAAATGCAATATCCGAAACCGAGTAATTCGTAATTTCCAGTTGCTTTTTGGCAAAATCAATACGGATTTCATTAATAATCTGCATCGGCGTTTTGCCATAATGTCGCTGCGTGGCTCGGCTAAGATATTCCTGAGATTTACCGGAAAGTGCCACCATATTCACTAATGCCTTGTCACCAAAC
>NZ_JAFMOS010000307.1 GCF_019049755.1 Rahnella perminowiae
CTTTTATAATTATTTTCGATGTTTTTTACTGTTGCGATTTATGTTTTTTTACCCTATCTTTTGGCTCATCACAGGTCATCCGTTTCAATAGCTTATAAGGCTTGTGCTGCGGCGTCAGGCAGGAGGGGAATTTTGCAACCAGAATACTTCGTTGGAATTGATGCCGGTGGAACACAATGTCGGGCACGACTTACCGACCATCAGGGCAATGTGTTGGCACATAGCAGCACAGGCTCAGCCAACATATTCAGCGACTTTAAGGGCGCAATCGACGCCGCGCTGTCCGCCGTTGAAAACTGCTTCAGTATTGCTGAACTCCCCGCAGGCTCGTATCAAAAAACCGCTGCCGCCTTTGGTTTTGCCGGTGCAAATGTTACCCGCATTCGTCAGCAGGCGCTGGACTGGCCGATGCCCTTTCTGCAACGGGACATCGCCTCCGATGTGGAGATTGCCTGCCTCGGCGCACACGCGGGCCAGCCAGGCGCGGTGCTGATTGTCGGCACCGGAAGTCAGGGAACAGCCTACGACGGTCAGCATTTTCATTCCGTCGGTGGATGGGGATTTGCCCTTTCCGATGGCGGCTCCGGCGCGCAGCTGGGCCGCAGCGCACTTCGGCTCGCCCTGCGTTGCCACGAGGGTCTTTCCGCGCCCTCGCCGCTCACAGATATCGTCATGGCGTATTTCGACAACAGCCCTGAAAATATGCTCCAGTGGACGCTTACGGCAACGCCCGCGCAATGGGGAACATTTGCACCGTGGGTTTTCGAACATGCCGCGCGTCAGGACAGCAACGCTCTGTCGCTGGTTCATCGCCTTGCCGCAGATATCGGGCAACATCTTTCCTTTCTGGTGAACACCAGTCAGGCTAAAGTTTGCCTGATGGGCGGCATTGCACAACCTGTGACTCCCTATCTTTCACCCAAATTACAGCAACAACTGGTTGCACCGCAGGGTGATGCCCTGCAGGGCGCGTTGTTGTTGGCAGCACATCATCAAACGCTTGTGCTAAATTCAACGCAACGCCCCCCTTACACAAAAGATGACCGCCTAAAATTATGACCGCTGCTAACAAAATTGCTCCTAACGTTTCGGCCCGCCTCCTGCGTCTGATTGTCGAAAACGCCCCCATCAGCCAGTCTGATTTGAAAGTCCGCAGCGGATTAAGTATGTCGACGGTTTCTCAGGCCACTAACCGGCTGCTGGCAAAAGGCATCATCCACGAACTTGGTCTGCGCCGGGAATCGATGGGACGTCCCAAAATTTTACTGGGTCTTGATCCGGATCAGGCAGCCGTAGTGGGTATTCAGCTTAACGCTGAACGCAATCTGATTGTGATGACCGATCTTAACGGCAGACTGATTGGCGAACAGCAAATTCCGAGCGGCGCCATGACGCCTAAACAGCTCAGCGATGCGCTGGCGAAATTCCTTAAAAGTGTAGATGCCAACAAAGTCGGAGCAATCGGGCTGGCGTTATCGGGTATTGTCGACCCTGACAGCGGCTCGTGCGTTCGCTCCAAAGTCCTGGACTGGACAAATGTGCCCATTGCCAACATTCTGGCCGAGCGCTTCAACATACCGGTTTATATCGAAAACGATGCCAACGCCATGGCACTGGCCACACTGGTGTTCGGTCAGTTGGGCAATGCGCAGTCGGCGATTATTGCCACCTACGGCAAGGGGATTGGCGCGGGGATCATTATCGAACGCCAGCTCTATCGCGGCAGGCACGGGACGGCGGGAGAAATTGGAAACGGCCTGATTGGTGACGGGACATCAGCCAATCTGGAGGAAGTCGCATCTTCAGGCGCTATTCTCAAGGCGCTGGCGGCACAAACTAATACCCCTGAAATGACCAATCTGCTTGAAATTGATCAACATCCCTCTCCCGCCGCACTTGAAATTTTGGCCAGTGCCGGGCAGTACATCGGCATCTCACTTGCCAACCTCTCGATAGCACTCGATCCGGATGTTGTTTATCTGGCGATGGAACCTTCTATGGCCTCGCGGATCTTGCTGGAAAACATCACCATGAATTTTCAGGCAAACCGCCTGAAACTCACGCCGCAACTGACGCCGCTGATGTTTCTCACTGATTCAAACAGGATGTGGGCGCTGGGCGCAGCGGGCTTTGCGGTGAATAAACTGATTGATATTTTAGCGGCATCGGCAGACGAAGAGTAACTGAGCGGAGCCTCCTCCCGTCGGGAGGAGGCAACAGACAGGAAAAACTTAGCGAATTCTCTCACCGCTTTGCGCAAACAGCAGGCACTCTTTTGCATTGATGCCAAACCTGACGGTGTCGCCGTTGGCACACAACTCCAGCTGACGTTGTTCAACAACCAACGTTTTCTCGTCCGCATAATCCAGATAAAGGTAGTTAGTGTGGCCCAGCCGTTCAGCAAAGGTTAATGTGGCACTGAACTGGCAATCCGCGCTGTCCGGAGAAACGAAATGTTCAGGACGGACCCCCAGCCAGACCTTTCCGCCCTCACCCGGTGGATGCAGGAGCGGTACAATCAGGCTTTCTACACCCAGCGCCGCAATACGTAGTTGAACGTGCCCCCCGGTGGCCGCCACCACCTCAGCCGACATAAAGTTAATCCGCGGAGAACCGATAAAACCGGCGACAAACATGTTGTCAGGATCATGGTAAAGCCCGAGCGGTGAACCCACCTGTTCAATCACGCCCTGTCGCAGCACAACAATGCGGTCCGCCAGCGTCATCGCTTCAAGCTGATCGTGAGTCACATAAATCATGGTGTTGCCCAGGGATTCATGGAGTTTGGCAATTTCAATGCGCATTTGCAGACGCAATTCGGCGTCCAGGTTCGACAGCGGCTCATCAAAAAGGAAAATTCGTGGCTCGCGGATAATCGCCCGCCCGATGGCGACACGCTGGCGCTGACCACCGGAGAGCGCGCGCGGCATGCGGTCAAGCAGTTCGTTTAAATGCAACTTCTGTGCTGTCAACCCGACCAGCCGTTTGATCTCCGCTTTCGGGCGTTTCGCCACCTCCAGCGGATAGCTTAGATTACCGCGCACGGTCATATTGGGGTACAGAGCGTAAGACTGAAACACCATGGCAATCCCGCGTTCGGTTGCGGGTTGCTGAGTCATATCTGCGCCGTCTACCCAGAGGCTTCCCTGTGTAATCTCTTCCAGTCCGGCAATCATGCGCAGCAGCGTTGACTTGCCGCAGCCCGACGGGCCGACAAACACCACAAATTCACCGTCGTTAATCTCCAGATCGATGCCGTGGATCACATTGACGTTTTCATAGGACTTCTTGATCGCCTTGAGCTGTAGGTTAGCCATAAGTCCTCTTTTATAAGATTAAGCCCATATAAATGGCATTGCTGCGCATCAGAAATTTGAATCCCAGCCTGGAATAGAACCCGCAAACTTGCTCGTTTTGCAGGCTGACACCAAGATGTACGCCACTGACGCCCGCTGCACGTAATGCATTGAGTTCAGTTTCAATCATCATCCGGCCATGTCCGCCCTTCTGTGCGGCGGGCAAGATATTAATATGCAGATGTGCGGGATAAGTGCCGGTCAGTTCATCGGAAGCAGGAGAAGGTTGGCGAATGGCATCCAGCACTTTGTCATCAAGCGGCGCGACAGGCTGACGACCGGCAAACTTTTCACGCAGGGCTGGCCACCACTGCGTTTCGAGACGCCGGTTAAACGCCACCGTATCCCGGGTGCCGACCACATAGCCAGCAACCTGATCGTTCTGACACAGCACAAAGGCTAAATCAGGTTCTAATACGGCATAGGGTACAGAGAAGCGCAGCCCAGGATAGGTGGCATCGCTGTACAGCGCCGTGCCATCCTGGCCGGCGTCGGACGTTTTCAAACAAATTGCGGACAGGGCGTCGAGGTCACCGGTTGTGGCCTGGCGAATAATAACAGACGGCGTTGGCATAAAAAGTCCCCAGGGTTGTATAAAACCTGTCTTTAAACTAAAGAATGCCTACTTAGTTTGCAATATATAATAATTGCCATTCCGGGCAATCAGTCAACCTATGACGATGATCACAGGTTCACCCAAAAGAAAAACTGATTACCGGCTCATTCCCCGTTAACATCCTATCCTTTATTACCCGGCTAACGCGCTGTAAAGATTACGCAACCCCGTGCACATAACCATAAATT
>NZ_JAFMOS010000306.1 GCF_019049755.1 Rahnella perminowiae
GATGAATCCTATCTACCTTATAAATCAGCATGATAATTTAAAAGCGAACCTGTTGCAGAGCTTATAAGTCATACGCTATCAGAACGATAGGAATGGTCGCCCTGCAATTTTTCAATTTATTGCTATACTGAATACAGTTATGAAATACATTAATAGCAATTAATTTTAATGAAACAAGGAGATATGTATATGAGTACCGCTAAACTGGTCAAAACGAAATCTTCTGAGCTTATCTATACACGCAATGATTTAGATGAAAGCGTCAAACTCAATACTATCAAGGTGCTGAACCGTCTGGTGACCGAATACATCGACCTGTCACTGATCACCAAGCAGGCACACTGGAATATGCGTGGTGCAAACTTTATTGCCGTACACGAAATGCTTGATGGCTTCCGTACCGCGATCATCGATCATCAGGACACCATTGCAGAACGTATTGTGCAGTTAGGCGGCGTGGCGTTGGGTACCGTTCAGGTTGTTAACGATAAAACTCCCCTGAAGAGCTATCCGACCAATATCCATAGCGTGCAGGAACACCTGAAAGCCCTGGCAGAACGTTATGGCGTCGTCGCTAATGACACGCGCAAAGCCATAAGCGAAGTCGAAGATGAAGACACCGCCGATATTTTCACTGCCGCATCGCGCGACCTGGATAAATTCCTGTGGTTCATTGAATCAAATATCGAGTAATCAGCGCCCCGGTAGCTGAAGGCATGTAACCGCAGCTACCCTACTTCTTCAAGTTCAGTACAAAACGGGCAGATGATAATCATCTGCCCGTTTCACCTTTTTACGAACCCTTGCGGGGAGGTCATAATGGCAAGCGGATGGGCGCAAGATGGCGCCGTGCAGGAACAGATTGATTCTACGGTAAATGATGCGGTCGATCGCGCACGTCAGTCTCTCGGGCATGGCGAAAGTGCGCATTACTGTAAAGAGTGTGGTGACCCGATCCCGGAGGCACGCCGTAAAGCGCTTCAGGGCGTGCAGTACTGCGTCACCTGTCAGGCAGTGCTGGATAAAAAGCAGCAGGATCACGCTGGCTACAACCGACGCGGCAGCAAAGACAGTCAGCTACGCTAATATTTTGTCATATGTCAGGCTGCACCATTATGGTTCAATGAAAGTCCTCCCCTCCGTTATTATCTCCCCCTCATTGATATGTTTGCTTCAAAATTGAGCACACATTTTACTCATGTATCAATAAAGTTAGAGCAAGTTATCATTTGAGCAGCGTAGTTGTTAATTAATGATTGTTTAAAATACAAGATATGGTTAATGATAAAACCACGCACCATAAAAGAACATTGCCACATGTAACAATGCACTCATTTGGTGCTAACCGGCTTTCAATCACTGCTTAAACGGTTCAGCAACGCGATAAGACATTGAATTTTAATAAATATAAAATTTGGCATAAATATTGCATTATAGCGCCGTAACATAAAGTCGTTCCCATAATATGTACAAAGGAAATTCCCTGATGAAGTCACTCTTAAAAGTTTCCCTGGCCGCGTTAACCCTGGCCTTTGCCGTTAGCTCACACGCAGCAGACAAAAAATTGATCGTAGCTACCGACACTGCGTTTGTACCGTTTGAATTCAAACAAGGCGACAAGTACGTCGGCTTCGACATTGACCTGTGGGACGCGGTCGCAAAAGAGATGAAAGTCTCCTATGAACTGAAACCGATGGACTTCGGCGGCATCATTCCTGCCCTGCAGACACACAACATCGATCTGGCGCTGGCGGGGATCACCATCACACCTGAACGTAAAAAAGCCATCGACTTCTCTGACGGCTATTACAACAGCGGCCTGATGGTGATGGTTAAGAGCAATAACGACAGCATCAAAAGCGTGGCTGATCTGAAAGGCAAAACCGTTGCAGTGAAAAGCGGCACCAGCTCCGTTGATTACATGAAAGCTAACGTACAGACCAAAGATCTGCGTCAGTTCCCGAACATCGACAGCGCTTATATGGAACTGGGCACTGGCCGCGCTGATGCGGTAATGCACGACACGCCAAATATCCTGTACTTCATCAAAACGGCCGGTAAAGGTCAGTTCAAAGCAGTCGGTGATTCACTGGCTGGACAGCAGTACGGTATTGCTTTCCCGCAAGGCAGTGACCTGCGTGAAAAAGCCAACGCGGCGCTCAAAACCATCAAAGAGAATGGGACTTACGCGGCGATCTACAAAAAATGGTTTGATAGCGAACCTAAATAAGCCCTTTTTCATTTAAGTCGTTCCTTTTTCAGAAAGAGCACTTGATAAGAAGCGCCTGCCAGTGATGCTGACCAGGCGCAGTTTGTTGTTATACCAGGAGATAATCCATGCAGTTTGACTGGAGCGTAATTTGGCCCGCTCTGCCTATCCTGCTCGAAGGCGCCAAAATGACATTGTGGATTTCGGTCCTCGGTCTGGTTGGCGGCCTGATTATTGGTGTGATTGCGGGCTTTGCCCGCGCGTTCGGTGGCTGGTTTAGCAGCAACGTCGCACTGGTCTTTATCGAGCTTATTCGCGGCACGCCTATCGTCGTACAGGTGATGTTCATTTATTTCGCACTGCCGATGATGGTGCCCGATCTGCGGATCGACCCTTTCAGCGCGGCGGTGGTGACGATCATCATCAACTCCGGTGCTTATATCGCTGAAATTACACGAGGCGCGGTGTTGTCGATTCACAACGGTTTCCGTGAAGCCGGTCTGGCGCTGGGCCTGTCGCGCCGTGCGACGCTACGTTACATCATCATGCCGCTGGCATTGCGCCGTATGCTGCCACCGTTAGGTAACCAGTGGATTGTGAGTATCAAGGATACGTCGCTGTTTATCGTTATCGGTGTGGCCGAACTGACCCGTCAGGGCCAGGAAATTATTGCCGGTAACTTCCGCGCTATGGAAATCTGGAGTGCGGTTGCTGTTATCTATCTGATCATCACGCTGGCTCTGAGCTTTGTTCTGCGCCGCTTAGAACGCAAACTGAAAATTATATGATTGAATTCAAGAACGTCTCAAAACACTTTGGTAAAACCCAGGTGCTCCACGACATCGATCTGAACATTTCTCAGGGAGAAGTCGTGGTTATCATCGGGCCATCCGGCTCCGGTAAATCCACGCTGTTGCGTTGCATCAATAAGCTGGAAGAAATCACGTCCGGTGAACTGATTGTCGATGGCCTGAAAGTGAATGATCCGAAAGTGGATGAACGTCTGATCCGCCAGGAAGCCGGTATGGTGTTCCAGCAGTTCTATCTGTTTCCGCACATGACGGCGCTGGAAAACGTGGCTTTCGGCCCGATCCGCGTTCGTGGTGCGTCGAAGGATGAAGCCAATAAACTGGCGAAAGAGTTGCTGGCAAAAGTGGGCCTGTCTGAACGCGCCAACCACTATCCGTCAGAGCTTTCCGGTGGCCAGCAGCAGCGTGTGGCAATTGCCCGTGCTCTGGCGGTGAAACCTAAACTGATGCTGTTTGATGAGCCAACCTCTGCGCTCGATCCTGAACTGCGTCACGAAGTGCTGACCGTCATGAAACAACTGGCGGAAGAAGGCATGACGATGGTTATCGTGACCCATGAAGTCGGCTTCGCCGAGAAAGTGGCATCACGCTTAATCTTTATCGACAAAGGTCGCATTGCAGAAGACGGCAAACCGGCAGATCTGGTGAACAATCCGCCGAGTGAACGTCTGCGTGAGTTCCTGCAACACGTTTCGTGATGCAGAAGGCCGCTGCAACACGTTTCGTGATGCAGAAGGCCGCTGCAACGGGGCGGCTAACCGAACGCTTTCTCACTCGCCGTGAAGGCTTGATCGAGAATATTTCGGTTTTTTCACTCACCGTGAAAGTTGGATTGAGTAAGTTTCGGTTTCTCAAGTGCGGTGATCGCTTAACGCGCTGCGCCGAAACCGCCCAAGAGAGGGAAGTGCTTTCCCTCTCTTGGATCTCTCCCCGCTTTTTTACTCCGCACTTTCGCTGGCTGGCTATGTTCCAGTTATCACAGCGACAGGCGCGAAATCTTGCCGCTTTGCGGTGCCTTCTCTCGGTGTTCGAGCCATAGGTCTCGAACCCGCTCCGTTCAGCAAGCTTTCTGAATCGCCCGTGAGTTTCCACATACTCGATCTGCTCCTCCCCCTGCGAACTGTCTCTTATACAC
>NZ_JAFMOS010000305.1 GCF_019049755.1 Rahnella perminowiae
GTTTGCTGACCCGCGTGTCGCGTGTCATGCCTTGAAAGATGTCATCTAAATTAAATCCTTTTACACATCAGCATTGTCCCAAAGTCTTTCAATCGCTGATCATCTGCGCAGGGTTGAGATCACCCGCCGCGCGGGCTGTGCTAAACTGACGCTCGCCACATTTGTCCTGGTAACTCATTTCGCCAAAGCACAAAGGATTTAATCGGTTATGCCAATGCGTAAAGCACATTTCGTTCGCCTTCTTCCTCTTGCAAGTTTAGTTCTTGCCGCCTGTTCCATAAATGCACCCAAAGGCCCGGCAACCAGCCCGACCTCTGCGCAATGGCGTGAGCATGAAGCTCAGGTTAAACAGCTTGAGCATTATCAGACCCGTGGCTCTTTCGCTTATCTTTCTGATAAGCAAAAAGTTTATGCGCGCTTCTTCTGGCAACAATATTCCCCGGACAGCTATCGTCTGTTGCTGACCAATCCGCTGGGCAGTACGGAAATGGAATTGAAAGTGCAAAGCGGGATTGCGCAGCTGACCAACAATGAAGGCAAGCATTACACCAGTGATAATCCGGATGACATGATCCAGAAGCTGACCGGTATGTCGATTCCGCTGGCTAATCTGCGTTTGTGGATGCTCGGTTTGCCAGGTGACGGCACCGATTTCACACTCGACAGCCAGTACCGCCTGTCACAAGTTAAGTTCACGCAGAACGGAAAACCGGGTACCGTGGTGTATCAGAGTTATGACGAAGATGCCAAACCGTCCCTCCCGCAACGTCTGGAAATGACCCAGGGCGAACAGCGTATCAAGCTCAAAATGGATAACTGGACGCTAAACTGATATGACGCAGCAATGGTGGCCTTCTCCGGCTAAACTCAATTTGTTTCTTTATATCACCGGACAGCGTCCGGATGGCTACCATAATCTGCAGACCCTGTTTCAGTTTGTAGATTATGGTGACAGCCTGAGTTTTAACGTCCGCGCCGACGGCAATATCGTGCTGGCCACACCTGTTGAAGGCGTGGCGGATGCAGACAATCTGGTGACACGTGCCGCACGTCTTCTGCAACAGTACACGGGCACGTCTCAGGGCGCAGACATTACATTGCAAAAACGTATTCCGATGGGGGGCGGTCTGGGGGGGGGGTCTTCCAATGCCGCCACCGTGCTGGTGGCACTGAATGCAATTTGGAACTGCGGCCTTTCCGATCCTCAACTGGCTCAAATAGGGGTGACGCTGGGTGCGGATGTGCCCGTCTTTGTGATGGGCCATGCTGCGTTTGCTGAAGGCATCGGCGAGATCTTACAGCCGGTCGAACCGGCAGAAAAATGGTATCTGATTGCACATCCGGGTGTCAGTATTCCGACGCCGGTGATTTTTGGTGATCCTGATCTGACCAGAAATACACCAAAACGCACTGTTAATGTGCTTTTGGACACGCCTTACGCAAATGATTGCGAACCGATTGCGAGAAAACGTTTTTACGAGGTTGAACAGCTACTTTCTTGGCTGTTAGAATACGCGCCGTCGCGACTGACCGGAACCGGTGCCTGTGTGTTTGCAGAATTCAACACCGAATCTGCCGCCCGTCATGTTTTAGATAAAACACCGTCGTGGAGTCGGGGTTTTATCGCACAAGGTGTTAATGTATCGCCATTACACCGTTTTCGTGACGTCTGGTTGAGAACTGCGGGCAAAGCGTAGAGAGTCACAGAGATTTTGTGTCTGTTCTTTGCCAGCCAATTATTCAACAGATTTAAGTAGTAAGATTTAGAAGTATCGTGAGCATAATGCTTTGGTACCGCTCACCGCCCGGTGGTGCCAAAAGCCAATGTCTTCCCTGGACGCAAGCCTGAGGTTCTTCTCGTGCCTGATATGAAGCTTTTTGCTGGTAACGCCACCCCGGAACTAGCACAACGTATTGCCAACCGTTTATACACCAGCCTTGGTGACGCCGCCGTCAGTCGTTTCAGCGACGGCGAAGTAAGCGTGCAAATTAACGAAAATGTACGTGGCGGAGATATTTTCATTATCCAGTCCACCTGCGCGCCTACTAACGATAACCTGATGGAACTGGTGGTCATGGTTGATGCCTTACGCCGCGCCTCCGCTGGTCGTATCACCGCCGTTATCCCTTACTTCGGCTATGCACGTCAGGATCGCCGGGTGCGTTCTGCCCGTGTGCCTATTACCGCTAAAGTTGTGGCTGATTTTCTGTCCAGCGTTGGCGTTGACCGTGTTCTGACTGTAGACCTGCATGCAGAGCAAATTCAGGGTTTCTTCGATGTGCCTGTAGACAACGTTTTCGGCAGCCCTATCCTGCTCGAAGATATGCTGCAACAGAACCTGGAAAACCCGATTGTTGTTTCTCCGGACATCGGCGGTGTTGTCCGCGCCCGTGCCGTTGCAAAACTGCTGAACGACACTGATATGGCTATTATTGATAAACGTCGTCCACGCGCAAACGTTTCTCAGGTAATGCACATTATTGGTGATGTCGCCGGTCGTGACTGTGTACTGGTTGATGACATGATCGATACCGGTGGCACGCTGTGTAAAGCGGCTGAAGCACTGAAAGAACGCGGTGCTAAACGCGTGTTCGCGTATGCCACTCACCCGATCTTCTCCGGAAATGCAGTAGAAAACATCAAAAACTCCGTGATCGACGAAGTGATTGTATGTGACACCATCCCGCTGTCCGCAGAAATCCGTGCACTGAAAAAAGTACGTACCCTGACCCTGTCAGGCATGCTGGCTGAGGCTATCCGCCGCATCAGCAATGAAGAATCCATTTCTGCAATGTTCGAGCATTAATCATCATGCCCCTGTGTTCAGGGGGCATTTTGCTTTTGCAGAACCTGAAATGCAAAAACCGTTATCGCGAAAGCGACAACGGTTTTTTTATGACCCGGAACATCAGAACATTCTCTGATACACTCAGGAATGACGGTGTGATTTACCGTTCGTGCAGCGGGAATCGAAATGACGCACCCACCAGTACCTGTCTGCAACACGCTCTTGCCCACCGACTCTGGCACCGGCCAGCCATAAAATAGCACCGATAAAGATACTCCCAATGGCTCCGTGGGCCAGAAATTGCGGTAACCCCAGTTCAGGCATCTGATTCAGGATAGAATAACCAACACCACCGACCATTGTGAGCAAACCGAGTCCCATCAGGCCATTGCCGATTATTGTTGCGGTTTTACGTTTCATAAGTCACCTCCGGTTGTCGATAGTCTTAGCATCATTGCTGTCTTGTCTTTTCCTGCCTTTAACTATAGACGTCCCATCCGGTTCACTTTGCGGTCATGATCACAGACAGAGCATATTGAATGACAAATCTTTACGTTTTCCAGACAGATACGTTCGAAAGGTTAATAGTCAGCGCCATGAACTATTCAGTTTCTGATGCATCGGCAGGAATTAACGCTGCCAGGTGTTTGGCACAACCACCAGCGACAGGTAAACTAGCCCGCTACACCTCACCGGATTAAAGAAGCGAACATCGTGAGCAGCATTAAATTGATCGTTGGGCTGGCCAATCCCGGCGCAGAGTACGCCCAGACCCGCCATAACGCCGGCGCCTGGTACGTCGACCTTCTCGCCCGTCAGCACAATCAGCAACTGAAAGAAGAAAGTAAGTTTTTTGGTTACACCGCCCGACTGTCACTGGCAGGTCAGGATGTCCGGCTGCTGGTGCCGACCACCTTTATGAACCTCAGCGGTAAAGCAGTTCTGGCGATGGCTCAGTTTTATCGCATTGAGCCGGATGAAATTCTGGTGGCACATGATGAGCTGGATATCCCACCCGGTATGGCGAAAATCAAACTGGGTGGCGGCAATGGTGGCCATAACGGCCTGAAAGATATTCAGAGTAAATTCGGCAATAACCCGAACTTTTACCGTCTGCGTATCGGTATCGGTCATCCTGGCGATAAAAGTAAAGTGGTAGGATTTGTGCTGGGTAAGCCACCGGCCAGCGAACAGAAGCTAATCGACGATGCGATTGATGAATCACTGCGCTGTACTGAGTTGCTGATGAAAGAAGGTTTGGAAAAAACCATGCGTCGGTTACATACTTTTAAAGCAGAGCTTTAAACACCACTTTGCGATCAGTACTGACGATAACGGGCGCAAATG
>NZ_JAFMOS010000304.1 GCF_019049755.1 Rahnella perminowiae
CATTAAAAGTGACAACGTAACTCAAAATAATCTCATATTAATTATATAAAAACAAATACTTATAAGACTTTCAATTCTCAGTCATAACAAGCGGGATTAGAATTCATGAATAAAAGCCCGCCACTTATGATGACAGTGGCGCCTGCGCATCCGGTCAGTTTTGGGAAGCCTTCTTATTCTGGTTGAAACGGGGGTTCATCAGCTTCGGCGATCCGGCCGGCAGATATCACGTACTGTGGCCAAGGAGTTTTGAGGGAGAACAGACTGGGTTGCGGCAGTAATTGCACTTGCCGCGGCGGTCGCCCTGTTCAGGTTTAAATTCAAAGTGACACACGTCATTGCCAGCTGTGCCACTGTGGGGCTGGTTTACCACCTGATATGAACACGGTTTCTGGCAGGCTCTGCGTTCAAAAAACATTTTATATAGCCTGTGCCAGATATAGTCAGACTGGCAACTAAAGATCGCTAAAGTAGAATTCTGCGATTTGCAACGCAGACAGCAGGATTGACCGTTTGCAATGCCATTCCTGCGCGCAGTTGAGGCTACGATTCTACTGTCATTTTTAACGTTTAAACCTGATTATTCCAAAGGAACCAGCTGCATCGGCTTGCCTCCCAGTTTCGGAGCAAGTTTTTGCTGCACTGCGACAACTGACGCAAGTGGGCGCCATGCCACAGTCATGTTGTCAATAAAGCCCATATCGTTTAAATGCATGTGGTCCATGCCGTCAATAATATGGTCACCAAACTTGATGGTGAACACTGCAACAAAGTCTGTTCCGTCACGCAAAAGGTGCTTCAGCTCAAAGTCATCGATGGTCTCAAGAAGCCGGGAAACTATCTGAAAAACAAGTTCTTTTCCTTCAAAGGGAACAGGAACAATTGGGCTGCGAAGTATGACATTATCCGCCATATGGGCCTCGAGCCCTTCAACGTGACGATTGCCCATAGCTTTAAGATACGCATCGAGATGCTCAGTGGTGACCATGAAAAAATTCTCCCCATTAGTGAATTTCAGCCAGTGCCTGGTAAGAGACCAGGCACCTTTCAGGTTCATCCTAACGCCATTGATCGTGCGTCATTAAGCGGGGTAAAGTTCATTTCAGATATGACAAAAATGTCAGTAATGAAATTTTCGGGAGGAGATTGTGGATAGTTTCAGCGCACTGGGAGGGCTGGAGGTGTTTATTCAAACAGCGAGGACACGGAGCTTTGCCGAAGCGGGGCGAAACCTTGGCATTTCTGCGTCCGCCGTCAGTAAAAGTATTTCCCGGCTTGAAGAGCGTGTTGGCGTGCGGCTTTTCCAGCGCAGCACACGTAGCGTCCGCCTTACCTCAGAAGGAGAGATGTTTCTCGAAAGGTGCGGACGCATTTTTGGTGAAATCCAGGCAGCGGAAGATGAACTCAGCGCAATGACACAACACCCACGCGGACGACTAAGGGTGGGTCTGGCACTTTCAGCAGGGTTGCCGCTGCCCGTCCTCTCAGCATTCATGGCGCGCTATCCCGAGATTGAACTCGATCTGGATTTCACCGATCGACTTGTTGATGTGGTCGATGAAGGATTTGATGTGGTAATTCGGGGGAACTCGCTTCGCGATTCACGTCTGGTATCCCGCCCGCTGGGACCCTATCGAGCCTGCCTTGTCGCCGCACCGTCATATTTGAAAGAAAAAGGTATCCCCACAAAACCGGACGATCTTTTGAATCATGCATGCCTGCACTATCGTTGGACGCCCACTGGCAAAATATACCAGTGGCCACTCGAACACACCGCCGGTACAGCAGCAATATCATCGCTGCCCTTGTCGATGGTATGCAATAGCCTGGACGCGTTGCTTTATATGACTCTTGCCGGGCGCGGGATCGCATGTGTGCCCGATTTCTCTGTCAGAACTCCGGTCGCTGAAGGACGCCTGAAAACCTTGCTGGATGCCTACGTAACGGATGCTAATACTATTCATATAATGTGGCCCAGCAACCGAAAAATTACGCCAAAGGTGCGCGCCTTCGTAGACTTTATGCACACCAATTTCTGCGATTATTTGGTCACTCCGATGAATGACCCAAAGCGGAAGAGTGAGCGTTCTCCCATCTGAAACCTGACTTTCCATCTGTACAATCTCCGCGTAAAGGCCGGAATTCTGTTTCTGAAGGGGTGTAGATTATCGGGGGTAGGGTCATTCCTCAGCCAGCTAAGCAGACCTCAGAAAAGTGGTCTTAAAAGTACCACGGTAAAAGTGACACTGTCTCAAACCTCTTCCAAGACACTTTAATCAGCTAAAAACTCAGACATTAATAATATCCACTATAGAGAGCATTAACCACTAGAGTGAGCATAAGAATTTACACGGAATTTGAAAACACTGTAGTGAGAAGCAACCACTGCAGAGAGTAACATCCACTAAAGTGAGTAAAACCACTATGGAGAGCATTAACCACTGGAAAGAGTAAATAGAGGTGAAGTGGAAAATGTAAGCAAGTACTAACCTAACTATCATAAGGGGCTTCAGGTTAGTAACTACTAGGGGGGTTAGGGTAAAACACGCAAACAACCACTAGAGCGAGTAAAGATTACTAACCGCAGTGGTTGGTAGATTTCATAATCGCTGAGTTTGCTGATTGCAGTGGTTGCGCTTCTCACTACAGTGGTTAATTTGCTTACCACAGTGGTTATGAAAAAAGCCTGCTGATAACACAACAGGCTTCGGGTCAGAGGGATAACGAAGGTATCGATACTATTTCTTTGCCTGTCGAAGTTGTTCAAGCAACTCAAGTTCTTCTTTCGTCAGCATTACCATCTCACGCGGCGCGCCAGGATCGACATCTTTCTCGGCAGGGATATCAATAATATGTTCATCGTCCAGGACATCATAGACATCATCGCCTATACCGGTCGGGATCTGAGCTGGTCGTAATTTTGGCCGCCTATAGTGGATACAGAAATACACGGCTTTACCGCGTTTGACCTCCGTATAGTCGAGATAGCCAATAGCCTTAAGTTGTTCCATTGCCTTACGAACAGTAGCGTTCTGAGTGATCGCTCGTGATGTCAGATTAAGGCGGGCACGCAGGCGCGACATGGATATGGGAGCGGGATCTGTCGGCAGGCTTTCAATAAAGGTATAGAGAGCCTGCGCCGACTCCTTGCGAGATAGTTCGTTGATTGCCCTGAGCTGAAGAAGAACTTTCTTATCGAATTGATACAACTCAAAAATCTTCGGATCCGCCTGTAACTCGACGACATCCTTTTTCGGGCTATATTTTGCTGACTGAACAAGGTGAGTAACATAATAGTCCCCCTCCTTATTGGAAAACGACAACGTGTTGGTTGCGATACGTTCCAGAGAGGCTTCCAAACGCGCCCTGAGCTTCGCTGAGGAGCGCGCGGAAGGAATGCCACATAATTTAGCGAACTCAACGAAAGGCAGGTATACAGAGTCTCCCAGGACCTTATGCTTGGCAAAGGCATGAATGATCCCGACCCATGTCTTGAAATCATTATCCATATCAAGCCGGGCACCGGTGATCTTAATGTTTTCATATCCTTCAGACTTGACGATCGAAAGTTGCTTGAGCTCCGAAGTGACATCCATGGAATTCATCTGACCTTTACGGCCCCGGGCAGTCGATTTCAACGTGGGTACAAATAAGCCCAACCGCATAAGTGCTACAGGCTGAACCGTGTTATTGCTGTTAGGAACCAGAGTAACAAGTTCACCTGTTCGCTTATCCGTTTCTGCGAAAGCTTTCGCTATCTCTATGTTTTTTGGCTCATTTCCAGACATTATCTGCTCTCACAATGAATGTGCATAAGAGTCTCTCTGTACACGATACAGTGGATACTAACACTCACTATAGCGGTTTTACTACCACACATAGTGGTTAATTTGCTTTTTATAGTGGTTGTTTTACTCCCTATAGCGGTTAACGATCTTCATTTTACCCATATAGCGCAAGGCCTCCAGAGGTGCGGGGATCTCTTTGGTTCTTTTAGGTTCTATTT
Source organism: Rahnella perminowiae (assembly GCF_019049755.1). Classification (GTDB taxonomy): domain Bacteria; phylum Pseudomonadota; class Gammaproteobacteria; order Enterobacterales; family Enterobacteriaceae; genus Rahnella; species Rahnella perminowiae. The sequence continues at coordinate 4,007 of NZ_JAFMOS010000304.1, forward strand.
GGATCTTATTATTGGATCGAACAAGAGGATAACTTTAAAAACAGAAGGTTAAATTTTCCGATAAGGATCCAAAATGACCATTGCAGCTCCGTATCTGGCAGGTGCATAACTTGTATATATCATGAC
>NZ_JAFMOS010000303.1 GCF_019049755.1 Rahnella perminowiae
TTTCACGTATCTGTGTGTAATGATTTTTAATTAGTTCGCAGTAAATATGATGTAGTTAGGATCACTGATTCACCGCGAAAAGTTACGAGATTCTGTACTGCTTTGATTCTATACGCTTTATCTCAAAAACTATAACACTAATTTTTTCACTTTTAACGACAATATTGTCACTATTTGATGAAAGTAGCTGCAACGCATCGACCACATATCCATCGTTCAGCTAACCTTGGGATTTTTCCATCTCCCGCTGTCCGCTTCACGCCCTGAGACATTCGACAAGCTTTTTATGGCTTCAGTAAGGGCGAGTGTCGCGCTTCGAGAGCCAGCAAATACTTCGCTTCATCGTACTGGGTTCTGGTCTTCCAGCAGCGGTAAATGATCCTTATCCATTTGAAGGCAAGAGCCCGGATTGCAGACTGGTGAGATTTTCCTTTTTCTCGCAGTCCCTGATAATAAAGTCTGGCCCAGTATGATGAGTTAACCGTCTTGGCAGCCCATTCAACGAAGGTCTGCCTGACGAACTTGGCACACTGCCATCTCCAGTGAACCCAGGATTTCTGGCCACTTCTTTCTGTCACCGGTGCAATACCTGCGTAGTTTTGAATTTCTTCAGCGCTATTAAACCGGTTGCGGTTATCACCAAGTGCAGCAAGCATTCTTGGGCCCATACAAGGTCCCATGCCCGGAAGTGATTTGAACAGCCCCGCATCTGGCAACGTGTCAAATAGCGTTTCGATTCGTTCGTCATAGGTTTTGATGATTTCACTCACGACTTTAATTTGTGTCGCCAGTGCTGTTGCCATCAAAGCATTAGCCTCTATAACACTCGAGTCTGTCGTCAATGGGATCGCGTTATCAATACTTACAACACGCTGCTCGGTAAGGGCCATTGCGCGACCACCTTTGGCATTCAGAAAGTTGCGGATCGTGTCGCGCCTGGCTCGTTTAAGTTGTTGCAGACTGGGCCATCGTATAATCAGCTCACACAACAGTAAGCTACCCCGATGTGAGAACCACTCCAGGGGCTGAGGATAATACTGTTTAAGCGTGTTGATTATACGGTTCACAAAACGGCGTTTATCTTCAACCAGTTGACGACACTGCTCAACCAGTTGCTGGAGTAACTCAGTAAGCCAGGCATCAAGCGCTTCTGCTGTATGTTCAATCACATGGAATACGCGTTCGCCGTTTTTAAACTGAACACAGACATCGTGTTTTTTATCCGCCCAGTCCAGACCAACGTGCGCAGCAAACTTATTAGTCACAGTCATCACCAACTCCTTTTTATCGGGGATTGGTATGCATTCCACGCTCTTCGAAAGAAATATAGCCAGCAGTTTATCTGCATGCCCTGAGTATTCGTTAGCGAACGTGGAGCACCTACTGGTTCGAAAGGAAAGCGGCGATCATCACATGATTCTCGCTCAATATTCGTAACCAGTAAGCGCATACCCTGAATCACTTAAAAGTGTAATTCTCAGGGTCCGAATGACTATAGGTCGCTCAGAGCTGCCTGTCATGTGTGCTTAAGAAATGGCCTTAGCGAATGGAAGGGACTTCCCCTGGATATGCACCTGGTTAACTTTCATGCAATCATGGGATAAACATTGACCCAGAGGGATTCGTTATGACCATCACCACTGTCGGTATCGATCTTGCTAAAAATGTGTTTGCTGTTCACTGCGTTGACCAAAATGGTAAAGCAGTTCTGGTTAAACCCAAGGTGTCGCGTGCAGCACTTTCTGAACTCATCGCTGGTTTACCTCCCTGTGTCATTGGAATGGAAGCCTGCTCGGGTGCCCACTATTGGGCAAGATTATTCAGGCAGTATGGCCATGATGTCCGGTTGATGGCACCGAAATTTGTCTCACCCTATCGCATGGCGGGTAAGACCGGGAAAAATGATGCAGCTGATGCAATAGCTATTTGTGAGGCTGTGCAGCGGCCGCATATGCGCTTTGTACCCGTCAAAGATGAAAGCCAGCAGGCAATGCAATGCTTACATAGGACAAAACAGGGATTTATTCAGGAAAGAACAGCGACGTATAACCGTCTTCGGGGGTTGGTATCTGAATTCGGGGTTATTGCCCCACAAAGCACTGATGCTCTGCGTCATGCTGTTTCTGACCAGAAGGAAACTCTGCCAGTACAGGTCAGGCTGTGCATTGATGATCTATTAGCACATTTCACTAATATTGAAGAGAAAATCGCCGAATATGACAGGGTGTTATCTCGTGTTGCCAAAACAGATCATCGCAGCCAGCAGTTAATGGAACTGAAAGGTATTGGGCCCACAACGGCGAGTGCGCTGGTCGCCAGTATTGGCAATGCCCATGATTTTAAGAACGGGCGCCAACTGGCAGCCTGGTTGGGGCTAACGCCATCACAATACAGTAGTGGCGGAAAATCAAAGCTTGGCAGGATAACAAAAGCGGGTGATGCCTACCTGCGAACCCTGCTGGTCCAGGGAGCCCGTTCTGTTATGGTAGGGGCAGAGAATAGAACGGACTCGTTTAGCCGTTGGGTCTGCTCGTTGATTGGTAGGCGGGGATACTGGCGTGCTGTCGTTGCAATCGCCGCCAAGAATGCGAGGTTGTGCTGGGCATCATTACATTACGGCGATGACTTCAGACTGTATTCAACAACGTGAAAAATTAAACTGAGTAGTAACTGAACTGTAACTCGTTGATGGTAAAGGGTTAGACCCCCGTGAGAAGTATCTGCATATCCTACTGGATATCACTATCCGATTAACGAAGGAGGATCTCACGAGCGTCTTTCATCAGGGTCCGAATCAATAGCGATTCAGCGTGACCGTTTATAGTAGTGCAGTCTCATCCCTTGCCTTTCATTGATGAACAGCCAGAAATTAAAAACCGGCGTTGACTGTTCGGGGAAGCCCTTATAGTAGGATATTTTCCGTTTTCCAAGCGGACCCCGTAACGTGGTTTTTCGCACATTTGGCCCTCAACCCCCAGTATCGGCTTTCGCACGCTCAAGCCTCTTTAAAAACGGTCCAGCAGGACGGGGGGGACTGGGGAATATTCCGATCACAGACCGGCTGCGCCGGGCGTACGGCGACGTTTGGGTACAAGGCTATGCGGAACAACGTTTGTCGCCTTCATGCCGCTATGCGGCATAACAGCGTCAGACACCGTCTTTTAGCTGGCAGCACGATAATATTCTTTCGATTTAAATGTAGTGATATAATTAATTGAAAACCAATGTTGGAGATTATGTTGTGAAAAGAGAAAAGCAAAATTATCAGCTATCTATTCCGGATGATGACTATAAAATGCGGCATGTGATGACGGAACATAAAAAAAATTACGAATCTCTTGTAAAATGGTGCGCGCAGGTTCAGATTTTCAATCTCCAGTAATCTTTACCGTGAATTCTTTAATGAGGTCTTCTTTATGTCGCACGATATTTTTCCGGTTGAGTTCAAAGATGGTTCACGCATGTACGGTATTAACGATGGAACGTCCTGCTATATGTATCCTTTTCTCTTTCATACGCAAAAAGTAGCTCAGGCCTGGCTATCCAGCGGCGACAGAGATACCCGTATTTTGCCTACAGAACCTGATAATGCACGGATGACGGAAGAAGACGTGATTATCTACCCGGATGATTCATGGGCGTTTAACTCTCGCGTCTCGCGTCCAGCAGCTTGGATAACTGGCCCCAACAAAGATGTGAGCCGGGAAGAAACCTGGGAAGATCACACCATTTATTGCCGTGACTGATGAAGATCGCTTGTATCAGATAACCCGTTAAGCTTATTTGACTGTGTTTTTGGCCTCAAATGAGGTTCGAAATATCGTTTTTGGTCATGTTGATACTCAGTAGTATCAATATCGAGTTTTAAGAGCGCTTAGCGTGGACTTTTACATCACTGTACGTTAAATCCCTTATAGTAGTTTGAAATTGAAAGTTGACCTTACGTAGGTGAATCCTCTCGATAAAGTTGAGACT
>NZ_JAFMOS010000302.1 GCF_019049755.1 Rahnella perminowiae
GTTTAAAAACATTCTGTTTCGTTGTTTAATAACCACCGTTTCGTTTGAATTCCGGCACAAGATTTACAACCGATAAGGTAACGCAAGCATGAACACTGCTATTTTCCGTTTCTTTTTTTACTTTAGCGCCTGACTCAGGAAGGCTTTCGCGCGTAAGAGAAGAAACGAAAAGTAGCGCCTAAGCCTCCCTCGTGGAGGCTTTTTTGTATCTGTGCTTTATACAACTAAGGTTCAGGGTCAAAATCGCGCCCCTGATTAATCACGGTTATTTTACATCGGGCCATATTGGCCAGAAGAAGAGGAAAGCAATGCCACATCTCGCAGAACTGGTTGCCAATGCCAAGGCAGCCGTAGAGAGTGCTCAGGATATCGCCGCACTGGATAATGTGCGTGTCGAATATCTGGGTAAGAAAGGCCACCTGACACTCCAGATGACAACCCTCCGTGAATTACCAGCGGAAGAACGCCCGGCTGCGGGTGCAGTCATCAACGAAGCGAAAGCGCAGGTTCAGGAAGCCCTGAACGCGCGTAAAAATACGCTGGAGTCCGCCGAACTGAATGCCCGTCTGGCTGAAGAAACGATTGATGTTTCCCTGCCTGGTCGTCGTATCGAAAACGGTGGGCTGCACCCGGTGACCCGTACTATCGACCGCATTGAAACTTTTTTTGGTGAGTTAGGTTTTACCGTGGAAACCGGCCCGGAAATCGAAGATGACTATCACAACTTTGATGCCCTGAACATTCCAGGTCATCATCCGGCCCGTGCCGATCACGATACTTTTTGGTTTGATGCCAAGCGCCTGCTGCGTACACAAACTTCTGGTGTTCAGATCCGTACAATGAAAGACCAGCAGCCGCCGATTCGTATTATCGCGCCGGGCCGCGTTTATCGTAACGATTACGATCAGACGCACACGCCGATGTTCCATCAGATGGAAGGTCTGATTGTCGATAAAGGCATCAGTTTTTCCAACCTGAAAGGCACATTGCACGATTTCCTGAATAACTTCTTTGAAGCTGATTTGCAGATCCGTTTCCGTCCTTCCTATTTCCCGTTCACTGAGCCTTCCGCAGAAGTGGATGTGATGGGCAAGAATGGTAAATGGCTGGAAGTGCTGGGTTGCGGCATGGTGCATCCGAATGTACTGCGCAACGTGGGCATTGACCCTGAAGTATATTCCGGTTTTGCCTTCGGGATGGGGATGGAACGTCTGACAATGTTGCGCTATGGCGTGACTGACCTGCGTGCATTCTTCGAAAACGATCTGCGTTTCCTCAAACAGTTTAAGTAAGGCGGGAATATCACATGAAATTCAGTGAACTCTGGTTGCGTGAGTGGGTAAATCCAGCCATCAGCAGCGAAGCGTTATCAGACCAAATTACCATGGCCGGCCTGGAAGTTGATGGCGTTGAGCCAGTGGCAGGCGCATTTAATGGCGTGGTTGTCGGTGAAGTTGTCGAATGCGGTCAGCATCCTAATGCCGATAAACTGCGTGTTACGAAAGTCAATGTGGGCGGCGATCGTCTGCTGGACATCGTTTGTGGTGCGCCAAACTGCCGTCAGGGCCTTAAAGTTGCAGTAGCAACAGTCGGCGCTGTATTGCCGGGTGATTTTAAAATTAAGGCCGCAAAACTGCGTGGTGAACCTTCAGAAGGTATGCTGTGCTCATTCTCCGAATTAGGTATTTCAGAAGATCACGACGGTATCATTGAACTGCCACTGGATGCGCCAGTCGGTACTGATATCCGCGAATTCCTGAAACTTGATGACACCACAATTGAAATCAGCGTAACGCCAAACCGTGCCGATTGCCTGGGTATCCTCGGCGTGGCGCGTGATGTTGCAGTGATTAACCAGTTGCCACTGGTTGAGCCGGAAATGAACCCGGTCAAGGCAACGATTGATGCCACTATTTCCATTGATGTGCAGGCCCCACAAGCGTGTCCGCGCTATTTGGGTCGCGTAGTGAAAGGCATTAACGTTAAAGCGCCAACGCCACTGTGGATGCGTGAAAAACTGCGTCGTTGTGGTACGCGTTCTATTGATGCCGTGGTGGATATCACTAACTACGTGTTACTCGAACTCGGTCAGCCAATGCATGCGTTTGATCTGAACCGCATCAGCGGCGGCATTGTAGTACGTATGGCCCGGCCAGGCGAACCGCTGACCCTGCTCGACGGTACACAGGCGAAACTGGCAGAAGATACGCTGGTCATTGCGGATCACGAGAAAGCGCTCGCCATGGCCGGTATTTTTGGTGGCGAGCATTCCGGTGTGAACGATGAAACGCAGGATGTCCTGCTGGAGTCTGCTTTCTTCGCGCCACTGTCGATCACAGGCCGTGCACGTCGCCAGGGTTTGCACACAGACGCATCACATCGCTATGAACGTGGTGTTGATCCGAAGTTGCAATTCAAAGCCATCGAACGCGCCACTGCGTTGTTGCTGAGCATCTGCGGCGGGGAAGCGGGGCCGGTTATCGACGCCACTTCCGAAGCGGATTTGCCGAAAACGGCAACCATCATTCTGCGTCGTGAAAAACTGGATCGCCTGATCGGGCATCACGTTGAAGATGCACAGGTGACTGACATTCTGACCCGCCTTGGGTGCCAGGTTCAGCATCACGCCGACCACTGGGTAGCTGTCGCACCAAGCTGGCGTTTCGATATGCAAATCGAAGAAGACCTGGTGGAAGAAGTTGCGCGTGTTTACGGCTACAACAATATTCCTGATGTCCCGGTTAAAGCCAGCCTGGTGATGACCAAACACCGTGAAGCGAACCTTTCGCTGAAACGTGTGAAAAATCTGCTGGTTGACCGCGGTTTCCAGGAAGCGCTCACTTACAGTTTTGTCGATCCAAAAGTGCAGGCTCTGCTGCATCCGGGCGAGGACGCGCTGATTTTGCCTAGCCCGATTTCGGTGGAAATGTCCGCTATGCGTCTTTCCCTGTGGTCAGGTTTGCTGACTTCAGTGGTAAATAACCAGAATCGTCAGCAAAGTCGCGTACGTTTATTTGAAAGTGGCCTGCGCTTTGTCCCTGATACGCAAGCCGATTTAGGTATCCGTCAGGACGTCATGCTGTCTGGGGTGATCTCCGGCACCAAAAATGAAGAGCATTGGGATCTGGCGCGTCAGGCAGTTGACTACTACGATTTGAAAGGTGATCTTGAGGCTATTCTTGAGCTTACCGGCAAAATGAACAATGTACAGTTCAAGGTGGAAGCGAATCCTGCGTTGCATCCCGGGCAAAGCGCTGCGATTTATTTACACGGCGAACGTATTGGTTTCATTGGTGTAGTACACCCTGAGCTGGAACGTAAACTCGATCTTAATGGTCGTACCGTCGTCTTCGAACTGTTGTGGAACAAGGTCGCAGACCGCGTACTGCCTGATGCGAAAGAGATTTCTCGCTTTCCGGCGAACCGTCGTGACATTGCTGTTGTAGTGGCCGAAAACGTGCCCGCAGACGATATTTTGGCAGAGTGCAAGAAAGTTGGCGCAAATCAGGTAGTTGGCGTAAACTTGTTTGATGTGTACCGTGGCAAGGGCGTAGCTGAGGGTTATAAGAGCCTGGCTATTAGTCTGGTGTTGCAGGATACCGGCCGTACACTGGAAGAAGAGGAGATCGCCGCTACCGTTGCAAAATGCGTAGAGGCTCTAAAACAGCGATTCCAAGCATCCTTGAGGGATTGAACCTATGGCGCTTACTAAAGCTGAAATGTCAGAACACCTGTTTGAAAAGCTGGGGCTGAGCAAACGGGATGCCAAAGACCTTGTTGAAATATTTTTCGAAGAAGTACGTCGTGCTTTGGAAAATGGCGAACAAGTAAAACTGTCTGGCTTTGGCAACTTTGATCTGCGTGACAAAAACCAACGTCCGGGACGTAACC
>NZ_JAFMOS010000301.1 GCF_019049755.1 Rahnella perminowiae
GTTCAGGTATTTATTGGAGTTGTGTGTGGAATACATTAATTATCCACGTATGAATATCAACAATGTTCACAGGCTTATTTTGTCCGATAACATTCTGGTCCACAGAATACACTGGCCCTGAGGTTATTGGTCGTGCATTTCCGGCGAGAATTTTTAATTCGGGAATATATTCTGCCCCGACATGTCCCGGTAAACGTTCGCCCAGTCGTGAGAAAAATCGTTCGGCCGCACGTTCAGCATCAATCTGGCACCAGATTTCCACAACCTGTGATGCGCCCGCCCGTTGCAGATAATCCTGCAATACCTCTTTGGGCTGAAAACCAAACCACGCATCGACAATAAAAGTGCTGCCCTGAGGCGCGCCGCCGATGATGTCCCAGATAACCTGATAACTTGCCAGCCCGAGCACGCGGTTAAAAGGACGGTCAACATTCTCTAATCGCTGAAGAAATGGGTTTTTAATGCCATCAAGCGACAGTTGCAGCCAGCCACTGTATGCAGAAAGCTCAACGGCGAGCCGGCTTTTACCTGACGCCGGGATCCCGTTCACCAGGATGACGCGTTTGCCGGTAAAGCCATTTCGTGAGGCGCTTCTGTTTTCAGACATGTTCCACCTGTTGTGTCTGGTTGTGTGCCGGTGCATGGAAATGCTGCTCAATGACGGCCTGAAGTTCGTTCAGACGCGGTACCGCCAGCGATTCCAGACGGGATTTCGTCGCGTTGCGGTCCAGTGAGATGCAGTCTTTCCACAATGATCGGCCTGCGATAACGCCTGATGCGCCTTCGCTCATGGCATCCGCCACTTGTTTGAGGAAGGTGGAATGGTCAACGCCCGCAGAAAGCACGGCCCACGGCACGTCGCCCGCGAGTTTCGTGATGTCAGCACAGGCTTGTTTTGAGCCAGGATAGGGCAGTTTCAACACCTTAGCCCCGCATTCCAGACAAATCTTCGTGCCGCCATAAATCAGAGACGGGACTTTTTCTTTATATTCTTCCCCGGTTTCGTTGTCGAGTTTATAGGTCAGGAACTCCACCACCAGCAGCAGGTCTTCGCGGGCGAAATCTTCAATGCACTGGCGCAGAATATCAATGTTATGACGGTTTGCCGCTTCCTGATCGGAACGCAGATACACCATGATTTTACCGCCGGTCGCGCCGAGTTCACGTACACGACGCGCATCGACATTCTCCACCAGCCGTGACAGACGATAACCTTCCGGCGAATTATCCCAGCCTGATGCATCCAGGCCAATCAGCAGCGCGGTGTCGCGGGCAATGATGCCGTTGTCCACCAGTTGCGGCACGGCACAGACCGGATCGACCAGTACGCAGGAGGCTTTGCTGGCAAGATATTGCGTGATGTCGGCTTTAATCAGCCCGAGTTCGTGCTCTGAAATGGCAGATTGTTGTTGCGGATCGCTGGCGAGCAGGCTGCGCATGGCGCCGCGCTGGTCACAGGCGATCACCATCATTGCGCCATTTTTACCGCAAATCTGCTGATAGCTGCGTAATTCTGAGGTGGACATTTTTGACATGGAACTCTCCTTTGCGTGAAATTTATTACAGATGAAAAAATCTCGATTACACTGGACGTTCTGTGTTTACCCCCTGGATAAACGGGGTGGAAAATCGCGTAACATGCCGTATTACAAGGGTTGAAGCCCGATCCGGCACATTGCATTTTTACAGGTGTTGCGCAATAATCCCTCAATCGACGATTTGAGTGTAATTCATTACTGAAAGGAATTTCAAGCTGAAAGAGCCAATTTTGCAAGATATTGCAGCAACGCGTGCCATGATGCATCTGGTAGCGAAGCTGCATTACGAGTCTGATATGTCTCAGGTGGAGATTGCACGCAAGCTGGATGTGTCGACGGCAACCATCTCCCGGTTGCTGAATAAAGCCCGCGCGGCGGGGATTGTGCGCATCGAAGTGGTGGGATTATCGTCACCGGAAGACATGACGGCAGATCTGATAAAACGTCTCGGGCTCAAACAGGCGTATGTTGTGGATGCGCCGCCGGGCAATGTGCTCGGCGCACTGGCGACGCCGCTGGCTTCTCTTTTACAGGACGCCGGTTTAGGGGCGGGATCGGTGCTCGGTATTGGCTGGGGAAGGGCGGTGCGCGAAGTCACGCTGGCCGGTATGCCTCGTCTGCCGGGGATCATGACCGTGGCGCTCAACGGCGGTATGCAACAATCTGCGCCGCATTTTCAGATAACCGAGTTCGTGCGCCGCGCGGCGGAACAGATGGAAGGCACGCCGTATTTCCTGCATGCCCCTTATCTTTCTTCTGCGGAATTGCGTGATGCGTTTCTCTCGGACCCGAGTGTGCAGGAAATCATTTCACTGTGGGACAGGCTCGATGCGGCGATTGTCGGTGTGGGCCTGACGCATACGCCGAAGCCGAGCGAATCCACCACCGCGACACCCGGCGAGCAGGCGCTGAGCGATGCCGCAGGCGACGTGCTGCGCCATTACTTCACGGGAACGGGCGAGTTATTGCACTGGGAAGGCGAGGAGCGAATGATTGCGGCCTCGGTTGAACAGTTGCGCAAAACGCCGCTGACTATCGGCGTGGCGGCAACGCCGGAAAAAGCGGCAGGGATTATCGGTGCCGTGCGTTCAGGCATGATTAATTCATTAGTGACGGACGTGAATACCGCACAGGCGATTCTGGATAGACTGCCGGTAGTCTGACGGCTGCTTTGTTAAAAGAAGTGCTTAAAACAGGCTCAAAAGAAAAAGGCATTCCTTTGCGGGAATGCCTTTTCGTTTCTGCGGATGACGTTGTTTACCGCTGAGCAGTACCGGTCAGGAATGCCAGTAAATCGTCGTTCAGCTGATCCTGATGCGTCACAGCAAAACCATGCGGTGCGCCTTCATAGATTTTGAGCTCTGCGTTTTTAATCATTTCTGCTGCCAGTTTGCCTGTGGCTTCGAACGGTACTATCTGATCCGCGCTGCCGTGAATAACCAGCGTCGGTACGGTAATTTCCGCCATGTCCGGGCGGAAATCCGTTTCAGAGAAGGCCGTAACACAATCAACAGTTCCTTTCAGCGACGCCATCAGTGCAATGTTGAGCGTCTGCGTCATCACGCCATCAGAAACGGTCATCCCCTGATTGGTGCCGTAGAACGGTGTCGCAAAATCGCTGATGAACTGTGCACGGTCTTTCAGTAAACCGGCTTTGATACCATCAAATACGGATTTATCCACACCCTGCGGATGATCATCCGTTTTAATAAACAGCGGTGTGACCGCACCCAGCAGGACCAGGCGGGTGACGCGTTCTGAACCGTAACGGCTGATGTAACGGGTGACGTCGCCGCCGCCCATGGAGAAGCCGACCAGCGTCACGTCCTGCAAATCGAGATGCTCAATCAGATCATTGATATCAGAGGCGAAAGTGTCGTAGTTGTAACCTTCCCATGGTTGTTCTGAACGGCCAAAACCACGGCGATCAAAAGCGATAACCCGGTAGCCGCGATCGGCCAGGAAATTCATCTGGCTGTCCCACATATCAGCATCCAGCGGCCAGCCGTGACTGAATAATACCGGCTTACCTTTACCCCAGTCTTTAAAATAAATTTGAGTGCCGTCTTGTGTATTGAATGTGCTCATTTATAGATTTCCTCAGCGATTATTTTGCAGGTTTTATACGGGTCGTGTGTTGTGTTGAAAACAACATTATGCGTGGCAGGGAAATATTGATAACAGGATATTTTTGATAAGTTGTTAAAGGATTTTGTTGTTCCTATCGCGCTGAAATTAATGGGTATTATCGGGCATATAGAGAGGGTAATACCTGTCAAAAAAATCTGAACAAGTTGCCAAATTCTTTCCGCTATCCGCTTTTAATGTCCTGACC
>NZ_JAFMOS010000300.1 GCF_019049755.1 Rahnella perminowiae
GGATAATTTCAGTAAATCAATGATGATTGCTTTAGTCGTCGTCGATCAGGATGGTGTGCCGGTCACGCAGGCGAGTGGTTTTTCAGATTTTTGCGCCCGTTCAAGGTGTAACCCATCTCTGGCAACGCATTGTTACGAAAGTGATAATGCCGGTGGCCGGGCCGCTATGCGGGCCGGGAAACCGGTGGTTTACCGCTGCTACTGCGGGTTTGTTGAGTTCGCCGTGCCGATCATGATAAACGATCATTATCTCGGGGCATTTATTTCCGGTCAGGTGAAAGTCGAGGAGGAGAAAGAGCGCACCATTCCTTATATCCTCGATAACAACCAAATATGGAAAGAGAATGCATGGCTGATCGATTTACATCAGGACGCTAAACGTATGCCATATGATCGTTTTGAATCTACGGCCTCCACGTTACTGCACGTCTCTTCTTATCTGGTGGAACAGGCGCATACCAATAATATTCAGCGCGAACTGCACAGGAAAGATCTGGAACTTACTGACGAATTACGTAAAAGAGTGGAAACAGAACGTTCACTGCATGAGGCAGAATTTAAAGCCCTGTCATATCAGATTAACCCGCACTTTCTCTTTAATGTATTAAATACCATTGGCCGCCTGGCATATCTGGAAAATGCTCAGCGGACAGAAAACATGGTACATGACTTCTCGGACATGATGCGTTATTTGCTGCGTAAAAGTAATCATGGCCTGATTACGCTGCGGCATGAAATTAATTATGTCACCAGTTATATGTCGATTCAGAAAGTGCGCATGAATGACCGTTTTGATTATCAGTGCGATATTCCTGAAAAGTATGCGGAAGTCGTCTGCCCGTTTTTGATATTGCAGCCCCTGGTCGAGAATTTTTTCAATTACGTCGTCGAACCGCGTGACACCCCCAGCTGGCTACGCATCAGCGCCAATGACGACGGGCATGATGTCATTCTGCAGGTGACCGACAACGGCGACGGTATTTCACCAGCCGACATTGCCAACATTTTATCCGGTGATGAAAATCGCCAGAAAGGCGGCATCGGTATTAATAATATAAAAAACCGGCTTCAGCTGTTATTTGGTGAAAGCTATGGACTGGGCATTTCCAGCCTCCATCAGCCACAAAGGGGAACCACCATCACCCTGAAATTCCCCATGCTGCAAGCCTGATAAACGGAGACGTGAGCATGTACAATATTGTGATTGTAGAAGATGAACTCATTGAATCTGAATCTTTGCGGCGGATTGTGTCTGAGTCCGTCGGTAATTCCATAGTACATGAAGCCAGTACCGGCAAGAAAGCCATCCAGCTGATCGACAAGCTTGATCAAATCGACATGATGTTGGTCGATATTAATATTCCGCTACCCAATGGTAATCAGGTGATTGAATATCTGCGGACCAAAAGCGCCAGTACCAAAGTGATTGTCACCACGGCCAACGATGATTTTGATCTTGTGCGCAGCATGCTCAACCTGAAAGTGGATGATTATTTGCTGAAGCCGGTGAAGAAAAGCACCCTGACCGATGCCATCCGTAAAACCCTCGACGTCAGTGATGTGGATATTGTGGCGTCGCGGGCGCTGAAACAAACCGTCGGTACGATGATCGAACGCTGCGATTATCCTCAGTGGCATAACTTCCTGTTTGACGCACTGGATAATACCTGCGCTGCCACGCCATCCGCCATAAGCCAGCGCAAAATACTGACAGATGTGCTCGAATTAATGCATCAGCACCTCATATCATGGGGGGAGAAAGGCCAGCCAGCGGCAAAGACAGTGACGGCGCTAATCCAGGAAATCAGCCAGTCCGGTATTTCCGCCAGCACCTACTACCGCATCATGTCCCGGCTGCTGAGCATCGGGGAAACGGTTTTCGACCATGCACTTAAGCACTTCACTGGCTCGATGAGCTTTATCGATCGCGCAAAATTCCACATCGAAAAAAACATTCTTGATAACCTGACGCTCGACGACATTGCCGCACGATCCTTTGTCAGTTCCTGTTATCTGAGCCGGGCGTTTAAGAAAATGACCGGCGCCGGTTTCTCAAAATACATCGCCGGCCGCAAGATAAACGTTGCCAAATCGCTGCTTCAGTGCAGTGACCTGAGGATCAATACCATTGCGCTGGAGCTTTCCTGGCAGGATGCCAACTATTTCTGCCGGATATTCAAAAAGGAAACCGGTATGGCCCCGTCTGATTTTCGTAAAATCGTCGCGCCTGTACCTGCTTAATGCGCAGACCGGTTAATTCTGTACGCGCACTCAGCGTGAGGGCAAAAAAATCCCCCCTGTCCGCAAGATAGTGTACGTCGCTTTCACCGGCCGCCTCTACCATAGGTGAGCCGTTGAACAACGTGACACAACTTCAGAGCGTATCTGTTGCAGGATCCTCGACCCGCGTTACCGTCAGGCTGTCTGCGACGCACTTCACTATGAATCTGGTAACAGGAGCGATCTATGCCCGGACAAAGTTTGGGATTAATTGAAACTGTCGGTCTGGCCGCTGCGGTGGAAGCCGCGGATGCCGCGATGAAATCCGCGCACGTCACGCTGGTCGGTTATGAACTCACTCAGGGCGGCGGTATGGTTACCGTCAAACTGGCAGGCGAAGTCGGCGCAGTCAACGCGGCCGTCGCGGCGGGAGTGATGGCAGCCAGCAAAGTCGGCACCGTCTTTGCGCACAAGGTGATTGCCCGCACGGCGCAATATCTTGAAAGCATGATTTATTCCACAGAAACCACTGGTATGACGCCCGCTAAATCTACGTTCACAACGCAGAAAGATCCGCAAAGCATACCCGTGGTTAATGTGGAAGCAACGCCAGCTCCGTACTCATGCATGGATTTTCAGGAAGAAGGGAAGAAGGGAAGAAGGAAGAGGAAGCGCCGGTCATCGTGAACAAAAGCCAAAAATCCCGTCGCGGCAACCGTAGAAAATAAGCGTTACCTGCACATAAAAAACGGCGATGCCACTGCACCGCCGTTTTTTATTGGTTGGGTTAGAAAAGCCTAAGATTTGGCGACATCCGCCACCGGTGCGTTTCCCGGCAGGTTTTTACCGATACACAGGCGATATACCGCAGCGCCCAGGCAGGCACCGATCACCGGAGCAATAATCGGGATCAGGAAATAGGGAATGTCGCGACCACCGGTCATGGCGATGTTGCCCCAGCCCGCGAAGAAGCTGAACAATTTAGGGCCAAAATCACGCGCCGGGTTCATGGCAAAACCGGTCAGCGGGCCGGTTGATGCGCCGAGAACGGCGACCAAAATGCCAATCAGCAACGGCCCCAGCGGACCACGCGGCACACCGTTACCGTCGTCGGTCAGCGCCATAATCAGCCCCATCAGAATTGAGGTGATAACCATTTCAATAAACGCCGCCTGCCACACGCTTATCGCCGCCGACGGATAGGTACTGAATATACTGGCCAGTTGCAGGCTTTCCACGCTGCCGCGCACCATATGATTGGCGTTTTCAAAATTAACAAACAAGTTGTGATAGAACATGTACGCCAGCAGCGCACCACCGAAAGCGCCAGCCACCTGCGCTATAATATAGGGTATTACTTTACGCGCGGGAAAACGGGCAAACAGCCACAAGGCTATCGTGATCGCCGGATTAAGGTGTGCGCCGGAAATGCCCGCCGTGAGATAGACGGCCAGTGAAATCCCCAGCCCCCACACAATACAGATTTCCCACAAACCGAAACTGGCCCCCGCCACTTTCACTGCTGCCAGACAACTGATGCCGAAAAACAAAAATAAGCCGGTACCGAGAAATTCCGCAATACATGGCGTCTTCACTGAATCATGCATACAACGACCTTATTTTGATTATATTTTTGAAAAGCTGAATATCC
>NZ_JAFMOS010000299.1 GCF_019049755.1 Rahnella perminowiae
GTATTTTCCCTCGTCAGTTTGATCTCTGGTTTTATCTACTCACATTATATTGTTTTCAGGGTTAAAAAGTGAAAATCTCATTGGTTGTTCCCGTCTTCAATGAAGAAGAAGCAATTCCCATTTTTTATCATGCCGTAAAGACGACGCTATCTGAATATAATCTCGAAATTATCTTTATTAATGACGGCAGTACAGACGCCACCGAGCACGTTATTCATTCTCTGTCCGTTACGGATCCGTCAGTCAAAGCGATCAGTTTTATCCGCAATTTTGGTAAAGAACCCGCTCTGCTGGCAGGGCTGGAACATGCGACGGGTGACGCGGTTATTCCGATAGACGTTGATCTGCAGGATCCTATTGAAGTTATCCCGCTGATGATTAATAAATGGCGTGAAGGCTCGCAGGTGGTATTAGCTAAACGCAGAGACAGAAGTACTGACAGTCAGTTCAAACGCAAAACAGCAGCATGTTTTTACAGTCTCCACAATAAAATCAGCTCGCCTAAAATAGAAGAAAACGTAGGAGATTTCAGACTCCTTTCGCGCGAGACAGTCGAAAACCTGAAGCTCCTGCAAGAAAGAAACCTTTTTATGAAAGGTATTCTTAGCTGGGTCAGTGGTGAAGTTGCTGTAGTGGAGTACACCCGTCCGGTACGTGCGGCAGGCAAAACGAAGTTCAATGGCTGGAAGCTATGGAATCTGGCTCTCGAAGGTGTGACGAGTTTCTCAACCGTCCCTTTACGGATCTGGACATACATTGGATTTTTTGTGGCCATGCTGTCTTTTTTGTACGGGGTATGGATGATTGTCGATAAACTTATCTGGGGAAATCCTGTTGCAGGTTATCCTTCAATATTAGTATCGATACTCTTCCTTGGAGGGATTCAGTTAATTGGAATTGGTGTGCTGGGTGAGTATATAGGCAGGATTTATATCGAATCCAAAAGAAGACCACGGTACATTATTAAATCAGATTAATCATAAAAATGCTTCACTCTTGACCGCTGAAGTAGAGATAACCCCAGGCTAAACTCACTTAACCTGGGGTGATTTTATATGTTTACTGACAGCGTGTCCGGTTAAAATCAATAACAACTACGCTGTCTTCTTTCCACATTTTATAATCCTGGTTGCTGGCATAAGGATTTGTCTGGCAGACATAATGTGCAATGTTGACATTCACTCCCGTTGCAGGCGAAGCCCAGCGTTGTTGCAATCCGTTCATCGTCATATTCCCCACAGGCCAATACCAGTTACTGAAATAATCAGGTACCAGTACCGCCAGCACAGGATAATTGCTCAGTGAGTTTTCATAAACAGGAGAATGCGGAGGCGTTCCGCTGTAAATAAAATATACAGAGTTATAATCCAGCTCATGAGTATCCGATTTTATCCGCTGCACGAGATTATCATTAAATTTAGCCTGCTCGCGCAAGGCATTACCATAAGCATAAAAAAACACCAGTGATTGAATTACCGGTATCATTAATAGCCAGGTCAGTGGCTTAAGCCGCTTTGGCAATGCCATCGTCAATAACCAGGCACTCAGCAGCATAAATCCACTTAAACCGACCAGGGAACGTGGAGTCAGTAAGGCATTTTGCAATAGCAGCAAACTGCCGGGGATCATGAAGACTGCAATAAATGGCGCAACAACCGCCGCGAAGCAAAGTAACAATGTCACCGCCCCACGATGTTGACGCAGATAGCGAACAGTAATTGTTAGACCCGCAATAACCGCAACGGCGAGGATCAGCATCAGGAAACGCATACCGCCCTGATGTTTCACCAACGTATCATTGATAAATTGGCTGTAACTGTGCAGGTTATTGATAATTGTCGTGAGAAGATTGTCTGTCGCCAATACAGGATGATTGACTTCACTTTTACCTGAAAATGTTGAGGGCAAAATCAGCTTCAGGTAGATAATTGTACCGGCCATCAGTTCACCGAACCGACGACATAAGGTTATCAGGATCAACCCAGGTGAGAGTTGTCTCTCCATCTGGCGGAAGAACGCCGCAATAACCATGATGACTAAAATGTTAATTACCGTCTGATAGAGACAATAAATCGCCACTATGATCGCGGTGCCGGTGACAAAGCGAATCCATGTTTTACCGTGATCTGTCCAGCAACAGTAAAGCAGGCTGAGACCCAGTGCGGCGCTTAAGGTCAGCACATCAAAGCGATAGGAAAAAATTTCCGCCAGATAGGGATTGCAGAAAAAGGTTAACGTGACCAGTAAAATTGTACTGAGTGGGCGATCAGGTAAAAAATGGCGCGCAAATTGTGTGAGGCTTGCGCTGATGATGAGAACACCCAGGATCAGTGGCAGCGGGAAGATGTCCGATATATGAGCACTGAGGAACAATGCTTTTATCATGATATCGGCCAGCGGCCTGCCATCAGGGCCCCAGTTGGTGTAACCCAAAGCAGCGCGACCATTATCATCAATATAATAAATATTGGCTAGCAACAAAGGCAGAACAAACAGAACAGTACAAACGAGCAGAGAGCGAAAAGAAGACTTCATTTATTTAGCCGAGTTTTTGCGGAATATTGAAAGTCTACCTGCTCTGGTTTCCAAGTAAAAGTTTGAATTGAAATACATTGGAATCATCGGGCTTGATACCACATTCTCGGTTTTACCTTCACGCAACTCCCCATGAAGATCAGGAATATGAAAGATAAAAAAATGTCAGATACAAACCCCGGCGTTTTCCGTGAACACCTGACCACATTGGTACGTTCATTACAGATTGCACCTGACGTGGCCGAAAATCAGGTCCTGGACCGGATGGCGCTCAGCTTTCGTAAGCTACTGAATTTTTTCGCAGAAAATAACGAACTGACCCAACAGGTATTTTTGCTGCCGCCCCTGGCACAGGAAACACAGCGTTTACTGGTCAGCCTGATGTCTGAAAATCTCGCCCATAACCAGCAGAGCAAACTTTTTCGCAGTGATATTCCTGCTTGCGTGCTGGCACAGTGTTTTACGGGCATGCTGGTGCAACTGGCGCAAGATCCGGCTGAACCGGCGCTGCGTCATCAAAATAGTCAGGCATGCGCGAGGTTGTTCTGTGAGGGAGTGTGGTTACGGGAGTCATAGTTCAAAACTTCATATAGAAAGCAAAAATGGTTGGTTCAGTTTGCGATCCATAAAAGGTTAACTGAGTTCATTCCCGGGGCAGACATTGTATGCCCTGTTTTTGAAACCAACGTTAAAGAAGGCTTTGATTTGAAAGCTGCGATTAACCGGAGGCCTGTATGTCAACGACTGTACACACTGCTGAGCACCGTTCGCTATGGCAACGCATCACGCGCCGCAAAGTCAGTAATCCACCAGAGGAAAGGACACATGATACCTACCGCTTGCTGGAAAGCTTTCACGCCACAGGGTGTCTGTACGGTATTGATGTGGGGAACAGTGATCCGACCTGGTTTCGCCGCTCCTGACCGGTATATCCGTTTATTACGGTTCAGCTATTGGAACGAGCTGTGCAATTAGCAAAACCTTCTCCTGATTGTATGTGCTGTACCCTGCATAACCGGTGTTTCCGTTGCGGAAAATGCAACCGCGGCATCTGTTATGTAGGTTGTTGTGGAAAGTCTCTCTGACCTCGTCGTAGAAATTTTAGTTCTCTCTCACTTGTTGAGCCCATAACTTTCGCCAGTTATGGGTTTTTTTATGCAAAAAAAACCCCGCAGTCAGGCGGGGCAATATAATAACGCCGTTAACCGGGGCAGAACGGCGATCAAAAACAAATATAAGTAAAACCAAGGAAGGGTAAAAATAAAGCTGCAGTGATGATGCCACAGCTCTGGAAAATAAAGTACCACAAACAACAAGAC
>NZ_JAFMOS010000298.1 GCF_019049755.1 Rahnella perminowiae
GCGATAAGCCGCCCCCAAGTCGGTGTGGGCCGACGCCCACGACTTTGAACTTGAAGTTGAGAAAAAAGACTCAAGACTCTGATTCGGTCTTCTTACCCGCCAGCATGGCCAAAAAGTCATATTTCTGTTGTAACTCTTTCTCCGCCGCCGCATACAACATGTCTGCCACTTCCGGCTGTTGGGCATTTAATCTTCTGAACCGCTGCTCATTATTGAGCGTATCGGTCAGCCCGCCGGATGGCGGTCTGGAATCGAGAGTCAGTGCCGGTTTACCTTCTTCCACGCGACGCGGATCGAAGCGGTACAGCGGCCAGAAACCGGTGGTGGTCAGTTGTTTCATCTGGTCGTGGCTGAGCGCCAGATCATAGCCGTGTTCTTCACACGGGCTGTACGCAATAATCAGCGACGGCCCCGGATACGCTTCGGCTTCCTGTATAGCTTTGACGGTCTGGTTAAGCTGGGCACCGAGCGATATCTGCGCGACATACACATGACCGTACATCATCATGCTCACCCCCAGATCTTTGCGCGATTTGCGTTTGCCCTGTTCGGCGAATTTCGTGACTGCGCCGAGCGGGGTGGCTTTCGATTGTTGTCCGCCGGTGTTGGAATAACATTGTGTATCGAGCACCAGCACGTTGACGTTTTCGGTCAGACTCAGCACATGATCTAGCCCGCCGAAACCAATGTCATAAGCCCAGCCGTCACCGCCAATCAGCCAGATAGATTTGTCTACCAGATAATCCGCATCCGTTGATAACTGACGCGCATCCGGTGTGCCGATATCTGCCAGAATTTTACGCAACGCCGTGACATGTCCGCGTTTCACTTCCGGTGCGGAGGTGTCATCGCGCAGTCCGCCGAGCACGTCAGCCGGAATATGCTCTTCCAGTGAAGTCAGCAGACGCAGCACGCGGCGGCGATGCTGATCAACGGTCAGGCGGAAGCCCAGCCCGAACTCGGCGTTGTCTTCAAACAGAGAGTTTGCCCATGCCGGACCACGGCCATCAGAGTTGGTGGTGTAAGGCGTTGAGGGCAGATTACCGCCATAAATAGAGGAACAACCGGTGGCATTAGCGATCAGCAAACGGTCGCCATAAAGCTGGGTCAGCAGTTTGATGTAAGGTGTTTCACCACAGCCTGAACAGGCACCGGAGTACTCAAACAACGGGGTGATCAACTGAGAGGTGCGGATATCAATACGTTCCAGCGTGGTTTTATCAATTTCCGGCAGTTTAAGGAAGAAATCGTAACTGGCGCGTTCTTCTTCAAGATGGGTGATGCGATCCGCCATATTAATGGCTTTGACCGACGGATCCTGACGGTCTTTCGCCGGACAGACTTCAACGCACAGATTACAGCCGGTGCAGTCTTCCGGTGCGACCTGCAAGACATATTTCTGACCGCGCATGTCGCGGGATTTCACATCCAGCGATTGCAGCGCAGACGGGGCGTCTGCCATAAATTCCGGCTGAACCACTTTGGCGCGGATCGCCGAATGCGGGCAGGCGGCGACACAGTGATTGCATTGCGTGCACAAATCCGGCTTCCAGATCGGCACTTCTTCGGCAATGTTACGTTTTTCCCATTGGGTGGTGCCGGTCGGCCAGGTGCCATCCGGCGGGAAGGCCGAGACCGGCAGCGCATCGCCAAGACCTGCCAGCATAGTGGCAGTGACGGTTTTGACGAAATCCGGTGCTGCGTCGGACACAATCGGCGGACGTTTGCGGGGATTTTCAGGAACAGGTTGCAGCGGCACGGCGACCAGTTCTTCCAGCGTGGCGGCCAGCGCCATCCAGTTGCGGGTCACAATCTCTTCACCTTTGCTGCGGTAACTGCGGGCAATCGCGCCCTGCAATTCTTTCAGCGCGTCATCGCCCGGCAGAATCTGTGTCAGGTGGAAAAACGCCATCTGCATGACGGTATTAATGCGTGCACCAAGTTTACATTCGCGGGCGATTTTGGCTGCGTTAATCACATAGAAACGCGCCCCGCGCTCAAGCAGTGTGGCCTGTACTTCGAGCGGTAAACGTGACCAGACCTCACCGGCGCTGAACGGGGTATTGAGCAGGAAAATGCCCCCCGGACGCAGACGTTCTGCCATCTGATACAAATCGATAAACTGCCACTGATGACAGGCGACAAAATGCGCCTGACTCACCAGATAGGCGGATTTGATCGGCTTTGTACTGACGCGCAGATGCGACACCGTCAGGCCACCGGCCTTTTTAGAGTCATAAACAAAATAACCCTGTGCGTACATTGGCGTGCTGTTGCCGATAATCTTGATATTGTTTTTGGTGGCCGACACGGAACCATCGCTGCCCAGCCCGTAGAACAGGGCTTCGAGCGACGCGTGCTGTGGTAACTCTTCTTCTGCGACCGGCAGCGACAAGCCGGTGATGTCGTCATAAATGCCGACGGTAAAACGCGGGCGCGGCTGGCTGAGTGACAGTTCACGGAACACGGCGAGCACGCAATCCGGCCCGAATTCTTTTGAGGATAAGCCGTAACGGCCGCCGGTCACTTTTGGCAGTGAATCACGTTCGCCACGCGAATACGCTTCCGCCAGCGCAGTCATCACATCAAGGTATAATGGTTCTGCCAGCGCACCCGGTTCTTTGGTGCGGTCAAGCACGGCAATGCTTTTTACCGTTTGCGGCAGCACAGATAACAAATATTCAGCGCTGAATGGCCGGTACAGCCGCACTTTCAGCACGCCCACTTTCTCGCCGCGGGCCATCAGGGTTTCAATCACTTCTTCTGCGGTGCCGATCCCGGAACCCATCAGCACAATCACCCGTTCAGCCTGCGGATCACCGATATATTCGAACGGCTTATATTCACGACCGGTGAGGGCAGCAAAGGCCTTCATCGCGTCGATAACGTGCTGGCAGGTGGCATTGTAATAAGGATTAGTGGCTTCACGGGACTGGAAATAGGTGTCCGGGTTAGCCGAGGTGCCGCGGATCACCGGATGATCCGGTGACAGCGCGCGGGCGCGGTGGGCGTCAATCTGCGCCTGCGGCAACATCAGCCGGAGGGTGTCATCACTGAGCGGCGCAATTTTGTTGATTTCGTGTGAGGTACGGAAACCATCGAAGAAATGGATAAAGGGTACGCGGCTGTTGAGACTGGCAACCTGAGAAATCAGTGCAAAATCCTGCGCTTCCTGCACGCTGGCCGCAGAGAGCAGGGCGCAGCCAGTCTGGCGCACGGCCATGACATCAGAATGATCACCAAAAATTGACAACGCATGGGTTGCCACGGTACGCGCCGCCACATGCAGCACAAACGGCGTCAGCTCACCGGCCAGCTTGTAAAGCGTCGGGATCATCAGCAACAGACCCTGCGACGACGTGAACGAGGTTGACAGTGCGCCGGTTTGTAACGCGCCATGGACGGTAGAAATCGCACCGGCTTCCGACTGCATTTCCATGACGGCCGGGACATCGCCCCACAGATTTTTCTTTCCTTCGCCTGACCAGGCTCCCGCAATTTCGGCCATGGTTGAACTGGGCGTGATCGGGTAGATAGCAATCACTTCATTGGTGCGATAAGCCACGGAAGCGACTGCATTATTACCATCAGTGGTGATCATGGAATACCTTTTGCTTTGCTCATAATGGCGGCCAGCGGAAAAGTCGTTTTGCTGGCGAGAATGTTAAAAGCTTAGCAGAGGCCGGATTAATCGATTTATCCTGATTGTGTGCAGGGCTATTTCAGCTGGTATTTGAAGTGGTTACGCAATGACCACAGGCACTGGGATTATTATTAGCCGCTGTGCTTCAACCGGTTTGAGACAGCGGCTAAATAGGGTACAGAAGAAATGCCCGAGGGGATTAATT
>NZ_JAFMOS010000613.1 GCF_019049755.1 Rahnella perminowiae
TAGATGCTCATTCCACCCATTATGTTTGCTCCGGCTTCATAAACCTGGGAATGATGCAGAGCCAATTTACAGTGCCTATTGTCATCCTGACCGATAACGCGCAAGCGCTATCATCCAGAAGGCAAAACGTTGAGTGAGGCACTACATCTGTTGTCCTGGACCTGATTGTTTTTATACACCTGCATAAACGGCAGGTGTTTTTTTTTGCCCATACCCGTCATCCTTTGAGCTGCAGATACGCTGGTCGCTCTTCGTCATCCGTATCACTGACTTATGTCAGCTCATCGGTATCCCTGCGTTTGCCGCCTTTCTGCAACTCAAATCATTTAGGGTATAAGGATTGATGACATAAAAAAGGCTCCCGAAGGAGCCTTTTTTATTCTGAGTGACCCGTTACGGTTGTTGTGAATTATTCAGCGTCAGCATCAATCCTTCACGACGCATCTCAGCGGCTTCTGCCGGTTTATGCAGCTTATCCAGCGCATCAGCCAGCCACGCATAATCATACGCGTCAGGGCGTTGTTTCAGTGCCTCACGGAAGGCCTCACTCGCCTGCTGCCATTCGCCATGCTTCATCAGCAACTGACCGAGCGTGCTGCTCAGTAGCGGTGTGGTGCCGTTTTGCTTAATGAGCTGACGCAGGGTTTTTTCGAGTTGCTCAGGATTACCCGAACGCAGCTTCGGCATCAGCGCGACCAGCCGGTCGTCATACTGGCGTTTCAGCCCGTCGAGGATCACTTCCTGCGCCAGATCCTGATCATTGCATTCAATCAGATGCGTCGCCATCGCGACCTGTAAGGCCACTTCATGACGGGTTTTACGGCTCTGATCTTTCCACCAGCGCTTCAGGCCTTCGCTGCCTTCTTCAGCCATCAGCTGATTCATCATGCCGACATAAGCCTGCTCCTGAAGCATACGGATTTCATCGTCAGTATGAATATCGGCTTTCGCCATCGACGGTAAAATCTCCAGCAGAGAACCATAAGCGCCAGTCAGAAGATAAGCCTGCTCTGCCAGGCGTAACACTTCCGGATGGCGTGGCGACTGGCCCAGCAAACGGTCAACGCCGTGGCGTGCTGCGTGAACTTCGCCTCTGGCCAGCTGGATACGCACGCGGGTGATATCGACCGGCATCTGGTCGGTATCGGCGATTTCCGCTGCACGCTCCAGATATTGATTGGTGCGGATATCGTCGCCGCGCTGTTGCGCCGCTTCCGCCGCCAGTAAATAGTTCACTACCGGTTGTTCGGCGTGATCGGCATGACGGGCCAGCAATTTCTCCATCTGACGGTGATCGCCTTCCGCCAGTTTGAGCATCGCTGCCTGAGTTTGCTTGCGCGCTTTAGAGCTTTTGCGCCCGGCAAACCAGCCACGGGTACGTGCACCGGTACGCAGAACGCGGCGCAGGATCCATTCAATCAGGAACAGCACCAGAATCAGTACGATCAACATGATGACCAAACCGGTGACGCTGGTTTCGATGTTGTAATTGTCGGTCTGGATCAGGACATAACCCTGATGGCCGGCCAGGATCGGGCCGACGATAATCCCGGCAAACACAATCAGGAATAACACGAAAACTCGTAACATGTGTTATTCCCCCTGTGTGGCGGCGGCGGGCTGCTGAAGCAGGTTACGCACGCGGGTCTGCATCAGTTTTTCCAGCATCGGCTGGCTTTTCAGCTCATCCGGCACGTCCATCGAAACAGATTGCTGGCTGAGATTGTCCAGTTCTTCCAGGAACGCTTTGGTCGAAGGATCTGAAGTATCGAAGTAAGCGCGAACCCAGGTCGAGACGCTTTCCAGTGACTGTTTGTACACTTCGTCCTGATGGCGCGGCACGGCCTGCGCGGCAATCAGCAGACGCGAGCGGATGTTTTCGCGCAAATACACGTCCTGATTCGGTGCCAGAAGCGGTTCAGCACTGCTATCACGGCGGCGAATCGTGATGAAGTCATCCATAAAGTTGTGCCAGCTTTTGGTCAGATTCTGACGCCATTCGGTCAGTGAGCCGGACAAACTGGAACTGTCGTTGTCCATCGGAGAGTCGTCAGTATCATTGTCCGCCAGACGCAGGTTATCTACCTGATTCGACAGCTGATTCAGTTTGAGAATGATGCCATCAAAATCGACCTGTGCAACGGTAGAAAGGCTACCCACGTCTTCATTCAGCGCGCGGCGCACCTCAATCAGGCTTGGATCGTTCATGTCCGCCAGGCTGGCATCGGCGCTTTTCAGCAGTGCGGCGGCGGTGGTGACATCCTGATCACTCCACAATTTGCGCCCAGCGAGTTTCACCAGATAATCGGCCTGCGCCAGTAACCAGGTCTTAGCATCGCTGCCGGAAATGCTGGCAACCTTATCTTGTAATTCATTCAACTGGCGACCAAACGAAGCCTGCTGGCGGTCGGCCTCTTGCCGGGTCTTTTGCTGCTGAGCGAGCAGATCAGCAATTTGCTGTTTGTCCTGCTGCTGGGTTTTTTGCAGCGCATCGAGTTGTTCAGAAAGCGCTTCGTCTGAGGCGGCCTGCGCCAGTGATTGCTGGTGGCCGTGATAATAGAGACCGGCACCCAGTACTATAACCAGTACAATGGCGATAGCGCCCAGTACCGGCGCTGTACGTTGCTTTTTGCGCAACGTTTTCAATTCCTGTTCCCGGTCGGAAGCGTCTGGCTGGGGGCTCTCAACCGCTGGGGAGATAACAACATTCTCATCCGGCGCGGAAGGATTTTTTTGTTCCGTCATTTTGGCACATCCCTTAGTCAGGTAGTTGTAATGCGCGGATCAGCGCATCATTGTCTGCATTTCCGGCAACCCGAATTGCGCTCCAGCCAAGCTGGCGTGCGAGGGCTGCCAAACGCTCACTGACCACCACCAGATTACAGTGCAGTAACCATGAATGTCGGTAGTAATCAGGAACTAATTGGTAAAGCTGTTGCAGCATTTCTCCGCTGGTCACAACCAGCGTATCAATTCCGGCACGTTGCCAGAGCGCACTCTGTTCACTGCCATCGTAGAAAACCGGGCTGCGCTGATAACATTCGCAGTAAGTCACGTGGACACCGCGTTCAGTCAGCGTTTCAGCTAACAATTCCCGTCCGCCATTACCGCGCAGTATCAGTGCTTTTTTACCTTGTATGCGTTGCAATGCCGGAAGATTCAATAACATCTCGCTGGTTTCGCCATCCTGGGGATAGAGAACCGGCAGGCTGCTGACCCGATGGAAAATCAGGCCCGTAGTACGGCCAATAGCAAAATAATTCACGGTGTCCGGCCAGTTCGTGGCGGACTGACGCAAGATACGGTCAGCGTAACTGACGGCATGTTGCGAGAGCACAAACACCAGATCTTGCTGATTTAATGAGGATAGCAGGTTCGGGAGCGATGCGAGCTGGTTCCCCGGTGCAAAATCAATCAGCGGGGAATGGAAGGCAACCCGTCCCATTGCGCGCAGCCGGCTGACCAGTGCTTCTCCTGCCGGAGAGGGGCGGGTGACCAGAATGGTCATTTAGGCGCGTTCCCCTGATACACCTCATGCAGAATTTCGCGCGCGCCGTTGGCGAGCAATTCTTCTGCCAGGTCGATACCCATGCTGTGTGCTTGAGCGGCCGGACCGCGACGTTCGCCGCACACCATCTGGCTGCCGTCCGGTGCGCCGACCAAAGCACGAAGCCAGAGTTCGTCACCTTTCAGCTCGGCATAGCTGCCGATGGGAACCTGACATCCGCCTTCAAGACGCATATTCATTGCCCGTTCAGCCTGTACACGTACTGTCGTTTCGTGGTGCGCCAGGGGGGCCAGCAAGTCGCGGGTGGTTTGATCGTCAAGGCGGCATTCAATGCCGACGGCACCTTGTCCTACGGCGGGCAGGCATTCTTCCGGTGTCAGTGCGTAAGTGATGCGGTTTTCCAGACCCAGGCGTTTCAGGCCCGCGACAGCCAGAATAATGGCATCATATTCACCGTTATCGAGTTTGGATAAGCGGGTGCCTACATTGCCGCGCAGATCACGGATCACCAGATCCGGACGTTTCTGACGCAGCTGGCACTGACGCCGCAGGCTTGATGTGCCGACGATACTGCCTTGCGGTAAATCGGTCAGACTGGCGTAGTGATTAGAGACGAAAGCATCGCGCGGATCTTCGCGTTCACAAATAGTGACCAGTCCCAGGCCCTCGGGGAATTCTACCGGGACGTCTTTCATGGAATGCACGGCGATATCCGCACGGCCATCAAGCATCGCCAGTTCAAGTTCTTTGACGAACAAACCTTTGCCGCCGACCTTAGCCAGCGGGGTATCTAAAATGATATCGCCCTTGGTCACCATGGGAACCAGTTCCACCTGCAAACCGGGGTGACAGGCCATCAGCTGGCTTTGAACATATTGTGCCTGCCACAAAGCCAGCGGGCTCTGACGGGTGGCAATTCGAATGATTTTGTCTAACATGTTTGTTACCGTTTAACTGTCTCTGTGACCATCCTACCACTGACAATAGAAAGCTGTCAGCGTAAGAAGCCATTCGTAAAAGAAGGTTAACGGACGTTGAAGAGATTTGTTCCGTTTCGGAACAGGCGATAAAATACAGAGAAGCGGAAGCGTAATTGTGGTGCGTTACTTTCTTTACGGTCAAACAGCAAGGTGTTAAATTGATCACGTTTCCAGCAATTATTCGTCAACTATTTGCACGGCTGCGATCGGGCAAAGTATAAGCATCACGATAAATGACGGATTTGGAACGGGGTTCTTTCCAGACACTGTATAATCAGGCGAAACGTCTTGTACCTCTACATCGAGACATTGAAGCAAAGACTGGATGCGATCAATCAGTTACGGGTGGATCGCGCACTGGCAGCCATGGGTCCTGCGTTTCAACAGGTCTATCAGCTGCTTCCTGTCTTTCTACATCAACATCATCCTCTGATGCCAGGATACCTTGAAGGTAAGGTTCCGCATGGTATCTGTATTTTCACGCCTGATGAATCCCAACAAACCTACCTGACTGACCTTGAAGATAAATGGGGCAGCGCGTTTGAACCTCTGGTGAAAGGTGAATTGCCAATCACGGGTGTGTATTCCATGGGCAGTACTTCTTCCATCGGTCAGAGCCAAAGTTCTGATCTCGATATCTGGGTCTGCCATCAGTCATGGCTCGATAATGAAGAGCGCAACCGCCTACAGCAAAAATGCAGCCTGTTAGAAAAATGGGCCGCCTCGCTGGGTGTGGAAGTCAGCTTTTTCCTGATCGACGAAAACCGCTTCCGCCATAATGAAAGCGGCAGCCTGGGGGGTGAGGACTGCGGTTCAACACAGCACATCTTATTGCTCGACGAATTCTACCGTACCGCCGTCCGTCTGGCCGGTAAGCGTATTCTGTGGAATATGGTGCCGGGCGAAGAAGAAGCGCATTACGACGAATACGTGCTTTCGCTTTATGCACAGGGCGTACTGACGCCAAACGAATGGCTCGATCTCGGTGGCCTCAGTACGCTGTCGGCAGAAGAGTATTTCGGCGCGAGCCTTTGGCAATTGTATAAAAGTATCGATTCTCCTTATAAAGCGGTACTCAAAACGTTGCTGCTGGAAACCTATTCCTGGGAATACCCTAAAACGCAGCTGCTGGCGATGGATATTAAACAACGCCTGCATCAGGGCGAGATCGTCTGCTTCGGGCTTGATTCCTATTGTATGATGCTCGACCGCGTGACCCGTTATCTCACCCAGATTGAAGATTTCACCCGCCTTGATTTAGTCCGCCGTTGTTTCTATTTAAAAGTCTGTGAAAAACTCTCCCGTGCGCGGGCGTCGGTAGGCTGGCGTCGTGAAATACTCAGCCAGCTGGTAACGGAATGGGGATGGGATGAAGAACGTCTGGCCATTCTGGATAACCGGGCGAACTGGAAAATCGAGCGCGTGCGCGAAGCGCATAACGAACTGCTTGATGCCATGATGCAAAGCTATCGCAACCTGATCCGCTTTGCCCGTCGCAACAATTTAAGCGTCAGTGCCAGCCCGCAGGATATCGGCGTGCTGACCCGTAAATTGTACGCCGCATTTGAAGCGCTGCCGGGTAAAGTCACGCTGGTGAATCCGCAAATTTCGCCTGACTTGTCAGAAGGTGATTTAACCTTTATTCATGTGCCGATTGGCCGTGCGAACCGCACCGGCTGGTATCTGTATAATCAGTCACCGTCGATGGAATCTATTGTCAGCCATCAGCCGCTCGAATATAACCGCTATCTGAATAAACTGGTGGCGTGGGCCTATTTCAATGGTCTGCTGACCTCCACCACGCGCCTGCACATTAAAAGTGGCAGCTTGTGTGATATCGCTAAACTGCGCGAACTGGTGGCGGATGTTTCACACAGCTTCCCGTTGCGTCTGGCGGCACCGACGCCTAAAGCGTTGTACAGTCCGTGCGAAATTCGCCACTTAGCGATTATCGTGAATCTGGAACACGATCCGACCGCAGCGTTTCGCAATCAGGTGGTGCATTTTGATTTCCGTAAACTGGATGTCTTCAGTTTCGGGCAGAATCAGCAATGTATGGTTGGCAGTATTGACCTGCTTTATCGCAACTCATGGAATGAAGTGCGTACGCTGCATTTCAGCGGGGAACAGGCGGTTCTGGAAGCGCTGAAAACGATTCTGGGCAAAATGCATCAGGATGCCGCACCGCCGGAATCGGTGGAGGTGTTCTGTTACAGCCAGCATTTACGCGGTCTTATCCGTACGCGGATTCAGCAACTGGTATCGGAATGCATTGAGCTTCGCCTGTCGAGCAAACGACTTGAACCCGGGCGTTTCAAAGCTGTGCGTGTTGCCGGGCAAACCTGGGGATTGTTCTTTGAACGCCTCAGCGTTTCAGTGCAAAAGCTGGAGAATGCGATTGAATTCTATGGCGCGATTTCCAATAACAAACTGCACGGCTTGTCGGTGAAATTACAGACCGATCAGGCGCATCTGCCGGCAGTGATTGACGGCTATGCCAGTGAAGGGATTATTCAGTTCTTCTTTGAAGACAGTTCGGACGACATCGGCTTTAATATCTATATTCTTGATGAATCCAACCGTGTTGAGGTTTATCACCATTGCGAAGGCAGCAAAGAGGATCTGGTGCGCGATGTCAGCCGGTTCTACTCGTCTTCCCATGACCGGTTTACCTACGGCTCAAGCTTTATTAACTTCAACCTGCCGCAGTTTTATCAGATTGTGTCACTTGATAATCGGATCCAGGTGATCCCTTTTCGCAGCAACGCCCTCTCTGCCGCCTGCGCCACATTGCCTGAAACCGACGCAGAACCTTCGCGTCTGAAGCAGCAATTTCAGTTGCATTAGAAAAGGTGTCCGTATCACGGACATGTGGCAGATTATCCGGCTGTACTTCGCTTTAAACCCTGAAAATGTGCCCGGGGGTTTTGTCGATTCCTGTTGCTTTTCATGATCCACCTGCGATTATAGAGAGCTTGGTCGCATGAATTACGGGCATTCATAAAATGAAAAACGCTTTACGCTGGTCTCTGGCCGCGACAATTCTCTTTTCTCTCTCCGGTTGCGGACTTAAAGGGCCGTTGTATTTCCCACCACAGGAAAAATCAGCCACGCAAAAAACCAGCAATGTTCCGGGCACGGCGAACGATGGTTCATCGCAGGAAAAAGGGGTATCACCCGAAAACCTCACGACGAATTCCAGAGATTAACCGGCAGATTGTCGGGGTTTCGCGCAATACTGCCGGAACCTCTCCTTAACGGATCATCGCGACTGGATTTGACCAGCGGTAAACGGAGTCAGTTATGCAGTTCTCCAAAATGCACGGCCTGGGTAACGACTTTATGGTCGTTGATGCCGTCACTCAAAATGTCTATTTTTCTCCTGAGTTGATCCGTCGTTTGTCAGACCGCCACCGTGGCGTAGGTTTTGACCAGTTACTGGTGGTGGAACCTCCTTACGATCCCGAATTAGATTTCCATTACCGCATCTTTAACGCAGATGGCAGCGAAGTCGCGCAGTGTGGCAATGGTGCGCGCTGTTTTGCCCGCTTTGTGCGCATCAAAGGTCTGACAAACAAACGCGATATCCGCGTCAGTACGCAGACCGGCCGTATGGTACTGACCGTCACGGAAGATGAAGAAGTGCAGGTCAACATGGGCGAGCCGGTTTTCGAGCCGCAGCAGGTCCCATTCCGTGCAGCGAAAGCGGAAAAAACCTATATTCTGCGTGCAGAAGAGCGCACAGTATTTTGCGGCGTGGTGTCGATGGGAAACCCGCACTGCGTGTTACAGGTTGATGACGTGCTGACAGCTGAAGTCGAGGTTCTCGGACCGATGCTGGAAAGCCATGAGCGTTTCCCCGAGCGCGTAAATGTCGGTTTCATGCAGATCCTCAGTCCGGAAAGCGTAAAATTGCGCGTGTACGAGCGGGGAGCCGGTGAAACACAGGCGTGCGGAAGCGGTGCCTGTGCCGCTGTGGCGGTCGGTATTCAGCAAGGTTTACTCGCAGAAGAAGTTCAGGTGGAACTGCCGGGAGGCAGCCTCGATATTCGCTGGAAAGGGCCGGGTCACCCGTTATATATGACCGGACCCGCCACTCATGTTTACGACGGATTTATTCATCTATGAACAATCTTGATGACCAGATTGAACCGGTGATAGCGCTCGACGACGACAGCGTGATGCAATATCTGCTGCAAAACCCGGATTTCTTTATTCGTAATGCGCGCAGCGTCGAGCAGATGCATGTACCGCATCCGGTGAAAGGCAGTATTTCGCTGGTTGAATGGCAACTCGGGCGTCAGCGTCATCAGATTGCGCAGCTTGAAGAAGAAATTACGTTGCTGATGGAACAGGCTTCGGTCAATGAATCATTGTTCGGGCGGATGATCGAACTCCAGGCCACGCTGGCGGCGGCCAGCAGTCTGCAGGATATGCTTAACCGTCTGCAGCGTTGGGCGCGCAGTCTGGGACTGGCAGGTGCCAATGTACGCTTGTTCAGCGAAGGCTGGCGCATCGGCGCGCCGTCTGATTTCACCCATCTTGCGGTAAGCCGCAGCGCGTTTGAATCCATGCGCATTCAGCGTCTGGGTGAAGCCCCGCATTATCTCGGCAGCCTGAACGGCCCGGAACTGTTGCTGTTATTGCCGCAGGCGAAAGCCGTGGGTTCTGTCGCGCTCTCGCTGATGGGTGAGCAGGGGGAACTGGGCGTGCTGATTTTCAGCAGTCGTGATCCTCAGCATTATCAGCCCGGCATGGGCACGGTCTTACTTGATCAGCTGGCTAAAATGTTACCTGGCCTGCTGGAACGCTGGATAGAACGGGTATGAATCACACCGAATCGCCTCTTTATCCTGCGGTCGAGGCGTTTCTGCGTTACCTGCACGTTGAACGTCAACTCAGCCCGCTTACGACCACCAATTACAGCCGCCAGTTAGAAGCTCTGATCGCCCTCTCCGGCGAGACAGGTATTTCTCACTGGCAGCAACTCGATGCGTCGAAAGTGCGGTTGTTACTGGCGCGCAGTAAACGTGCCGGTTTAGGGCCGTCCAGTCTGGCACTGCGTATGTCTTCGCTGCGCAGCTTTCTTGACTGGCTGGTGCGTCAGGGCGTATTAAGCGCCAATCCTGCCAAAGGCATTTCCACGCCGCGTTCTCCCAAGCATCTGCCCAAAAATCTTGATGTCGATGAAGTGAATAAATTGCTGGAAATCGATCTCAATGATCCGCTTTCCGTGCGTGACCGCGCGATGCTCGAAGTGATGTATGGTGGCGGGCTGCGTCTTTCGGAACTGGTGGGCATCGATTGCAAGCATATCGATATGGCCTCCGGTGAAGTGCGGGTGTTGGGTAAAGGGAGCAAAGAGCGCAAAGTGCCGATCGGGCGG
This sequence comes from Rahnella perminowiae, assembly GCF_019049755.1. Taxonomy (GTDB): domain Bacteria; phylum Pseudomonadota; class Gammaproteobacteria; order Enterobacterales; family Enterobacteriaceae; genus Rahnella; species Rahnella perminowiae. The sequence goes on from NZ_JAFMOS010000613.1 coordinate 9,875, forward strand.
ACTGCCGTCACCTGGCTTGAACACTGGTTGAAACGCCGCGCAGAATTTAATCCGCAGGATGATGCGATGTTTTTATCGAGCAAAGGCTGCCGTATTTCTGCGCGTAATGTTCAGAAGCGTTTTGCCGAATGGGGCGTTAAACAGGGTGTTAACAGCCATATTCATCCGCATAAACTGCGTCATTCGTTTGCCACGCATGTGCTGGAATCCAGCGGCGATTTACGCGCGGTACAGGAACTGTTGGGGCACGCGAATCTGTCTACCACCCAAATCTATACCCACCTCGACTTTCAACATCTGGCGACGGTTTACGACGCCGCGCATCCCCGGGCAAAACGAGGAAAATCCTGATGAAGTTTTATCGTCCGCTGAAACGCATTGAAGCGATCACCTTCGATTTAGATGACACGCTGTATGATAATTACGACGTTATCCGCCGCACTGATGCCGAAACACTGAAATTCATGCAGGGTTTCCACCCGGCACTGGCCGATATAGCACCGGATGCTGTCCGTCTGATGCGCGCAGAGTTACTGGCGCAGGACGCAGAAATTTATCACGATGTCACCGAATGGCGTCGTCAGGCTGTGTTACTGGCGATGACCCGTGCAGGTCTGAGTCACAGTGAAGCTGAACAGGGCACCAAAGCCACCATGGAAACGTTCGCGAAGTGGCGCAGCCGGATTTATGTTCCGCAGGAAAACCACGATGCACTGGCGGCGCTGGCTGAACGCTGGCCGCTGGTGGCTATCACCAACGGCAACGCCGACCCGACGGCATTTGGTTTGTCACAATATTTCCAGTTTACGCTGCGGGCGGGTGATCATGGCCGCGCAAAACCGTACGCCGACATGTATAAAAAAACGTCGATGAAGCTGGATATTCCGCTGGAAAACATCCTTCACGTCGGCGATGATCTGACGACAGACGTCGCAGGGTCTGTGCGTTGCGGTATGCAATCATGCTGGATTAATTTGCGCGAAGGCGACCTGATGCACATTAAAGATGCCCGTCTGTTACCGCATATTGAGATTTCGCAGTTGGCATCGCTGACAGCATTGCTATAATCCCTCCTTAAATTACTCTGTATAAATTCACAGTAGAAATGCATTCGCAGCGATAATATTCGTGTGAGTGCTTTTCTCATCCTGACAAACGGTGCCTATGGACGTTTCTGACCTGCTCGACAGCCTGAATGAAAAACAACGTGAAGCCGTGGCCGCGCCGCGCTGCAATCTGTTGGTACTGGCCGGGGCAGGCAGTGGCAAAACCCGCGTGCTGGTGCACCGCATTGCATGGTTGCTGGCGGTAGAAAAGTGCTCACCGTATTCTATTATGGCGGTCACTTTCACCAACAAAGCGGCGGCAGAAATGCGCCACCGTATCGACCAGCTGATTGGCACCAGTCAGGGGGGCATGTGGATCGGTACCTTCCATGGTCTTGCACACCGTTTACTGCGTGCACACCATTTGGATGCCAACCTGCCGCAGGATTTCCAGATCCTCGACAGTGACGACCAGATACGTCTGATCAAGCGCCTGATCAAAGCGCTGAACATCGACGAGAAACAATGGCCGCCGCGTCAGGCGATGTGGTACATCAACGGCAAAAAAGACGAAGGTCTGCGTCCGCAGCATGTCGAAACTTACAACAACCCGGTTGAAGCGACCTGGCTGCGTATTTATCAGGCCTATCAGGAAGCCTGTGACCGTGCCGGGTTGGTCGATTTCGCTGAGCTGTTGCTGCGCGCCCACGAGCTCTGGCTGAACAAGCCGCATATCCTGCAGCATTACCGCGAACGTTTTACCAACCTGATGGTGGACGAATTTCAGGACACCAACAGCATTCAGTACGCCTGGATCCGCCTGCTGGCCGGCGATAACAATAATGTGATGATCGTGGGTGATGATGATCAGTCGATCTACGGCTGGCGTGGTGCGCAGGTTGAAAACATCCAGCGTTTCCTGAAAGATTTCCCGAATGCGCAAACCATCCGTCTGGAACAGAACTACCGTTCGAGCAGTACCATTCTTAAAGCCGCCAACTCGCTGATTGAAAACAATAATGGTCGTATGGGGAAAAACCTGTGGACTGAAGACGGCGAAGGCGAACCGATTTCGCTGTATTGCGCATTCAACGAACTGGATGAAGCGCGCTTTGTGGTTAACCGCATCAAAACCTGGCAGGACAACGGCGGTGCACTGAAAGATTGCGCCATTCTTTATCGCAGTAATGCCCAGTCACGTGTACTCGAAGAAGCGTTATTGCAAATGGCGATGCCTTACCGCATCTACGGCGGGCAGCGGTTCTTTGACCGTCAGGAAATCAAAGATGCGCTGGCGTATCTGCGCCTGATGTCGAACCGTAATGACGATGCCGCTTTTGAACGCGTGGTGAATACGCCAACGCGCGGCATCGGCGACCGTACGCTGGATGTGGTGCGCCAGACGGCGCGTGATCGTCAGTTGACTATGTGGCAGGCCACACGTGCGCTGTTGCAGGAAAAAGTGCTGGCAGGCCGTGCGGCGTCTTCACTGCAACGCTTTACTGAGCTGGTTGACGCTCTGGCGCATGAAACGTCAGATATGCCGCTGCATGTGCAGACTGACCGGGTGATCAAAGATTCCGGCCTGTTCATCATGTATGAGCAGGAAAAAGGCGAGAAAGGTCAGGCGCGCATCGAAAACTTAGAGGAACTGGTGACAGCGACGCGCCAGTTCAGCTATCAGGATGAAGATGAAGATCTGATGCCGTTGCAGGCGTTTCTGTCCCATGCAGCCCTCGAAGCGGGTGAAGGGCAGGCGGACGCCAATCAGGACGCCACGCAGCTGATGACGCTGCACTCGGCGAAAGGACTGGAGTTCCCGCAGGTGTTTATCGTCGGGATGGAAGAAGGCATGTTCCCGAGCCAGATGTCGCTGGAAGAAGGCGGGCGTCTGGAAGAAGAACGCCGTCTGGCCTACGTCGGCGTCACCCGCGCCATGCAAAAACTGACCCTGACCTACGCGGAAACCCGCCGTTTATACGGTAAGGAAGTGTCTCACCGTCCGTCACGTTTTGTCGGCGAATTGCCGGAAGACTGTGTCGAAGAAGTCAGGATGCGCGCCAACGTATCACGCCCGATGAGCAACCGCAGCGTCGGCACGCCTACCAGCGTCAGCGATACCGGCTTTAAACTCGGCCAGCGCGTTATGCACCCTAAATTCGGCGAAGGTACCATCGTCAATATGGAAGGCAGTGGCGAACACAGTCGGTTACAAGTGGCGTTTCCGGGCGAAGGGATTAAGTGGCTGGTCGCCGCCTACGCCCGCCTCGAAGCCGCAAGCTAGCTTACTTGCGATCTTGAGTCCGGGCAGTGCTCGACATCCTCATGGACTACGTGTCCATTCCGGTGTCTCCGCGCTGGCCGGACTCAACCTCGCTGCGCCGCTGACGCTTGCCCGACAGAGTATCAGAGGCTAAAAGTTTCACCCACTTCGGCTTTCGCATACCATTCCAGCGTTTCTTTTACGCCTTCGTCGCCCTCCGGCGGGGTGCCCGGAAGATAATCCTGTTCCTGCACCGGCTGATACGCGCCGTGTTTCACTTCAAAAATCACGCCACCTTCGTCGAGGGATAGCACGCTGTGCCAGGTATTGGCCGGGATTTCCAGCAGAAGGGTTTCGGCACCGAGCCACAGGCGGTCAGTGACTTTGCCGCTGTTATCGTAAATCAGTACCAGAAAGCGGCCACGCAGCGCCGTCAGCATTTCCCAGGTGTGCGGATGGCGGTGAATGCGCACATAAGTACCGGGCTCCATCGCGATGGCCAGACGCTGCACGTCATCTTCAGGCGCAGGATGAATATTCAGATTCTGACGCTGACGCGGCGAGCGGGTGGCTTTGGTGATCAGATCACACAGCGTGTCCTGGTTTATTTGTTTAATCATTTCAGTCTCTGCCTGAGAAGCTAGGGAAACGGGGAAATCCGGTGCCTGAGTGTAGCAAAAAAAACCGCCGGCATAAGTCAGCAAAGGTTATCCACACCGCCTGAAATTTATGCATAAATGTTGCCAGAATAGATTTGTTCGCGGTTGACAGTCTTTTTACTCCCGGCGTAACATGCGCGCACTATTATCAATGAGGAACTTCGCCTTGGACACACCCAGTAGATACTGGCTCAATAACCTGTTTGTCAGGTACCACTTCTAAGGCCCTCCTCTTTGCTGATGGCCTTAGTGGTTGTCAGCGACCCCCGTTCTGTCGCTGTGAGTCAGATCTGAATTTGGTCTGAATTACGCCGGTGACACTTTTCATCCCGTGATTTTCTGTGCTTCAACGCGTTGTCCACTTTCTGTCATTTTTGGGAGAACGGGCACATGCTGAGTGCTTTTAAATTAGAAAACAGCCGCTTATCCCGTTTAGAGCTGGACGAGTCAGACGATCTCAAAACCTCATTGTGGGTGGATTTGGTCGAACCCGATGATCTGGAACGTGAGCGCGTTCAAAGTGAATTAGGACAAAGCCTGGCGACGCGTCCTGAACTGGACGACATCGAAGCTTCTGCACGTTTCTTTGAAGACGAAGACGGCCTGCACATTCACTCCTTCTTTTATTATGAAGATGCCGAAGATCATGCCGGTAACAGTACCGTCGCATTTACCGTGCGTGAAGGGCGTCTGTATACCCTGCGTGAACGCGAATTACCGGCATTTCGTCTCTACCGTATGCGTGCCCGCAATCAGACGCTGGTTGATGGTAACGCCTATGAACTGTTGCTGGATTTGTTCGAAACTAAAATCGAACAGCTGGCAGATGAAATCGAAAATATCTACAGCGATCTGGAAAAACTCAGCCGTGTGATCATGGAAGGGCATCAGGGCGATGAATATGACGCTGCGCTTTCCACACTGGCCGAGCTGGAAGATATCGGCTGGAAAGTGCGTTTGTGTCTGATGGATACTCAGCGCGCGCTGAACTTTCTGGTACGTAAAGCCCGCTTACCGGCAGGGCAACTGGAGCAGGCGCGTGAAGTGTTACGCGATATCGAATCCCTGCTGCCACACAACGAGTCCCTGTTCCAGAAGGTGAACTTCCTGATGCAGGCGGCGATGGGCTTTATCAACATCGAACAGAACCGTATCATCAAGATCTTCTCGGTGGTTTCAGTGGTCTTCCTGCCGCCAACGCTGGTGGCTTCAAGTTACGGGATGAACTTCGAATTCATGCCGGAACTGAAATGGTCATTCGGTTATCCGGGGGCGATTGCGCTGATGATCCTCGCCGGACTGGCGCCTTATCTGTATTTCAAACGTAAAAACTGGTTGTAACCGACCATGTTGATGGAAAGGGTGGCTCCGGCGGGCCAGTGGGTCATCCTCGTGGCTTCCTCGCTGATGCTGGGCATTATTTTTCAAACCTTCCACGTTCCTGCCGCCCTCCTGCTCGGGCCGATGATTGTCGGCGTCGTCATGGGGCTGACGGGGGCCAGCGTGCGTATTCATCCGCTGTTTTTCAAAATATCGCAGGGCGTTTTGGGCTGCATGATTGCGCAAAGCCTGTCGCCTTCGATTCTGCCACCGTTACTCAACGACTGGCCGCTGGTGCTGATGGTACTGGTGGCCACGTTGCTCGCCAGCGGTCTTTCGGGCTGGCTGTTGGTGCGTTTTAGTCAGTTGCCTGGCCCGACCGGCGCTTGGGGCTCATCACCTGGCGGCGCCAGTGCCATGGTCGCCATGGCCGGTGATTTCGGTGCAGATGTGCGTCTGGTCGCGTTCATGCAATATCTGCGCGTGCTGTTTGTCGCCACCGCCGCCGCATTTGTTGCCCGCATGGCAATGGGCGACAGTGCATCGCTGGCGGCGGCGGTAGTCTGGTTTCCGCCGCTGAGCTGGCGTTTCTTTGTGACAGTATTTCTGGCACTGGCCGGTGTCTGGCTGGGACCACGGTTGCGTATTCCTTCCGGCGCCCTGTTACTTCCGGCCATTGCCGGCGCGGTTTTGCATTCCACCGGAACCGTCTCGTTAGAAGTGCCTGAATGGTTGCTGGCGATAGCTTATACGCTGATTGGCTGGAGTGTCGGGCTGCGGTTCACGCGACCTATTTTCAAACTGGCACTGCGTACTCTGCCGCAAATGATTGCCTCGGTTATCGGCCTGATGCTGATTTGCGGCGGCATGGCATGGGCGCTGACCAAACTGCTGGGGGTGGATATGCTGACGGCCTACCTGGCGACCAGCCCGGGCGGGCTGGACACGGTGGCGATTATTGCGGCAGGCAGCCATGCAGATTTAGGGTTTGTGATGGCAATGCAGACATTGCGTCTGATCACCATTCTGATAACCGGTCCCGCGATGGCGCGCTTTATCTCACGCAGCGCGGTGTCCGCTTCTTCCTCGTCGTAAACGGCCCTGCGTATAGAGCGCGTCGCTGATAAAGCACAGCAGGCCTGCCCAGATAAAGCCGAAGGTGATAAGTTGCGAAGTGTTGACGGTTTCACCGTAAAACACCACGGCCAGCAGGAACATCAGCGTGGGCCCGAGATACTGGAAAAACCCCAGCGTAGACAGTTTCAGACGGGCCGCCGCGGCGGTAAAGAACAGCAACGGAATGGTGGTAATAATCCCGGCCGCCATCAGCAGCAGATCCAGAGACCACGGATTCGCCGCCAGATTGCTGGTCGGGCTGTGGGCGATAAAGAACAGATAAATCCCGGCCACCGGCAGCAGCCAGAGAGTTTCAATCAGCATCCCGGTTTGTGAATCCACGCCGATTTTTTTACGCAGCAGGCCGTAGAACGCGAACGTCAGGGACAGCCCGATTGCGATGACCGGCACGGAGCCAAATATCCACACCTGGACCATCACCCCGGCAAATGCCAGCGCCACGGCAAACCATTGCAAATTCCGGAATCTTTCGCGCAAAAACAGCATGCCGAGCACCACATTCACCAGCGGATTGATAAAGTAGCCAAGGCTCGCTTCCAGAATGTGATTATGATTAATCGCCCAGATGAAAATCAGCCAGTTCCCACCGACAAGCAGGGCAGTGATCAGTAACATACCGACTTTCTTAGGTTGCGCGAATACCTGGCGGACGTCTCCCCAGCTGCGGCTGACAGACAGCAGTACTAACATGAAGAAGAATGACCAGATCACACGGTGAGTGAGAATTTCATCCGCCGGAACCTGTTTGATGAGTTTGAAATACGCCGGTGCGATCCCCCAGATCAGATAGGCGATAAAGGCAAAAATAACACCTTGCCGGGTACGATGTGCGTCCATGTGGATACCTGAAAAAAGTAGGGAAAGGAGCGAAGTTTACCTGATCTCAGCCCACCATATATGTCGCCGTGGTGGTCGCGATATGAATTCCCGTGTCGCTGTGCAAATCGACGCGTGCCACGGAGACTTTGTTTCCGGCGCGGATAAGGCTGGCCGAGGCAATAAAATAGTCGCCACGGCCCGGACGCAGGTAATCAACGCGTAAATCGATAGTGCCCATTTTGGATAAACGCTGGCGCATTTCGGCTTCCAGCAACGGGTGATCAGGTTTATCACGGCGGATCAGCGAACTGGTTACGCAGACCAGGCCAGCTGCGACATCCAGCACGGCAGCAATCACGCCGCCATGTAAGATTTTTTGCGCTGCGTTACCCACCAGCTTGGGCTGATTGGTGAATTTGAGTTCAGCATAATCACAGTCGAGACGTTTCAGCTCGAGACCCAGTTCGCGGTTAAACGGCATATCGTAAACAAAAATATTGCCGATCAGTTGCAGGGCAGCCTCGTGACTGAGGGATGAAGCAGACATGAATGAATTCCTGACGAAAACGTGTGGACAGCATGTTCGCTGAAAAAGTTAACGAAGTGTTGATTTTAGGTGCGGGTAAGAAGGATTTCTATACTGCGAAGGATAAATGTATTCAATACTCATGTAGAAATGTATTTGTGTGTAAAATGCCCTGCTTTGAGATTTGCGGATTTAGTCAGCGCAGGATTGGCGGGGCAGAAGGCATATTTTCAAACATAATGAGTCGATAACTTTAGGGTGAGGGTAAGGAATAATGCGTAAAAATTGGGCTGTCGGAGCCGCCATGCTGGCGATGCCAATGCTGGGACACGCCGCAGAGGCCACAGTGCAGGAAGTGCATGATAAACCTGCTGTACGCGGAAGTATTATTGCGAATATGTTGCAGGAGCACGACAACCCGTTCACGTTATATCCTTACGAGCCGAACTACCTGATTTATACTGATACCAGCAATATTAACAAAAAAGCCATTCAGTCTTACGACTGGGCAGATAAAGCACGTCATGATGAAGTGGCGTTCCAGCTCAGCCTGGCGTTCCCGTTATGGCGAGGAATTGCGGGGGATAACTCAGTTCTCGGCGCGTCTTACACGCAAAAATCGTTCTGGCAGCTTTCCAACAGCGGGCAATCTTCACCTTTCCGTGAGACTAACTACGAGCCACAGTTTTTCCTGGCCTGGGCGACGGATTACGATTTTCTCGGCTGGACACTGCGCGAAGCGGAATATGGTGTCAGCCATCAGTCTAACGGCCGCTCAGATCCGACCTCCCGCAGCTGGAACCGCGTGTATGCCCGTTTTATGGCGCAGAATGGCAACTGGCAGGTTGATCTCAAACCCTGGTATCGCATTCCGGAAAGCGACAAAAATGATGACAATCCCGACATCACCAAATACATGGGGTATTACCGTCTGAAAGTCGGTTATGCCTGGGGTGACAGCGTATTCAGCGTGGAAAGCCGTTACAACTGGAATACCGGCTACGGCGGTGCGACTACCGGCTGGAGCTATCCTATTACTAAACAGGTTCGTTTCTATACTCAGGTATTCAGTGGTTACGGCGAGTCATTGATTGACTATAACCATAAGCAGACCCGTATCGGTGTGGGTATTATGCTTAACGACATCATGTAATTCCGCCATACTTCCGGTTGCAGTTGCGTTGGCTGCATCCCGAATTATTTAGGGTTTATTATGTCGGTGCAGTACAGCCCCGGCGGCTTTAGGGTTTAGCCGGGTGGTTTGAACAGTTGGGGAATTGAGTGTCTACGGCGGCAGTGATAAACAAAGAAGAGCTGGCTCATCAGGTATTACGCGATACCTTCGGCTATCAGCAATTCAGACCAGGCCAGCAAACCATCATCAATACCGCCATTTCTGGCCGGGATTGCCTGGTCGTGATGCCAACAGGCGGCGGTAAATCGCTGTGCTATCAAATTCCCGCTCTGGTGATGGACGGTCTGACGCTGGTCGTTTCGCCGCTCATCTCGCTGATGAAAGATCAGGTCGACCAACTGATGGCTGCAGGCGTTGAAGCCGGCTGCCTGAACTCAACGCAAACCCGTGAGCAGCAACTTGACGTCATGGCCGGTTGCCGTGCGGGGCGTATCAAAATGCTGTATATCGCGCCGGAACGCCTGATGATGGGCGATTTCCTCGAACAGCTGCAACAGTGGAACCCGGCGATGCTTGCCGTGGATGAAGCGCACTGTATTTCCCAATGGGGCCATGATTTCCGCCCGGAATACCGCGCACTCGGACAGCTGAAACTGCGTTATCCGCAATTGCCGGTGATTGCCCTGACGGCAACCGCCGACGAAGCGACCCGTAATGATATCGTCCGCCTGCTGGAGCTGAACGATCCGCTGATTCAGGTTAGCAGTTTCGATCGCCCGAATATCCGTTACACACTGGTAGAAAAATTTAAACCGCTCGATCAGCTGATCCGTTTCGTGCAGGACCAGCGCGGAAAAAGCGGCATTATTTACTGTAACAGCCGGGCCAAAGTCGAAGACACCGCCGCCCGTCTGCAAAGCCGCGGGCTGAGCGTGGGGGCGTATCACGCAGGGCTGGATAACGACACCCGTGCCCGTGTCCAGGAAGGTTTCCAGCGTGACGACCTGCAAATTGTGGTCGCCACCGTGGCCTTCGGGATGGGCATCAACAAACCTAACGTGCGTTTTGTCGTGCACTTCGATATTCCGCGCACCATCGAGTCTTATTATCAGGAAACGGGGCGAGCAGGACGTGACGGCCTGCCTGCCGAAGCGGTGCTGCTTTACGATCCGGCCGATATGGCGTGGTTGCGGCGCTGTCTGGAAGAGAAACCGGCGGGTGCGCAACAGGACGTTGAACGTCATAAGCTGAATGCCATGAACGCCTTTGCCGAAGCTCAAACCTGCCGCCGTCTGGTACTGCTTAACTATTTTGGCGAAGGTAAACAGAATGCCTGCGGTAACTGCGATGTATGTCTTGACCCGCCAAAACGCTACGACGGTTTGCTGGATGCGCAAAAGGCGCTGTCAGTCGTTGCGCGCGTCGGGCAACGTTTTGGCTTAGGTTATGTCGTCGAAGTGCTGCGCGGTTCGAACAACCAGCGTATCCGTGAATACGGCCACGAAAAACTGAGCGTGTACGGCATCGGCAAAGAACACAGCACCGAGCACTGGACCAGCGTGGTGCGCCAGCTCATTCATCTTGGACTGATTACGCAAAATATCGCCATGCACTCGGCCTTACAACTGACGGAATCGGCGCGTCCGGTTTTGCGTGGTGAAATCCCGTTGCAACTGGCGGTGCCGCGTATTCAAACGCTCAAAATTAAAAGCAATGCCAGCCAGAAAACCTATGGCGGAAATTACGATCGCAAGCTGTTTGCCAAATTACGCAAACTGCGTAAGTCACTGGCAGATGACAACAATGTACCGCCGTACGTGGTATTTAACGACACCACGTTGCTGGAAATGGCTGAACATCTGCCGGTCAGCGCCAGCGATTTGCTGGACATCACCGGTGTCGGTCAGCGTAAGCTGGAGAAATTCGGCCGGCCCTTTATGGCGATGATCCGTGATCACATCGATAACGGCGACGAATAAGAATTCTGTTTCCTACACATAACACAGAGAGTTAATCATGCTGATGCTATTTCTGACGGTTGCGATGGTTCATCTGATCGCGCTGATGAGTCCGGGGCCGGACTTCTTCTTTGTCTCACAAACGGCTGCCAGCCGGTCGCGTAAAGAAGCCATGATGGGCGTGATTGGTATTACACTGGGGGTACTGGTGTGGGCAGCCGTTGCGCTGATGGGGTTGCATCTGATTCTGCAAAAAATGGCCTGGCTGCATCAGATTATTACCGTCGGCGGCGGATTGTATCTGTGCTGGATGGGCTGGCAGTTGCTGAAATCAGCACGGGCTAAAAAGCAGAATGGCGATGAAACACCGGTGGCATTGCCTGCCCGTGGTCGTACTTTTATGCGCGGGTTACTGACCAATCTTTCGAACCCTAAAGCCGTGATTTACTTCGGCAGCGTATTCTCCATGTTCGTTGGCGACAGTGTCAGCGGTGGCGAGCGTCTGGGCATATTTCTGCTGATCGTAGTGGAAACCCTGGCTTGGTTTTCGCTCGTGGCGCTGGTTTTTGCCCTGCCGAAAATGCGTCGCGGATACCAGCGTTTAGCGAAATGGATTGATGGCGTGGCGGGCGTGGTATTTGCAGGTTTTGGTGTTGCGCTTATCATGAATCGTTAATTAACGCATTTTGCACATAAAAAGGGTCCGGTTGATGCCGGACCCTTTTTGCATTCTGCGGTGTTAAACCTTTCTGGCACTCGCCAGCAACACACCCACCAGCATAAACAATGAGCCGAAAATACGGTTCAGCAACTGCATTTGTTTCGGGGCTTTCACCCAACCGGCGATGCGGGTGGCCAGCGTGGCGTAACCGATCATCACAATGATGTCGACAACGACCGTGGTCACGCCCAGTACCACGTATTGTGCAGCCTGAGGTTGGTGCGCAATGATAAACTGCGGGAACAACGCGGCCAGAAACACAATGCTTTTAGGATTGGTCAGGTTCACCAGAATAGCGCGTTTGAATAAACGACGGCGCGGCATACTGCTGGCGAGCGCGTTCAGATCAATCGCCCCGGCAGAGCGCCACTGGCAAATACCCAGCCAGATTAAGTACGCTGCACCCAGCCATTTGAGAATTTCAAAGGCCATCAGCGATGAGGAAATCAGAGCACCCAGCCCGATACCGACCAGCACGATGTGGATGGATAAACCGAGTTGTAACCCGGCGATTGACGCCACCGCCCCGCGATAGCCGTGGCTGATGCCTGTACTCATCGTGTTAATGGCACCGGAACCGGGGGATAAACTTAAAATAGAAGTGGTGAGCAGGTAGGTTAACCACCAGTCCAGTGTCATTGCGAGACTCCCTGAATACGTTTTAGGTTGTTTTATGGCACAATACGCCATTGTTTATAATTGCGCTATAACTCACAAATAACACTTTCCTCCTTCCTGCCTGACGACTTTGGATCAATGAATGCCTGTGAATTTTGCCAAGTGGTTAACCCGAGAGAAGGAGTTTTCCGCCTTTGCGACCGGACCTTTGCTGGATTTCTGGCGTACACGCGAAGAAGCCGAGTTTTGCGGCATTGACGACGTTCCGATCCGCTACGTCCGGTTCTGTTCCCCGGAGCATGATAAAGTCATCGTGGTGTCACCCGGGCGTATAGAAAGCTACGTAAAATATCCTGAAGTGGCCTACGATTTATTCCATTGTGGTTATGATGTCATGATTGTTGATCATCGTGGTCAGGGGCGTTCCGGGCGTATGCTCGATGATCCACACTGCGGGCACGTTAATCACTTTGACGATTATGTCGGGGATTTCGAAAGCTTTTATCAACTGGAGATTGCCCCACGTCAGTACGCGAAAAAGTTCGCGCTGGCACACTCCATGGGAGGGGCAATTCTGGCGCTGTTTCTGGCGAAAAATCCGGGCAGGTTTGATGCAGCGGCACTACTCGCGCCGATGACGGGCATTTATTTGCCGATGCCGGGCTGGATTTCACGCCGGATCCTCAACTGGGCGGAGAATCGCCCGCTGCGCCGTGACGGTTATGCGCTCGGTACCGGCCACTGGCGACCGTTACCCTTTGTGGTCAACCGTCTGACCCACAGCCGCGAACGTTATCGCCGTAATCTGCGTTTTTATGCCGATTACCCTGAGTTGCAGGTCGGCGGGCCAACCTATCACTGGGTGCGTGAAGGGATTGAGGCGGGGATGCATATCCTGAAAGAAGCCGAAAAAATCACCACTCCTGTTTTGTTATTGCAGGCGAGCGAAGACCGTGTCGTGGATAACCGGTCCCATCTTGCTTTTTGTCAGGCCATGGCTGTTGCGGGGCACCCCTGTGAAGGGGAAAAACCGCTGGTCATCGAAGGCGCGCGCCATGAGATCCTGTTTGAACGGGACGACCTGAGGGCACAGGCGCTGGACGCTATCATGCGCTTTTTTGCGCGACAGCATTAATCCGCGGTTCGCCGCGCACAACTCCATCAGAGGTTAGAACCTAACGCTATGTACCATGTTGTTGCTTCCGATTTAGATGGCACACTGCTATCACCTGATCATACCCTGACCCCGTTCGCCAAAGAGACGCTGAAACTGCTGACCCGGCGCGGCGTGCATTTCGTGTTCGCCACCGGGCGTCACCATATCGATGTGGCGCAGATGCGCGACAATCTGGAAATCAGTGCGTACATGATCACCTCCAACGGTGCGCGTGTGCATAACACCGATGGCGAACTGATTTTCTCGCACAATCTGGATGAAGACATCGCCAGAGATTTGTTCGGTATCATGCACAATAACCCGGATATTCTGACCAACGTTTACCGCAATGATGACTGGTACATGAACCGTGACCGTGCCGATCAGGATGATTTCTTCCGTGAATCCGTTTTCAAATACAAACTGTATGAACCGGGTTTGCTGGAAACTGATGGCATCTGCAAAGTGTATTTCACCTGTGAAGATCACGAAAAACTGCTGCCGCTGGAAGAAGCTATCAATGCGCGATGGGGCGACCGTGTGAACGTCAGTTTCTCACTGCCGGTGTGTCTGGAAGTAATGGCAGGCGGCGTATCAAAAGGCCATGCGCTGGAATATGTCTCCAAACTGATGGGCTATTCCCTGAAAGATTGCATCGCTTTTGGTGACGGGCTGAATGACCTGGAAATGCTGACCATGGCCGGTAAAGGGTGTCTGATGAGCGGATCATTGCCGCGCCTGAAGGCGGCGATGCCGGATGCTGAGATCATCGGTTCCAATGCTGATGACGCCGTGCCGCATTACCTGCGTAAGATGTATTTGTCCGAAGAGCGTTAATCTGCGGTAAACCAAAGCAGGGTTTCCACTCTGCTTTGGGATCTGCATCTGCCGCTTTATTACCGATGTCGCTGAAGCCTAACGTGCCGGTGTCGAGGCTGTTTTTATCCGCCGTTGCCGTGAATTTCTGCCACACTCACGCTGGCAGGCCGAGATGCCCCCACAAAGCATTGAGCGGCATTGTTGCCAGCGCAATGCACTCATCGGCTGCCCCATAATAAATTTTCAGCATCTCCTGTTCCAGCAAGGCGCCGCAGGTGAACACCACATTGCCAAAAAATCCCTCTTTTTCATAAATCGCTTCCGGCTGTAACAGCGGTACTGAAGACTTGGCGAGGATGTTGAACGGATTATTCAGGTCGAGCAGCATCGCGCCGAGGCAATAACGCTGGTCTTTATCTACACCATGATAAATCTGCAACCAGCCGCGCACCGTTTTTATCAGCGGTGCGCCGCCGCCCAGTTTCAGCGCATCCCAGTCGCCGGAAGTACTGCCCAGCAGATGACGATGATTGCCCCAGTGCACCATATCCGGGGACTCACACATCCAGATCTCCGGCTTACCAAAATGTTTAGGCGATGGGCGGGTCAGCGCCTGATATTTACCGTTAATTTTTTCCGGGAAGAAGCAAACATCACGGTTATCGGGGCAGAAAATCACGCCCTGTTTTTCTACAGTGACAAAATCGGTGGTCGTCGCCAGTGCGGTGGAAATGCCATACGGCGAAATGGCCGAATAGTTGATGTAATAAACACCGTCGATCAGGGTAATTCGCGGATCTTCACAACCAAATTGCTCATATTGGGTATCAGCGGTCAAAAATGGCTGAGCATCAACAATAAAATCTTCGCCATTATGACTGCGCGCCAGCCGCAGATGCGACATGGAAGTCAGCCAGACAACCGAAGGGTCAGCGTTTAGCGCAATTATTCTGGGATCAGTGAAATCGTAAGCCGGATCATCCAGGCGAAAACGTTTGGTGCCTGCCTGCCAGCCATTTTCGTGGTTCAGCAACAGCGGCACTTCCAGACAACCGGGGTCAGTTGAAATCACGCTTTCTGCGACCCGGAGCAGCAGCAGGGTTTCTCCCTGATACGTACACACGCCTGCATTAAAAACACAATCGACCTTCCATCCGGGCTGAGAGGGTGCAACATCAGCTGGCGTTAACAGCGGATTTTTTTTATTTCTGAGCATTTTCATGGTTTACCTTTTTGATAAGAATGTGATTTTTCTCCAGCAATGGCTCATCCGGGCCGAACAGGACTGTATTGCCGTCGCCAAAGCCCGTGTTGATGACAGAAGGGCCGAAATTGATCATGACTTCCACGCACTCCGCGCCCAGACTGCGGCGGAAAATCAGGCATTGTTTAAACAATCTGAGAAACTGATAGTCACCACGCTGAAGGGAAGGGTGAATATTTCTGATATTAATCAGCTTCTTATATAGATTTAAAATTGATTGTGAGCACTCACTCTCACTTTCAGCATTAATCTGATCTTCACGGGCATCTGCTGGCGTCCAGGGAACCGGTAAACGGGAGGCATCCCGGCAGAACGGCAATGCATAAGTAAGTGCTTGCTTATCATTCATGCCCTGTGAAATAGCGGTGTGGTATTGAGTGACACCCTGAATATCCCGCATCTGCTGCAAATTCTGCGGCACCAAATCAGTCATGCCAATTTCTTCACCCTGGAAGATGAAGGGCAAGCCACGGGCAGTCATTTGCAGGGCGAAAACCGCCACTGCGCGGCGAATATCGCGGGATGATTCACCGAAACGGCTGATCATGCGTGGCATATCATGGCTGGAGAAAAACAGTGTGGGTAAGCCGGGAAGCAGGGTTTCCATCGCCTGCAATTGAGCGAAAATTTCCTCGATATCAAAGACTTTCTGGCTGCCGAGATTGAAATTAAACACCACATCCAGTAACCCGGCTCCCTGATAAGGCGCCATCACCGGCAATACCTCACTGCCTACTTCACCAATCAGCATGAATTCCCCGTGTGCGCGGATATGGTGGCATAGCCGTCTCACGACATTGAGCACGCCGGGTTGATTAATATCCTTCTCATGAGGCGGTTCTTCATCTGCCTCAACGGGGTGGTGATCTTCACCGATGCCATCAGTGGTCAGAAAATTAATCACATCAAAACGAAAACCATCGACGTGGCGTGCAATCCAGAAATCGAGGATTTTTTTAATCTCCTGTTCCACGGCAGGATTTGACCAGTTCAGGCACACCTGCTGAGGCGAGAATTTATGGTAATAACAGGTTGTCCTGCCGGGTTCCTGCGTCCAGGCTGAACCGCCGAAGAAAGAAGTCCAGTTGTTGGTTGTTTCACGAAAGAAAAAGAAGTCACGGAAAGGGCTGTCCGGCTGACGGAGGGCCGCCTGAAACCACGGATGCTGGTCCGAAACGTGGTTCATCACCACGTCGATCACCAGCAAAATATCGCGTTGATGACAAGCTGCGATCAGTTCATCGAAAAGGTCTAAGGTGCCAAAGCGCGGATCAACATCGCAGTGATCGCTGATGTCGTAGCCATTATCCACCAGCGGAGACGGATAAAAAGGCGTGATCCAGATGCCGCCAATGCCCAGATCAGCCAGATAATCCAGTTTAGAAATCAGGCCCTGAAAATCGCCCAATCCGTCAGCGTTACCGTCGCAAAATGAGGGTAAATACACCTGATAAAATACCCGGTCCTGCCCTGTTTTCAGGTTGTTCATCATTCAGACCTGTTATTTAAGTGAAAGCGACATCCCTTCCAGGAAATGCTTCCTGAAGAGGATAAACAAAACGACGATCGGCAGGGTTTGCACCACCGAACCTGCCAGAACCGGGCCGACATACACGCCATATGATTTACTGAACGTTGCCAGCAGAACGGAAAGCGGCATTTTATTGGCGTCCTGCATGACAATCAGCGGCCAGAGGAAATTGTCCCAGGCGCTGGTAAAGGTAAAAATCGCGACGATGGCCAGAATAGATTTGTTGAGGGGCAACATGACATGAAGCAATATTTTGATAAGGCCGGCATGATCTAATCTTGCAGCATGAATATAGTCATTAGGTGTGCCTTTAAAACTTTGTGAAATCATAAAAATGCCCCAGCCATTCATGATGAAGGGTAAAATAAGAGCACCATAAGAATTAATCATTCCGAGCTCACGCATTAGCACGAAATGGGGGATAATAAACATGAAAGCCGGAAAAACCATTTGCAGGATGAGCAGGTTTTTGAAAATGTCCCGGCCTTTAAATTCCATTTTAGCCAGAGCATATCCTATTAAACAGGAAGTCAGCGTGACGCACACCGTGATGGTTAAAGTAATGAAGAGGGAATTAAACAATGTCCGCAGGAAGGGCTTTTCTGCTTTACCGGTGCCATCGAAAAGGAAAGTGTAATTATTGAATGACAGCGGGCCGGAAAAAAGAGATGTCGTATATATATCGGCCGTATTTTTAAATGAACCGATTAACATCCATAAATAAGGGTATAGCCAGGTGATGGCCAGCGCAAACATCAGCGCGTGGATCATCACGGAACTGATGGTTCTTTTCACCTGAAATTTCTGAGAAGGTGGGGCAGTTAACATACCCGCAGAGTTTGTCTTCATCATACGATCTCGATTTTCTTTTCCAGACATCGGCGCAATATCCAGATCAGGGAAAAACTGAACAGAGCGACAATAATTGACATGGTTGCGGCCCAGCTCGGCTGCATCTGCCGGAAGGCGGCTTCGTACATGACCACCATGGGCGTGGTGGTGCTTTCCAGCGGGCCACCGCCGGTGATGAGATAGGGTTCGGTGAAAATACTGAACGCCACCGTGATCGCAAGCACCAGTACCATGACGATCTGAGCATTCATCAGAGGTAAAGTGATATGCCATATTTTTCCGATACCTGTGGTTTTATCAAGTTCGGCGGCATCGTAAATATCTTTAGGGATAGTAATCAGTCCGGAATAAAAGATCAGGCCGTAATAGCCGACGAATTTCCAGGTGACAATAAGGGCTATAGATAACATGGCGAAATCCGGATGAGTAAACCACGGGATATTAATACCTAATAAACCCATCAGAAATGTATTTATTGGCCCCGTTTCACTGAACAGTTTAGAAAATACGATAGAATACGCCACGCCGGATGAAACATTGGCGAGCAGAAAACTCAGGGCAACAAATGCTTTACCGTATTTTATCTTTCTTAGCCCGAAAGCGAACAATAATGAAGAAATAAAAACAATCGGCAGATAGTAAGCCAGAAATTTAAATACATTATAAACCGACGTCCAGAATAAAGGATTCTGCATGACGGCAATAATATTCTTCACTCCGTTGAAAGACGGTATGCCGATAAATTTCCAGTCAGTCAAACTCAGCACCGCCAGCCAGATAAACGGATAAAGCCAGAATACCAGGGAGTATCCGAGGTAAGTGGAGGCCAGAAGGCCCCCTACTGATGACTCTTTCATTTTTATCATCGCTTACTGCCCCAGCGTTTTGTCGATCTCTTGGGAAGACTCCTGAATGACCCTGGGGATCAGGCTGCCTTTAAAAACCAGTTTTTCAATCATTTGGGTCATCGTCCGCTGGACTTCCACCGTTTTCGTGATCGGTGCCGGAGGCACCGCTTTTGGGAGATAAGAAGCAATGGCGTTAACCAGTACGTGCTGTTGCAGGTACTCTTCAAAAATCGCATTGCTTTGCAGATCTTCCCGGGCAGGTGGCATTCCGGTGAGTTCCAGCCAGCGCCGGTCATGTTTCGGATCGCTGTATACCCATTGAATAAATTTCCAGGCGTCGGCCTGCACTTTTGACGTGCTGAACATCACGATCCCTTTGCTGTCAGCCATTGTAGAAACGCCGGGTTTGCCGGTCAGTGTCAGCATCGGGCCGATACGGATAGTTTTTAACACGTCGGGGAATTGCTTCTGATAGCGGTCAATATCCCATGGACCCCGTACCGCGCCCAGCACCGCGCCGGTCGCCAGCGGATCGTCAGCGGCGCTGAAATCATAGCTGGTCCATTTGTTCGCAAACATTTTATTGAGGAAGGTGAGGGTCTGGCGTCCGGCTTCGTTATCAAAGCTGGCTTTATGATCCTGAATGTACGGGCTCCCCTGCGAGGCGGCATAATACAGCGGAATAAAGTCGAACCAGCGATCCCACCAGTTTTTGCCACTGGTGATTTGCAGACTGTAACCTTTCTGATTTTTCGTCATTTGTTCTGACAGGGTATAAACCTCATCATAGGTGGTCGGCACATGATCAAAACCTTGCGCTGCCAGCAGATCGCTGCGCCACCAGTACACGATCGGGCTGATATAAATCGGAATAACATTTTGCTGCCCTTCGAACTGCCATGACGCCACGGCTTTTCCCATATGTCGGGTTTCGACCAGTTCCTGAAATCCGGGCATTTTGCCGTAGTCACTGAGTTGTTTAAGTTCGGATAACTGTTTGGCGAAGCCGATAAAAATGTTGGTAGAGATATCGGGTTCGGTGCCTGACGCCAGCGCATTCATAATGGCTTCTTCAGAGCTCCCCGCCGCCGGTATTGGCGTGAATTCCACTTTTCGGTGAGCCGGATTACTGTTCCATTCATTAACAACTTCACCCCAATACATTTCCTGAGTAATATTAGGCGCAATCCACATTTTAATAC
>NZ_JAFMOS010000297.1 GCF_019049755.1 Rahnella perminowiae
CAATATTAATGATCATTCATGACTTTTAATAGCTGACTGTTTTGAGGTTATTTATTTGTTTTTCAGACAGTTGAAAGGATAGGTGGTCTGTCTCATCGAATCACGGTAAAAGGTTAGTCTATCCCGCAAATTGCACGATGACAGGACGAAAAAAGCAGGACCGGATATCATTTCCCTGAGGGAAACTGATAAACAGGTGTACAAAAAACCGCACAAAAGAATTTGTGCGGTGTGGTTTTTATAACAAGGGCCGGAGAATCAGAGTGGCATATCAATCAGTAGCGCCCGTAGCGGGGTGCAGGCAGAAACCGTCAGGCTGTTTTCCTGATGGATAAATGCGCCATCACCGCAGGCCAGTTTTTGCAGTTCACGGCTGGCTGCTCCCAGAGCATCCACCTGGCCATGAATCGATTGCAAATATGCGCGTGGCCCGCGTACCGGCAGCGTAATTTTTTCACCTGCCGCTAAATCCAGATGATGGATCCACACCTTTTGCCGCAGTTGCAGGCTCCCGTTTTCACCGTCCGGTGAGGCCAGCAGGAAATGCGTGACCTCCGGCAGCGTCATTTTCTGCGTCAGCGGATTCTCATGCTCAGGGCAGGCATCCAGCCACAGTTGCATCCGTGTCAGTGGCCGGGTGGTGCTGGTATTCAGTTCGCTGTAACTGACATTCGCCTGCGTCGACAGCAATGCGGCTTCACCGGCACTGACCCCGGTACTGTTGCCTTCGCTGTCACGGTATTCCGCTGAACCCTGTAAAACCAGATTCAGCACATCCACGCGAGGATAGGTGCGTGGCTGGAAACTGGCGCCGGGTGCCAGCACTTCCTGATTCAGGACGCGCAGAGACGCATAGCCCATCAGTTTGGGGTCAAAGTAATGGCCAAAGGAGAATGTATACCGTGCCTGGAGCCAGCCAAAGTCAGCGGTACCGCACTCTTTTGCCGTTCTGCTGGTAATCATGGCGGTCGCCTCTCTTAAAAATTTCGATGTATAAATGGTAAGCGTCTGGACGTGTGATTGTTAGCCAGTTAATCTGGTCGCTATATTCAAATTTCCTGAAAGAGAAAAGAATGGCTAAGGATCGCGCACTCACACTGGAAGCATTACGGGTCATGGATGCGATTGACCGCAGGGGGAGTTTCGCCGCAGCTGCTGATGAGCTGGGCCGCGTCCCGTCTGCACTGAGCTACACCATGCAGAAACTGGAAGAAGAACTGGATGTGGTGTTATTTGACCGTTCAGGTCATCGGACAAAATTCACCAATGTTGGCCGGATGTTGCTTGAGCGCGGACGGGTGTTGCTGGAAGCTGCAGACAAGCTAACGGTGGATGCCGAAGCGCTGGCCCGCGGTTGGGAAACCCATATCACCATTGTCTGTGAAGCCTTATCGCCGGCCGCGCAACTGTTCCCGCTGATTGAAAAGCTGGCGCTGAAAGCCAATACGCAGGTTTCTCTGATCACCGAAGTGCTCGCCGGGGCGTGGGAACGTCTTGAGCAAGGCCGCGCGGATATCGTGATCGCGCCGGATATGCATTTCCGATCTTCTACCGAAATTAACAGCCGTAAACTGTATAAGCTGGCCAGTATCTATGTGGCCGCGCCGGATCACCCGATCCACCTTGAAGCCGAGCCGCTGTCGGAAGTCAGCCGGGTTAAATATCGCGGGATCGCCGTGGCGGATACCGCCCGTGAGCGTCCGGTATTAACCGTTCAGTTGTTGGATAAACAGCAGCGTCTGACGGTCAGCACCATTGAAGAGAAGCGTAAAGCGTTACTGGCGGGATTAGGGGTGGCGACAATGCCTTATCCGATGGTCGAGAAAGATATCGAGGAAGGGCGTTTGCGGGTGGTGAGTGCGGAATATAACCGTGAAATCGATATTATCATGGCGTGGCGTCGCGACAGCATGGGTGAGGCGAAAGCCTGGTTCCTGCGTGAAATTCCAAAGCTACTGGCTACGCGGGAAGTGAAGTCATAGCGTTTTCATTCAGTAAACCCATACCCGATGCCAACCTTCCCCTGGTGAAAGGGGAAGGAGCAGAGCGAAATTAAAAACGGGTATCGCGGCCGTGCTCAGAGTCTAAATCCTGCGCCGGTCCGGTGGAAATAATGCCATACGGGTTGATGGTTGCATGGCTGCGGAAGTAGTGATTACGAATGTGCGCGAAGTCCACCGTTTCACGGATGCCCGGCATCTGGTAGATATCACGCAGAAAACCATACAGGTTCGGGTAATCACTGATGCGGTAGCGGTCACATTTGAAATGAGTGACATACACCGGATCAAAACGCACCAGTGTGGTCCACAAACGCAAATCCGCTTCGGTCAGCTGATTGCCGGTCAGATAGCGGTGCTTGCTCAGCAATTCCTCAGCACGGGACAGCGCGTTAAACACACCCTCAACCGCTTCGTCGTAGGCATCCTGAGACGTTGCAAAACCCGCCTTATAGACACCATTGTTAATTTGCGGATACACCCA
The DNA here is from genome assembly GCF_019049755.1 of Rahnella perminowiae. GTDB lineage: Bacteria > Pseudomonadota > Gammaproteobacteria > Enterobacterales > Enterobacteriaceae > Rahnella > Rahnella perminowiae. The sequence goes on from NZ_JAFMOS010000297.1 coordinate 2,485, forward strand.
CTCATTGATCTCATCAATCTCTGAGCGTAATGCCTGCGGATAGTAATCTCCGGCTTTGGCACCCACGGCATCAAATGCGCTGTTGAACATGCGGATGATATCAGCGGATTCATTGCTGACGATGGTTTGCTGCTTTTTATCCCACAGGATCGGCACTGTGACGCGGCCGGTGTAATCATTCTGCGCCCGCAGATAGATTTCATAGGCATAATTGAGATGATACAAATCGTCGCCGGTGGCTGCCGGAAAATCGGTGCCGAACGTCCAGCCGTGTTCCAGCATCAGCGGATGTACCACAGATACCGGAATAATCTCCTCCAGTCCTTTGAGGGTTCGCATCAGTAAGGTGCGGTGCGCCCACGGGCAGGCCAGTGAAACATACAGATGATAACGGTCACGTTCTGCGGTAAAGCCGCCAACGCCATGCTCGCCCGGTTCACCGTCAGGCGTTATCCAGTTGCGAAACTGCGCTGCTGAACGTTTGAAATGACCGCCGGTTGACTTGGTGTCGTACCAGGTGTCCTGCCAAACGCCATTGACTAGTTGCCCCATTTTTCCTCCTTCCCCATCATCCTTCGAGCTGCCTCTGCGTTGGCTGCCTTCTCAAACTCCAGTCACATACTATTGTATGCTCCCGGGGATTTGCTCAGTTGCCGCCTTGATGCAACTCGAATGATTTAGGGGAGATTTACCGATAAGTAATAAAAAAGGGCGAGGTGATAAATCACATCGCCCTGCAGGTCTGACATAGTGTCTTATTTAATTATAGCTGAGCTGTCACTCCCTGGTGTCGGAGCAATTACCAGTTTTTCTTGATCAGACGGTCGATGCTGAATGCACCAGGACCGGAAGCAAACAGGACGAAGAATCCTCCAGCGATAGACAGGTTTTTCATAAACATCATCTGGTTCACGCCCTGTGCAAAATCAGTGTGGAAGATCAGAGCCGTCAGGATAGTGAAAATTGCCGTGATCAGCGCTGTGGTGCGGGTAAAGAAGCCGAACAAGATGGCCAGACCACCGCCAAACTCTAACAAGATAGTCAGTGGCAGGAAGAAGCTTGGCACGCCCATAGACGTCATATAGCCCGCAGTCGCGGTGTAACCGTTAATTTTGCCCCAGCCTGCAACGATAAAAAGCACTGGCATCAAAATACGCGCAACCAGCAAAGCAGTGTCTTGTAACTTGTTCATCTTCGACTCCGAGAGTGATATACCCAAATTGGGTTAAAAGTGTTACCGGCCCGGTCGGAAAATATTTCCTGCCGTTACCGCATCAGTTGATGACGAGATAATAAGTCGGATGAATAAGTTATGTTAGCAAGTAAAACTGTCTGAATGATTCAAATAAAT
>NZ_JAFMOS010000296.1 GCF_019049755.1 Rahnella perminowiae
TCCCTGTGGCTTTAAGCCACCTGAAGGGACGTTTAAGACTAAGACGTTGATAGGCTGGGTGTGTAAGTGCAGCGATGCATTGAGCTAACCAGTACTAATGACCCGAGAGGCTTAACCTTACAACACCAAAGGTGTTTTTGATTTGAGAGACAGGCTCGAGAGAGTAGATTTTCAGCGGAATGTTCCGGGATTGGTTCGTATGGCGGCGCGGGGTGAGCAACCCTGATGCGCTGCGGTACGGATGAAACAGAATTTGCCTGGCGGCACTAGCGCGGTGGTCCCACCTGACCCCATGCCGAACTCAGAAGTGAAACGCCGTAGCGCCGATGGTAGTGTGGGGTCTCCCCATGCGAGAGTAGGGAACTGCCAGGCATCAAATAAAGCGAAAAGCCCCGTACGAAAGTGCGGGGCTTTTCGCTATGGGGAATTTGAGTAATAAAAGAGGAGCAGTGCCTACTGTTTTTGCTGATTTTCCAGCCATCTGATGACAAACTTTCCAATCTCTTCTATCTCATTTATATTCAAGACGCTAATTGCCTTTGAAATATTCCCTGAAAAGCAATCGCAGGCTACCGCAACAACATGCTTATCAATTAACTGCTCCAGTGCTTTCCCTGTTCCTTCCCTGTGCAGGACGATTTTATCGATCTCTTCATGCTTAAAGCCCTCAACGAGAATCATATCCAGTTTATGGTAGTCAAAACGCGTTGCCAGATATTCAAGATTGAGCTGATCCTGCCCCGGCGTTTCAGTCATCAACGCCCACCGGCTATTACTGGCAACCATCGTCTGGTCTGCACCAGCTTTCCGTAACTCAAAGCTGTCTTTTCCTGGGGTATCAACATCTACTTCATGATGGGTATGTTTTATCAGGCCGGTTTTTATGCCCTGCTGACGCAGGTAAGGAATGAGTTGCTTCAGCAGTGTAGTTTTCCCTGTCCCGCTGTAAGCGACGATTCCAAGCAATGGAATTTGTGTGTTTCTCATCTTGAGAGATCCTGGTGACGGGTTTTCCAGAGAGCTACGTCTTCAGGCGTATTGAGATTGGAAAAGGCGGTGGCGTCACCGAACAATACTGATTTTGCCCCAATATTATCAAGAAAAATCATGAGCTTCCTGTCGCCATTATCAAGATATGCCGTCAGTGTCGGGATCAGACTCCGGTTTAACAGGCAAAGTGTCGGATGTTCACGCTCTGGGTCGCAGGCATATACAGCCTGTTGCCCTGCTGTGTTTGCTAAAAAAGCTTCAGTGAGATTTGCCGGGAAGTCTGGAACATCGCAGGGAACGAACAGTGCCCATTCTGTTTTGCTCACTGATAGTGCTGCAAGCATCCCGGCAAGGGGGCCGGAAAAATCCTGTATCTTGTCAGGGACTGTCCGCAAATTTCGGCCATACTGTTCCATATTCCTGTTACAGCTGATGAGGATCTCACCGACCTGCGGGCGTAACCTTTCAGCGATATGTTCAAATAAAGGCTTACCCTGGATTTCAATAAGCCCTTTATCTTGTCCCATTCTGCTCGATCGTCCGCCGGCTAAAATAACGCCGGTAATTTCATGCTTATCCATAATGTCCACTCACAAAACATCTATATTCCGTTTATTGTAACGTCTTACCATGAGGCCAGGCAGGTTTTAACTGGATCCCCCGTCAGCTTGTGCTTTCCCTCAAGAAATAACCCTGTTATTTTTAGGGTTTGTAACTGAGCTGAAAAGGAACATCATGAAAGAACATCGCGTAAATGAGTTGATTGAGCTGCTTCATCCTGCCTGGAAGGAAGATTCCGATCTTAATCTGGTGGAGTTTATCCAGAAGCTGGCGACAGAATGTGGTTATCAGGGCCCATTAGGCGAACTCAGTGATGACACACTAATTTATCATCTGAAAATGCGCGGAACTGACAGCACAACGGAAATCCCTGGCCTGAAGAAAGACTATGAGGATGACTTCAAAACTGCCATTTTACGTGCCCGTGGTGTGATTAAGGATTGATGTAAACTTATGTGAACTTCATGCGAACCGTGAAAAATAGATGATACTATTTCCTATTGTCACTATTCTGCGCGGCTAACCCGAATGAAGTTATGAACAATTCAGCTTTTAATTTTCAGGCATTGTCGCCGGATCTTATCCTTGATGCGTTAGAAAGTGTCGGGCTGATTGCTGAGTCCGGCCTCACTGCCTTAAACAGCTATGAAAACCGTGTCTATCAGTTTCTGGGAGAAGACAGAAAACGTTATGTGGTGAAGTTCTACCGGCCGGAGCGCTGGAGTGAAGAACAAATCCAGGAAGAGCATCAGTTTTGCCGTGATATGGCCGATGCTGAAATCCCTGCTATAGCCCCTCTTTCTATTAATGAAAATACGCTTCATCACTACCAGGGTTATATGTTCACCGTATTTCCGAGCGTCGGTGGTCGACAGTATGAAATTGATAATCTTGACCAACTCGAATGGGTAGGGCGTTTTCTTGGCCGTATTCATCAGGTTGGCAGTGAAAGTCTCTTCATTGCTCGTCCGACAGTTGGCCTCGATGAATATCTTTCCCGACCACGTGATGTCCTCGCGCAATGTCCTCTGATCCCCAAAAGCCTGCGAGAGCCTTTTTTATCTGTGACAGATAAATTGATCACCACGACCCGGGAATTCTGGCATACCGACTGGCAGCCTTTGCGCTTGCATGGGGACTGCCACCCCGGGAATATTCTCTGGCGAGATGGCCCGCTGTTTGTGGATATGGATGATGCCCGTAATGGCCCGGCAATTCAGGATCTCTGGATGTTGTTACATGGCGATGAAAGTGAGCAAAGGCTCCAGTTAGATACTTTGCTGGAAGCTTATGGCGAGTTCGCTGATCTTGATACCAGTGAACTGTCTTTGATTGAACCGCTACGTGCTATGCGCATGGTTTATTATCTGGCCTGGGTTGCCCGTCGTTGGGATGATCCTGCATTTCCTAAGAGCTTCCCCTGGATGCAGGACGAAGATTTTTGGCGAGGTCAGATAGCGGCTTTTATTGAGCAAATTAAGAAATTGCAGGCACCTCCTTTACGGCTGATGCCAATGTATTGAGTCACGATTAACGTTCAAAATTTAATTAAATGGAGATAGGCTTTCTATGAAAAAGATATTCCTGGCACTGGTTGGTATGGTTATGGCCTTCAGTGTATCTGCTGCGCAATTTTCTGATGGCGCGCAATACGTTACTCTCGATAAAACCGTAGCTAATGAGCCACAGGTACTTGAGTTCTTCTCATTTTATTGCCCGCACTGCTATCAGTTTGAACAAGTCTGGCATGTGTCTGACAGCATCCGTAAGAACCTGCCAAAAGATGTAAAATACACTAAATACCACGTTGAGTTCCTTGGTCCGTTAGGTAAACAACTAACACAGGCGTGGGCTGTGGCTATTGCTCTGGGTGTTGAAGATAAAGTTAGCCCGTTGATGTTTGATGCCGTACAAAAACAACAGTCTGTACAAAATGCTGATGATATCCGTAAAGTCTTTATTCAGGCTGGCGTGAAGGGCGAGGATTATGATGCTGCACTTAACAGCTTCGTCGTGAAATCACTGGTTGTTCAGCAGGAAAAAGCAGCTGCTGATTTGGGTCTGCAAGGCGTTCCTTCTGTATTTGTGAACGGCAAATATATGGTTAAAAATGACGGGCTTGATACCAGCTCACAGGATATGTACGTGAAACAATATTCTGATGTGATCAATTTCTTAGCGACTAAAAAATAACTATTCCTGAGCTTAGCGCCAGCCTTCGGGCTGGCGTTATA
>NZ_JAFMOS010000295.1 GCF_019049755.1 Rahnella perminowiae
AAGTTACTCATAATTTTTCATTATAGCACCAAACTGACCACATCCTAATACATAGTATACTATACAGAGGAAACTGTAATCTAACTCTCTAATAAAAGCATAATTAGCTCATAGTTCAACAGTTCAAAAAGTGTCGTGTACTGGATGCAACATCAGAAAACTCGATGATTAATAAAAATCTTTTATCAAACTCATTAACATTGTTAAGCAAAATTATCTCGTATCAGTTAGGTTTTCGATAAAAGGAAATTTGAAAACACATCCTATTGTGTGGTTATTAATTCCGAGTACTATATATAGTATTTTCAAAATGAACATTGCCGGACCTTTTAGGATGAAAAATCGATGTGGCTATGTCCATAGACGCAATCTGCTCATCATCTAATCGGAAATGTTAAGTGCAATGGATAGCAAAGATTAGTATTTTTGCCCATGATCACCTCCTTGCTGTTACCAATAACCACAATTCAGTGTTAGACAAGGATGATCCTGAAATAAATATATTGAATCGCCACGGATAATCTAGAAACTTTTGAGCCATTGATAATATTGGTTCTCGTATTCTGCCGGTGGCATGTGATTGCTCGAGCCATACTGACGCCTACAGTTATAAACATTCCGATGTAATCAAAAATATCGCTGCGGGCTTCTTCCCGAGTTCCGTAGATCTTTTTCTTTATCCGTTCGCGCTTCAGTAGCTGGAAAAAGCTTTCAGCAACCGCGTTGTCGTGGCAGTTACCGCGACGACTCATGCTGCCTTCAAGACCGTGTGATTTCAGGAACGACTGCCAATCATTGCTCGTGTATTGACTGCCCTGATCAGAGTGAACCAGTACCTGTTTTTGAGGATTATGCCGCCACACCGCCATAAGTAATACATTCAGAACAATGTCTTTTGTCATACGGGGTTGCATTGACCAGCCGATAACTTTCCGGGAGAACAAATCAACCAGCACGGCCTAATACAGCCAGCCTTCGTAGGGCCGGATGTAGGTTATGTCCGTTACCCAGCGCTCATCCGGTGCGTCCGGATTGAACTGCCGCTGGAGCCTGTTAGGCCCCACGATGCTGGCTTCACCTTTGCGTGCCCGTGGGCTCCGGTACCCGACCTGAGCTTTTATTGCGGCACGCTTCATCAGCCGCCAGACCCGGTTTACTCCGCACTGTTGCCTGGTATCACGCAGGTCGAGATGGATCTTGCGATAACCATAGACGCAACCTGACTCAAGGCAGAACTGTTTGGTCTGCCCGGTCAGCATCTGGTCTGCCTGGTGACGCGGTGAATGTGGCTGCTGAAGCCAGACATAAAATCCACTCGGATGAACATTCAGAACCCGACAGAGCAGACGAACAGGCCAGTAATGGCCGTTGTCGCGGATAAAGGCGTACCTCAGTCGGACAGTTTTGCGAAGTATTCTGCGGCTTTTTTAATATGTCTCTTTCGTTAGTAAACTGCTTCAGTTCTTTCTGAAGCCGCCGGATCTCAGACTGGGAATCAGACTGCGTGTTAGTGGCTGATGAATAAGGACCGTACTTTTTACCCAGGCATAGAGGCTGTGCGTGTTGATATCAAGGCGGGTGGCAACACTTGCGATGAAATGGCCGCGATCAACAACCTGTTTAACTGCTTCGGTTTTAACTCTTCGGGATAACGTTTACCGTTCATGGACACCTCTCTTTTAAGTCATCTTAAATGACTCTGCTGTGTCTGTTGAACCCGTGACCATTCAGACGTCAAAACCAATAGATAGCAACTTGTATCTTAGCCAATCTTAGGCATTTGAGAAACGCTGTTTGTTCATAGCTGTATATCTTAGTACACAACCCCGTATATCACTTGGTGTATCACGTATAAACAAAAAGGCGCTAATCCATAAAAGGAAAGTCGCCTTTTTTCAAATACTTAACTGATTAGTATCAGTTCATGCCGTATTTTTTCAATTTCTTACGCAGCGTACCGCGGTTGATACCCATCATCAGGGCCGCACGAGTCTGGTTGCCACGGGTATACTGCATCACCATGTCTAACAGTGGCTGTTCAACTTCAGCCAATACCAACTCATACAGGTCATTCACGTCCTGACCATTCAATTGAGCAAAATAGCCCTTAAGTGCTTGTTTTACCGAGTCACGCAGAGGCTTTTGAGTCACCTGATCTTGTGAGTTTACGGTAGAAACGGTCAGTACGTCAGAATTCACGCGTTGTTCGAACATAGTTCTGTCAGCTCTTTTTTGTTACGCAAGATTTTCGAAATATGCTTCCAACGCCTCCAGCTGTTCGCTGGCATCCTCTATGGCGTTGAAGGAGCGCCGAAACTGGTCATTTGGGGCATGCTCCTGGAGATACCAGGAAACGTGCTTACGGGCGATACGGAATCCCTTGCCTTGACCGTAAAAGTCGTGCAATTCCCGTACGTGCCCTATTAACAAGCGCTGAACCTCACCCATAGAAGGTGGAGGTAACAACTCCCCTGTGTCCAGATAATGCTGGATTTCCCGGAAGATCCAGGGTCTCCCCTGAGCGGCACGTCCTATCATCAGAGCATCAGCTCCGGTGTAGTCGAGTACCGCCCTGGCTTTATGCGGGTCAGTTATGTCGCCATTCGCGATAATCGGAATGGAAACATTCTGCTTAACTGTCCGAATACTGTCGTACTCTGCTTCTCCATTGAAGAGACAGGCACGGGTTCGGCCATGAATTGTCAGGGCCTGAATTCCACAGTCTTCAGCCAATTGGGCAATTTGTACACAGTTACGGTGTTCCGGTGCCCATCCAGTACGGATTTTCAACGTGACTGGCACATCTACTGCATTCACAACGGTCGTCAGGATTTGTTTAACCAAATCCGGATACTGCAGTAATGCAGAACCTGCCAGTTTGCGGTTCACTTTCTTGGCCGGGCAGCCCATATTGATATCAATGATTTGCGCACCGCTTTCCACGTTAATTCGTGCAGCGGCCGCCATATCTTCGGGGTCACAACCGGCAATTTGCACGGCGCGGATCCCCGGTTCATCGTTATGTACCATACGCAAACGTGACTTATCCGTCCGCCACACCTCCGGATTGGAGGAGAGCATTTCAGATACTGCCATCCCAGCCCCCATCGCATGACATAAGGCACGAAATGGTCGGTCAGTGATACCGGCCATCGGGGCCGCAATCAGGCAATTTGTAAGCTGGTGGTGTCCGATGCGCATGAACTAGGAATGACCATACTGATGTCCGCAAGGGCGCGTATATTACGCATTTTCGTTGCGATATGAAAGGCCAAACTTTGAGCAATTGGATAAGAAAATGCCTTGCTTGCGATGTAAGTCACTGCATTTTGTTTTTTTATCTTTGTTTTACATGGCGTTATCATGATGTGGTTAAATTGTGCGCTTGTGCAAATTCCTAATATCTCTCTGAATCCCCCTGATATAACAGTTGATTCTAAGGGTAGATTTGCCCTTTTAAGCAGCAACAACCACAAAATTCCGTGATGTAGATCACTCTTTGGTCAAAAATACGTCTCACCGACTGCCGCAGGATGAGTTCAGACTTGTCTGGCCTAAAGGCTGCGCCGTTCCCCTTTTTCTCCGCTCCCAGCGTATGGGATAAACCCTAATAATAAGCATGCTAAATGTATCATGTAGAGAAACAGGATTTTTATTACTATTTGGTTGAATTATGATCGCCCCTTATTTTGGAGACGGGTCATGTTTGAACAAATTATTGAAGAATTTCAAAACGGGGACATTATTTATGGTCTGGATGCTCC
>NZ_JAFMOS010000294.1 GCF_019049755.1 Rahnella perminowiae
GTGGAATTTTTTTGAATCTGACCTGCCATTTTAATTGCGCGGGAATTGATGTACCTAAAAGCATTCTGGACATTGCGAACAGTCATATTGTCAGTCAGTTAACGGTGTCAAATGATAATGATATTTTTATTATGATAATCAATGCCTTAAATCGAAATGGCATAAAACTAATCCTGATGGAAGCAACAGGAGGTCTGGAATCCGATGCAGCCTGCTATCTTCAGTCTGAAGATTTTGATGTTGTCGTCATTAATCCCCGACAGACATGCACGACAGCAGGCAATCGGCATGTTTGGCGGTCTGGTGTCCGTTGCGGCGGCGGCAGGCCCGGTGCTTGGCGGTGTTCTGGTGGGGGATTTCGGCTGGCGCAGCATCTTTCTCATCAACCTGCCTGTGGGTCTGTACGGCATCTGTTCCGGTTACAGGCTGTTGCCTGCTGCCTTGCCATCCCGTTTACGGGCGCTGGATTTCACCGGCCAGGTTCTGGCGATGGCCACCCTGGGCTGTCTGAGCTGGGTCCTGATACAGCTCCCGGAACAGGAATGGGGCCAGAGTGCGCTACCGTTAATGGCGCTGGCATTTTTTCTCTTCGTAGGCAATCTGTCCGCCGCGGTTAATGCGGCGCTGGGGAATAAAAAAACAAATGGTCACAGGCCTTCTCGCAGGCAGCGCGGGTTATGCAGGAATGATATTGCTAAACGGACAGATAACCCTGTTGGTCTTTATCTCAATGGCCCTGCTCGCAGGTGGCGTGGCGTTTGCCGTACCGCCAATGACCGCACTCGTACTTGCAGGCAGAACGCGGGACACAGCAGGTACCGCCTCAGCCATACATACCACTTTCAGGCAAACAGGTTCCCTGGTGGGCATCGCGCTGGCCGGGCTGATATTCTCATGCACGCAGGCCCCCATAACCGTACTGATGGGTTTATCAGCACTGGTACATCTGTTGCTAGCGCTGATGAATGCGGTGATGCATTCTGACATTCCCTAGTTTATCTGAATGTTCATTCCTGGCTGCTGCTGCGGTAGTCGTTATCCAGTTACGGAAGCGGCGACTTATCTTCTGTAATATGGCGAACTCCTTGTATACAAGGTAATACGCAATCAGTGAACTAATCGGCATTTCCTGCGGGACAATCAGCAAGCCCCTCTCCTGTTCTTCGCGCATAAGAGTAATGGGAACAAGTACGATACCTTTTATCTGGCTGAAAGCTGGCCGTATTGCCCGCAGACAGATGCGCCCTTCAGTGGTCAGTCCCGGACGGCGATGACTGCGAAAGAACAACGTGATTATCCCCCAAACGGGACTTGTGGTGAGTAAGCTGACATGGACCTCCTTCAGGCTAAAGCCTCACAGGGACAATCACCTCCTCCCGGGAGGTGGCTTAACGCTGACAATAAATAAGCGCGACTTAACGCCACGCTTTGATTTAAATGCAGAATACGTTTTCACTCGGTTACTGCGGAATAGGCGTCACCAACGGCTCGCCAGCAAAATAGGCGTTGACATTTTCCAGCACCAGACGCGACATCTCTTTGCGCGTCGCCCAGGTAGCACTGGCCATATGCGGCGTGACCACCACATTTGCCCGGTGTAACAATGCGTGCGGGACGTGCGGTTCGTCGGTGAAAACATCAAGACCGGCTCCCCCGAGTGTCCCCTCTTCGATGGCTTCAATCAGCGCCCGCTCATCGACGACCGATCCACGGGAAATATTGATCAGAATGCCTTCTGCGCCCAGAGCATTCAATACATCGCGATTAACGAGGCCGCGGGTTTCTGCACCACCGTTGGTACAGACCACCAGAAAATCACTCGCCCCGGCCAGCGATAGCAATGTTGCATGGAAGGTGTAATCCATGTCGGCAAGTGCTGCGCGATCCGTATAGGCGATCGACATATTAAATGCAGCCGCGCGTTTGGCGATAGCACGCCCAATACGCCCCATGCCAATAATGCCTAACCGCGCTCCTGAGACTTTACGGGTCCAGGGATAACCGCCCTTCTGCCATGCCCCCTGTTCGATAAAGCGTTGTGCTCCAGGGATCTGGCGTGACGTTGCCAGTATCAACCCCATGGCCAGGTCGGCGACGTCATCCGTCAATACGCCGGGGGTATGGGTCACAGCGATCTCACGTTCTCTTGCTGCGGCAACATCAATACCGTCATAGCCAACACCAAAGTCGCTGATAAGTTCAAGGTTAGGTAGCCGTCCCATAAATTCGCGACTGACCACGGCTTCGCCGTTAGTAAGTACTACACGAAACTCGGCGGCCAGCCGGTCAAACTCCCCGGCGGCCATGTCGTTGTATTCATACACATCGTATAGCGCGTTCAGTTGTGCATTCAACTGATCTGGCAGCGATGCCTGCTTCAATATTTTCTGTTTAACCGCGATATTCTTCATAACAAGACCTTAGTGTTGCGATAATGACGAGGCTGACGATTTTGTCGCTATTACTTTAGCCGGACGGCCAACATAGATACCGACGATGCCGCCGATAACCAGTGCCGTAGCAATGATCAATAAGCCATAATGGAAACTGCCGGTGACATCCTTTATTTTCCCCAGCAATGGCGGCAATCCCAGACCGGCAAAGTTGGCAATGGCATTAATGAAAGCGATAGAAGCCGCCGCAGCAACACCCGCTAATTTTTCGGTCGTTACCGCCCAGAATATCGGGGTCAGCGCGAAGTTAAAGCCGACGGTCAATACCAGCATAATATAGGCAACAAAGAGGTTACTGGTATATATCGAGGCAGCCAGCAGTAAGCCGGAAATAATTAACGGCACCCCCAGATGCAGCGAGCGCTCTTTGGTAAGATCTGAATGGCGTCCATTCACGTACATAAAGATCGCGGCAAAGGCAAAAGGAATGGCCGACAAAACGCTAATAACAAAATTACTCTGTTCTGTAGCCACACTTTTAATAATGAGCGGCAGGAAGAGTGTAATACCAATTGAGCAAAATGCTTGCAGGAACCACACCAGACTCAACATCAATACCACTTTATTCCTGAGCGCACTGGCCCATGAATGATGTTTCCCTACTTCTACGTCACTATTCTCTTGTTGTAACCGGGTGTTCAGCCATTTTTTCTCGTCCGCACTCAACCAGGTGGCATGATTTGGCGTATCCGGCAGACGTAACAGTACCAGACAGCCGAGAATGATGGCCGGGATGCCTTCCATCGCAAACAGCCAGCGCCAGCCAGCGATATCGGCAATGCCGTGCATATTGAGAATACTGCCGGAAATCGGTAATCCAATCACTGACGCCAGCACCGATCCCATATAGAAGAACGACATGGCACGGGCGCGGTTGCTCTTGGGAAACCAGCAGGAGATATAGTAGATAATCCCCGGTGTAAACCCGGCTTCTGCCATACCCAGCAAAAAGCGCATCACATACAATTGTGTCGGCGTATGGACCAGTGACATCCCGGCGCTGACAATCCCCCAGGTAATCATGATGCGCGCAATCCAGATGCGTGCACCAACCCGCGTCATAATGACGTTACTGGGTATTTCAAAAATAATGTAGGAGATATAGAACATACCGACACCCAGGCCATACATACTGGCAGACAAGCCTAAATCGGCATTCATTTGCAGTGCCGCAACGGATATATTGGTTTTATCCAGATTGGCAACAAAGTAGCAAATAATAATAAAAGGTATTATTTTTGCGTTTAATTTTTTTAGTGTTGTAGAGCACAGATCGATGTTCATT
>NZ_JAFMOS010000293.1 GCF_019049755.1 Rahnella perminowiae
ATTCTGCGCTGGGCTGGATGACCCCGTCAGAATTTGCTGAGAAGTCTGCCGGTTGCCAGAATACACAACCAACATGAAGCCGGTTATTCCTGATTATGAATGGATCACATACGGGGAGCGGGTCATATTAGAATGACCAGAAAGCTTCAGTTGACCGATGAAGGGGAGCGTTTACTTGGCGTACTCGCGTTTTCACTTAAACGCATCAGTGATGAAATAGAAGATATTCGCGTGCAGGGGCTGAGAGGAACCTTGTCTGTCGGCCTTCCACCTACCTTCGCTTTTCTCTGGCTGATGCCGCGCTTACCGGTATTTACCGAACGGTGGCCGGGGCTGAATATCAATTTCAGAGTGAGAGCCGGTCTGGTAGATTTTAATCTCGAACGGGTAGATGTCGCTATCTACTACAGTAATCTGAAATACCCCGATCTCTACTGCGAACGGTTATCTGAAGAGACGCTGGTTCCCGTCTGTATTCCATCTCTTGCAAAAAAAATCAGGCAAGCAAACCATTGGTTAGCTGAAGTCCCATTCATTCATACGTCTGAATCCGTTGACTCCCAGAATGTTTTTTCCGAGTGGCGAGAATGGTGCAGAGAGTCTGGCAAAAACCTGCCTGTTGAAGATAATTTTTTGAGCTTCAACAATTGTCAGATGTCGATTGAAGCGGCCCTCAATGGCGGCGGTATCATCATGGGCAGAAAACGGCTCATTCGGCATTATCTCGATGAGGGCCGCCTGGTTGCCCCTTTTGAAATAGAAATACCTGCCGGGCGAGGATATGACCTCATTATGCCACGAGAAAACCTTAACCGACCAGGCGTTCAGGCTTTAGCCGAATGGGTAAGAAATGTGTTTAACGAGGAATAAAGTCTGTTTTCATTCTGATATGGGGCATATGTAAGTCATATCACGCCTAATGCCAAAGAGCATGATGACAATGTAGGTCGGAAATGAAAAAAGGGCAGTTATGCCCTTTTATATTTTCAACGCGATAGCTATTACGCTTTCAGTTGCTTAATCGCATCCAGCGTACGTGCGGAATAGACCACGGCAGCGCCTGCGTTAAGATTGATTGCCACACCCAGGGCTTCAGCAATTTCTTCTTCTGTGGCGCCAGCTTTAACGGCAGCTTCGGCATGGACGGCGATGCAACCATCACAGCGAGTCGTCACCGCACAAGCCAGTGCAATCAGTTCACGCACTTTCGCGCCCAGGAGGTTGGTCTTATTGCCGGCGTTGCCCAAAGCCATGACGCCTTTTAGTGTTTCCGGGGTCAACTTACCCAGATCACCAACACGTTGCATCACTTCTGAGCGGTATTCATTCCAATCTAACATGGGGTCATCTCCAGAATTATTTTCTTTTAACAATCATTAGGATCTGTTCAAGCGTATCGTTGAAAAGCTCAGGCTTATTAATCGCCCGGGAAACAACGCTAGCGCCCTCGCATAAATTCAAAATAAGCAGAGCCATTTTTGATGGCAGCAGGTCAGCAGTCAGCTCCCCTGCATCAACACCACGGCTGACAATCTTGGTCAACCAGGCAATCTGCATATCGAAATATTCGGTCGCCTGTACTCTGATATTCGGTGGCAGATTGGCCATTTCCGAAGACAAAGCACAGCACAGCGGCATACGCGACGTGCGATAGCTTTCGATGAAAAGCTCTACGTAGGCGGTAAGCATCTGCGCAACCGTATTCTCCGTCGCTTCAATCTGTTCAAATCGGTTTTTGGTATCGGTATGGGCCTGAATCACCACTTGTTCGCCCAAAACGTCTTTGGTTGGGAAGTGGTGATGAATACTGGCCTTAGTGATACCAATGCTCTTTGACAAATCAGCATAGCTGAATGCAGAGTAACCCCGTTCGCGCATCAGATGGTCCGCTTCATTCAGAAGCCTTTCTCGTGTCATGACTGACATATAATCCTCACAATTATAATCTACTAGTTGGTAGATATTATCTGCGCCTGTTGTTCCCTGCAAGGGGACATCAGTTCACAACAGTAATTTAACCTTCTCTGATAACGCGTTTTGGTCGGAGTTAATAGCCATCAGGCAGTAGGGAAATGACAGTGTTCAGGCATTTCCCTCTCTGAGCTTTACCTACACCAACCGAGTATCAATATTGACCGGGTTCGCCAACGTATCGTGGATCGGCGAGCTTTCTGGCAGTGCACGAACCATTTCATCAAGCTGTTCACGGCTGGCGGTCGGACTGGAGAGCTTAACGCCAACACGGATCGCTTTCGCCCCGTTGCGAACTTTTTCGTCAAGACCCAGGAAACCGTTCAGATTAATGTCGAAGTTCAGGTCAAGTTCAATACCATCAAGCTCAATGCCCTTTTCTGCCGCCATCACAGTCAGAGTCGCGGTATAACAGCCGGCAAGTGCCTGCAAAATGTACTCAGCCGGGCCCATACCGCTATCAGTACCCGATAAATCAGCAGGTTCATCGCCAACATTAGCAAATTTTCCGGAGCGACGGGTATCAACCTGGCCGTTCTGAATAGTCGCATGAGTTTCCACACGGACGGATACCCCACCGTTGGATTTACTCTTCATGTTAAAGGTGAGATTGCCCAGCTCTGGCTGCTGGCGAATAGCTTCTCGTGTACCGCGAATAACATTAGCGTCAGCAAAAGGTTTTTTTGAATTAGTCATGACAACTCCTGAAGTGTCGAGTGATCTCAAAGATAAGGCTGGTGCTAAACGCAATCAACCTACTAGATGGTAGATTACTTTAAGATTGAGATGTTGTCTACCACTATGGCGGGGCAACTTCTTAAGATAGAGCTACAAACAGGGACGTAAACGTTACGATAACCATAGTGGAGACGGCATGCAGTGATCTCACAGTGCGTTGTCGTCTGCTGCAACATAACAGTACAGGAACGAGTTGAGACCGCACAAGCTGACCTGTTTTAACTGGCATCGTAGCGGGCCTGAAAATCCCTGCCCGCTTGAGTGCAAAGATAATCTGCTCTTCAGTAAATCGTGACTTTTTCATCGGCAAAACCTCCGCTCAGGGAAGTTAATATCACGCCGGATTCTCGTTTCTGAATGGGGCCGGATTTTTGATCAGGTCAGGTCGAATTTTTAACTGAGGCGCCGCAACGCGAGCCCCTTGTTTATAACCCACCCTTACGATTTTTTGGATTTTATGATTTTATTAGAATTATTTAAGGACAGAGACAGTTTCTCAATGGCGAAACGAGGCTCGGATGTATTACGGAGAGGGGGAGCAGCATTTCGCCATGCCTCTATTTCAACAAGGCAATCCCATCCTATATAGCCTTCCGGATCATCATGTAAAAGTATTTGAATAACCCCTGCAATATCGAGAGAACCAGGTACGCCTGCTGCAATAGGTTCAAACTCTTCGGCAGGCAGAAACTCCACGGTTTGAGGACGCCGATGAGAACATAGTTTTAGTTCAGCTAAACATGCACCACGATCGTTCCATATTCTTACTATATCACTTTCAAATAGCCCTCTTTGCAATGCATCATTCGGATGCATCCATAAAAAGGCACGGCCAGTCAATGATGTTTTACCCCGCATACTTTTTATAAGATGTAGTGAGTAACGACGAGAAAGTGGAGAACCCAGCCATTCTATTCCTGGGTCCCACATAGGAAACGCATTATTCGTTGAAATATCTCTCATGCCCAATAATTTTTCACGATAAGAATGAGTTTTTTCAACAGGGCTTATCTCATGTGAGTAAAAC
>NZ_JAFMOS010000292.1 GCF_019049755.1 Rahnella perminowiae
GACGGCCGGCTTTTTTCTGATAATCTCTTCATGCTGTTTGGGATTTTCAGGCACTAAGCACAAATCGTATGCCGTTTGTTGTTTCAAATTTGTTAACAATTTTGTAAACTGCGGGCGGATAGAACGACCCGGTGGATGATGGGCGTTGCAACACAAAAATGACGTCAGACCCGCCGGACATAAATTAAGAGGTCATGATGAGTACTGAAATTAAAACTCAGGTCGTGGTACTTGGGGCTGGCCCTGCGGGCTATTCTGCTGCTTTCCGTTGCGCTGATTTAGGTCTTGAAACCGTTCTGGTTGAGCGTTATTCCACGCTCGGTGGCGTGTGCCTGAACGTAGGTTGTATCCCTTCTAAAGCTCTGCTGCATGTCGCGAAAGTGATCTCTGAAGCAAAAGCACTGGCTGAACATGGTATTGTTTTCGGCGAGCCGAAAACGGACATCGATAAAGTCCGCGTCTGGAAAGAAAAAGTTATCAACCAGCTGACCGGCGGTCTGTCCGGTATGGCGAAAGGCCGTAAAGTCAAAGTCGTGAACGGGCTGGGCAAATTTACTGGCGCGAATACTCTGGTTGTTGAAGGCGAAAATGGTCCGACGACCATCACTTTCGACAATGCCATCATTGCGGCGGGTTCCCGTCCAATCAAACTGCCATTCATTCCACATGATGATCCACGTGTCTGGGATTCCACTGATGCCCTGGAGCTGAAAAGCGTCCCTGAGCGTTTGCTGGTGATGGGCGGCGGTATCATCGGTCTGGAAATGGGTACCGTTTACCACGCACTGGGTTCTCAGATTGATGTGGTAGAAATGTTCGATCAGGTGATCCCTGCGGCTGATAAAGACGTCGTGAAAGTCTTCACTAAGAAAATCAGCAAGCAATTCAACCTGATGCTGGAAACCAAAGTGACCGCAGTAGAAGCCAAAGAAGATGGTATCTACGTCACGATGGAAGGTAAAAAAGCCCCGGCAGAACCACAGCGTTACGACGCCGTGCTGGTGGCTATCGGCCGCGTACCTAACGGCAAACTGCTGGAAGCAGGCGCTGCAGGTATCGAAGTGGACGACCGTGGTTTCATCCACGTCGACAAACAAATGCGCACCAACGTGCCACATATCTTTGCTATCGGCGATATCGTCGGTCAGCCAATGCTGGCACACAAAGGTGTTCACGAAGGTCATGTGGCTGCTGAAGTCATTTCCGGCAAGAAACACTACTTTGATCCGAAAGTCATTCCATCCATCGCCTACACTGAGCCGGAAGTTGCCTGGGTTGGCCTGACGGAGAAAGAAGCGAAAGAGAAAGGCATCAGCTACGAAACCGCCACCTTCCCGTGGGCAGCTTCAGGCCGTGCTATCGCGTCCGACTGTGCAGACGGTATGACCAAACTGATCTTCGACAAAGAATCTCACCGTGTTATCGGTGGTGCAATTGTCGGTACCAACGGCGGCGAGCTGCTGGGCGAGATCGGCCTGGCTATCGAAATGGGTTGTGATGCAGAAGATATCGCGCTGACCATCCATGCTCACCCGACGCTGCATGAGTCTGTGGGTCTGGCAGCAGAAATCTACGAAGGCAGCATTACTGACCTGCCAAACCCGAAAGCCAAGAAAAAGTAATCTTTGGCTTTTGCTGATGAACGCCTCTACGGAGGCGTTTTTTTTTGCACTATTCCGCCTGAATGCCGGAGAAGATAACAGCCTGCGGATTATCCGCACCGGCGGCATATTACCCGACGATCGCGAATCCCTGTTCTGGCTGAACATCAAAGCCATTCCCCGCCTGCCTGAAGAATCCCCTGCCGGTTTATTGCAAATCGTGGTGAAGACCCGACTGAAGCTTTTTTATCGCCCCGCGGCGTTGCTCACCCCCGCAGGACAAAGCGCCTGGCGGCAACTGCAATTTTCCCGTGAGGGCGGACAGACGCCGGGTATTTACCGTGTGGATGTGTGGGTCAACGACATGCTGAAAGGGCGGCAGGATGTGACCTTTATTGCCCTGAAGGACCAGACGCTGTCGCCGTTATTCACCCCGGCAGAATGGCAGACCCTGGGGCTGAAAACCGGCAGCATTGCGGCATTACGCGACTGGCCGGCACAGAAACCGGTGGAGGATTTCGCTACCCTGATGTCCGGCATGGTCGTCCATTTTGATTTTTCCCATCAGAAATTACTGATCACCCTTCCTCAGGAATTACTCGACACGCTGGCAAGGGGCGCGGTCAGCCCGGAATTATGGGATGAAGGCGCACCGGCCTTGCTGCTCAACTACAACCTCAGCGGTGCCAGTACCTGGCAAAACACGGGCGGCAGCGACCAGAACCAGTTTCTGGCCCTGTTTTCTGGCAAATTATGGGCGGCCTGTTCTACCGCTCCGGCCATGCCGCAGTCCTGGGATTGAAGTTCAGTTGCGGTGACATCTTCTTTGCCTGTTGGGGCGGATATTCCCGGAAGTCAGCATACTTTCAATGTGAGCGGTACTTGCGGTACGAGTGGCAGCAACGAACTCTCCGGCGACCCGATCATCGCCTGTTACTACGGAAACGGTACAGAAATCGCGGGTTTCCCTGGGGTTTACTCCACCGGCGTCAAGGGGGGCGGTATTGCCCTGACTAACTCCAGTGGGCAACGTGTGGTTGGCGGCGGGGTAAGTTGCGATACGCGCAACACATCGCTGGGTAACCTGGACAGCAGTCTCAACTATCAGATACTGAAAGGCGACACAACGCCTGTAAACCTCGGGCAACAATGGGCAATCACCCCTTCGGCCAGTGAAGGAAACCTGAGTATTCCTTTTTTTGCCCGCTACTATCTCAACGGGCAAACACTCAGCAGCGGTAGTGCGAATGGCACGGCGACGTTTACGATGATTTATTACTGAAAAAGGTCGCCTTTGCAGACGACCTGAAGTGAGGTTTGTTCTGATAAAAAATCCGATATGTACGATGGCGTCGGCCTATTTATCATCAAAATCATACTGCGGGCTGCTTTGAAATGAGGGGTAGGATCGGAGGTTTTTATTTTTTAAGCGTGCTTCAAGCTCCGTTCTGGTTTTTAAAGGAAAGCTTTCATATTCTCTTTCTAACCTTATATTTCCGGCAGGTAAAAGGTCAAAGATATCATTATGAAGTGTTTTTATTTGTTGGCTGTAGACGCTGACTTCTGTAAGTGCAGCGTAGTAGTCAAATGCCCTGATCATAAACTGATGATGTTCATCCCGGGCGCATTGATCGATTTGGGCTGTGCCAAGGTATAAAACGGCTATGCTTACCGTTCGTTTATCAAAACCCTTGATATCCGCAGAAGTAATAAACGGCAGGGATTTCATTTCTGTCAAACATTCCTCTAGTTTAGTGTTGAGGTTCTTGTAGGCTAAAAGGTACTTATCACGGCTATATTCGATGTCTTCATTGATATGCGCAAAGCAAGGGGATGCCATCGTGAGCATCAACATCAGGAGGATTTTTTTCATACTGAACGTTCCTTGTTATTTAAACGCTTTTTCCATGCACTTCCAGAAATCATGTTCTGTGCCATGCGTTGTCGAAAATATCAGTTGCCTGTTTATTGAAAGGTAAATTTGGTTTTTTGCGTACTGGTCAAATGCTTCGGCTGAATGAAAGAAACTGATAAAGTCTGTTTGGTTTATATAATAACTGCTTGCTAATGCTCCGTTTTTAACAAAAATAGAATACATAACGCCCGATGTGAGCAAGTATCTTCCTAAAT
>NZ_JAFMOS010000291.1 GCF_019049755.1 Rahnella perminowiae
GTTCAGGATTAGTCTGATAGATTAAATTTCAGGGCGACAAAGTCAGCGAGCTTCATTATTTCCCGAGCTGATTTTTACGAAGCCATTAAAATAAAAAGGGGCCAAAGCCCCGAAGATAAATAACTCATTTTATTCAGTAAATAATGCGCGTACATCATTAACTGAACCAAGTTACCGAAAAATTAACCGGCAGCTTAAGCGTAAAAATATAACATGTGATTATTGGTTATAGAACATACGCGGACCACCGCCACCATGGCCACCGCCGCCGTGACCTCCACCACCTGGGCCCCAGAATGGTGGGAATAAACAGCCGCTGAGGCTGACGGCAACCAGAGCAATGCTCAATAGAGCTAAAACACGACGCATAAAATACATCCTTTGTTTGAATAAACAGGGCGAGTATAAATAGAATGCAGGCGGGTTGTTGTCAGCCTTGCGTTAAGATTTGTTAGCGTCTCCATAAGAATTGAATAGTTAATAAACACCGTCGGATTGAATTATTTCAATCAGGAAATATTTGTTTTTTTATTGTAAGCTCAGAGCAAGTTATCCGAAAAAACGTTTATTTCTTATATTCACTTCCCTGGCTGACTGATATAAAAAACACGTCATAAAAAATAAAGAAGGCGTGACTAACGTGAAAAAATCTCTCTTATTGCTTTGTTGTGCACTGGCTTTGCCTGTGATCGCACAGGCAAATGTTTCTATTGACCTCAACGTACCTGGCGTATCACTTCATCTCGGGGATCAGGACCAGCGCGGTTACTATTGGGATGGTTATGACTGGCGTCCACCGCAGTGGTGGCACGATCACCAGGGGCATCATTACGGTGAACGTAATGAACATGGTATGTACTGGCATGGCAATCGCTGGGACGCTAAACCCCCTCAGCGCAACCACGACACCCCGGGACATAATCAGGGTCATCCAAACGGTAATGGTCCCCATGATGAGCATCATGATAACAAGGGCCATCATGGTAATGATGAACGCCGTGATAATAATGATCATCACGGGAACGGGCAGCCGATCCCGCCAAACGGTTATCAGGGACATTAATTCTTGCGGTGATCCCCAACGTGTTTGAAGCCGGTGCTTAGCCACCGGCTTTTTTATTTCCTATTTATCGCATTCGCCTGTTCTTCGCTAGAGCTAACTGCCTAATATCGGTAGGATAGTCACTCACCGTCAGACTCAGGAATCTGCCTTGCATGTCTATCCCGCAGACCTTTTCAGTTTTTGAACAGCAACAGAGAAATCGTGACCGCCGCTGGTTATACGGGCTGAGCATGCTGTTATTAGTGACAGGGGCGTTAAGCCTGAGTGCGGGCGAAAGCTGGCTGTGGCCGGACCAATGGCTGGGTACTGAGGCACGTCTCTTCGTATGGCAATTACGGTTTCCGCGCACTGTCGCTGTCATAATGGTGGGGGCAAGTCTCGCGACGTCTGGCGCAGTAATGCAGTCCTTGTTCGAAAACCCTCTTGCTGAGCCAGGTTTACTCGGTGTGGCCAATGGTGCCTGCGTTGCGCTGGTCTTATGTGTGATGTTAAGCCACGGTCTGTTGCCTGTTTGGGTTATGAGCCTGGCGGCCATTGCCGGGGCGCTTATAGTCACTTTCTTTTTGCTGTATATCGCCCGTAAACGTCTTCTGACAAATGCCCGTATGCTGCTTGTCGGGATTGCGATTGGGATTGCCTGCAGTGCCTTAATGACCTGGGCCATTTATTTCAGCAATAATCTCGATTTACGGCAACTGATGTACTGGATGATGGGCGGATTTGGCGGCGTTGACTGGAGTCAGATCTGGCTTGGGTTGATGTTACTGCCCGTTTTATTGTGGCTGGTCATGCAAGGTAATACGCTTAACCTGCTGTCGCTTGGAACACAGCAGGCGAGGCAACTCGGCATATCGCTGAATATCTGGCGCTATATTCTGGTGCTTGCCGTCGGCTGGATGGTCGGCTTGAGTGTCGCCTTATCGGGCGTGATTGGTTTCATCGGGCTGATTATCCCGCATATTCTCAGGCTTTGCGGAATCACGGATCAGCGTCGTTTGTTGCCTGCCTGTGCGCTTTGCGGCGCTTCAGTTTTGCTGTTAGCGGACGTGCTGGCCCGGATTGGTCTATCTGCGGCAGAATTACCGGTCGGTGTAGTCACCGCCACCCTGGGGGCACCGGTATTTATCTGGTTGCTGATCAGAACCGGACAAATCCGCTGATCCTTTTTGGTGTGTCAGCTATGCTGTTTCCTGACACCCCTTTTCCTCACCTACCCCTGGCAGGACAAAAATATGAGTAATGAAATTTTTGATATTTCTCTGAAAACTATCGATGGCGAAGACACGACGCTCGGCGCGTACAAAGGTTCTGTATTACTGGTCGTGAATGTGGCCTCACAATGTGGTCTGACCAAACAATATGAAGGTCTGGAAAATATCTATCAGGCATGGCATGACCGTGGTTTTGAAGTGCTGGGCTTCCCGTGCAATGAATTCGGTGCGCAGGAACCCGGTACTGAAGATGAGATCAAAACCTTCTGCACGACCCAATATGGGGTGAAATTCCCGATGTTCAGTAAAATTAATGTCAACGGAGATCTCCGTCATCCGCTGTATTCCGCGCTGATTGCGGCGTGTCCGACAGCAGTAAAACCGGAGGACAGTGCATTCTATGAACGCCTGGCCAGCAAAGGTCGCCAGCCCCTGAAGCCCGATGACATCTTGTGGAACTTTGAAAAATTCCTGATCGGCCGGGACGGCACCGTTGTCCAGCGTTTCGCACCGGATATGGCACCGGAAGATCCAATCCTGATGGAAACCATCAAAGTCGCGCTGGCGAAATAATGTGCGTGTGAACACACCGATGCTGGAATGTCGCCAGATAACCGTGTCCGGTCGGCTTCGTGCCTTTAGCACGCAGATTGAGCCGGGCAGCCGGATCCATATCATCGGCCCAAATGGTGCCGGGAAAAGCACGTTACTGGCCCGTCTGGCAGGGATGTCAGAAGGGGGAGGGGAGGTGACTCTCGACGGACAACGGCTGTCCGATATCCCCGGCCCCAGGCTGGCACGTCTTCGTGCCTGGTTATGTCAGCAACTGACGCCGGCATCCCTGATGCCGGTATTTCAATATTTATCCCTACATCAGCCGCAAAAAGTTGATCCCGGTGCTCTTGAGCGCACGGTTTCATGTTTGTGTGAGGCTCTGCATCTTAGCGATAAGCTTGGCCGCCCGGTCACGCATTTATCCGGTGGAGAATGGCAGCGGGTAAGGCTGGCGGCTGCTCTCCTGCAGGTATGGCCGACGGTGAATCCGGATAGTCAGCTTTTATTCCTTGATGAGCCGATGAACAGCCTGGATGTTGCCCAGCAGAAGGCGCTCGACCAACTGCTTTCGGAGTTTTGTGCAGCAGGTCGTTCCGTGGTGTTAAGCGATCATGATTTAAACCACACACTGCATTACGCACATCAGGTCTGGCTCATGTTTCAAGGTCAGGTAATGGTGGCGGGAAAATGTGCTGATGTCATGCAGTCTGAAAAATTATCAGACGTATACAAAGTGGCATTTGAGATACACGAACTGGCCGGCAGACAATGGATAATGGCGACCTGAGATTTACCTGAGCTTAATGCATAGCGGTTTAATTATATTATTATCGGGGTTTACCCTTTGCCCCAATTCTTATTTGCTCATAAAAAGCGCAAAGAATGCATTT
>NZ_JAFMOS010000290.1 GCF_019049755.1 Rahnella perminowiae
GGCGTTTCAGAAAGCTTGCTGAATGAGAGGTTGCAGACCCTAGGCTGCAATCCCGAAATGAAGGCACCGCGAAGCGGCAAGATTTCCAGCCTGTCGCTGCGATACCTGAAACATAGCCAGCGAGCGGAGCGCTTGTTGAAAAAGCGAGGAGGAATCCAAAGGAGGAAAAGCACTTTCCTCCTTTGGGCGGTTTCGGCGCAACCCGATAAGTGATCACGGCAATTGAGAAACCGAAACTTTCACCATTTATCTTTCAAAAACGTTCTGATGTGCGTTCTCACATCAATTAATTTTTGCCCCGAGTCTCTCCACTCTTTCTACCGCACCTCTGACATCTTCAAATGTAATATCACCTGGCATGTTCGCCATATCCGGTGTGGTGAGGCTGCGGTCGATAATCACGGCCAGATCCTGCTCTGTCAGCCCTGTGGCGATATGCGCTAACTGCGTCGGTATGGCACTGGCGCGGGCCAGCGCGAGAGCGGCCAGCAGTTCATCGTCGCTGCGGTTTTCCAGTGCCAGCAGGCACAGGTTACCGTAACCGACCAGCAAACCATGAGGAATATGGCGGGTTTTCGGACAGGCGGTGAAGCCTTCGTAGAGTGCATGAGAAGCACCGGTGTGAGCGCCGTTACTCATGACTGAGGTCAGACCGGCGTAGAGGAAAATAGCATCGAGCACCTGTTCGAGCGCGTTATTGGCTTTACCGTCCTGCACCGCGAAACAGGCACCGGCGGCGAAATGCCTGATGAGGGTATAACACAATTCACTGTGGGTTCTGGCGACGCCCGCCAGGCCGGTCAGCTGGCTGAGATCGCTGATGGCGCGGTATTCATACCATTTTGCCAGCGTATCGCCGATACCTGCCGAGAGCCATTGCAGCGGTGAGGTTGCCAGCAAATCCGCATCGATCACTACCGCTGCGGGGCCACTGGACAAGGGCATCATGTCGCGGAATTCCCCATTCTGATGATAACGGAACGCCAGCGAGGTCACCGCCGAACAGGTGCCCGCAATGCCCGGCAGGGTGACGACCGGAATATTGCACGCCACGCCTGCCGCTTTAGCGGTATCCAGAGCTTTGCCGCCGCCGGTGGCGATAATCACCTCCACGCCCTGTGTACGGAAAACGTCCGCCAGACGGTTGATTTCTTCCTGACAACACACGCCGTTGAAGATTTCACTGCCGAGATAACTGACCATCTGCTGTTCAAGCTGATCCGCGACTTTCGCTTCGACACTGGCAATGGCGCGTTTGCCACCCACTAACATTGCCCGCTGGCCTAAGCGCCCGCACATCGCGCCCAGATGTTTTATGGCGCCGCGCCCGCGCAGTATGCTGGCAGGAAAGACCAAACGATGGGTGAACATGCATGCCCTCATAAACTCCGGTGTTTTATGAAGTATAGAAGGCGTGCCGGAGAACGTAAGAATATCAGCGGCGTCGCCTGCGTACGGCATCATGGGTTTTACGCAAGGCGTCGCGCGCGCCCGGAAGGCGCTGGGCGACACCGATAAACAGGCAGTCGATGATCAGCAGCTGGCTGGTACGGCTCGCCATCGCCGCTGCGCGAAAACCCATTTCACGATTGCTGGTTCGCAGCACGACATCTGCTTTACGGGCGAGGGCAGCACGGCCGTTAGCGGTAATGGCAAGCGTTTTCGCGCCTGCCGCTTTTGCCTGCGCAAGGGCTTCAATCACATCCGCTGTCTGGCCGGAGTGGGAAATCGCCAGCGCAACATCCGCAGCTGTTAACTGACAGGCGCTGACCAGACTTTCATCACTGCTGCCAAAAGTCTGGGCGACAACGCCGATGCGTCGCAATTTCTGACAAAAATCCTGCGCCACCAGTGCCGAGGCACCGGCACCGTAAATATCAATCCGGTGCGCCTGTGCAAGCAGGCTGACTGCCTGCTCCAGCGTGGCTGCGCTGAGGAGTTGCGTGGTTTCGGTCGCGCCTTTGACCTCGAATTCCAGCAGTTTTTGCAGTATCTGTTTGGGCGGATCATTGTCGCTGATATCCGCCGCCAGCGGCATTCCGGCGGGCATCGGGCTGGATGATTCTGCGGCTAATGCCAGACGCAGCGCCGGATAGCCGCTAAAACCCAGCCGTTTGCTGGTGCGCACCACCGTGGCAGTGCTGGTTTCGGCGTATTTCGCCAGTTCTGTCACGCCCATGTTGGCCACACCCGGCGGATCAAGGCGGATAAGAGTGATGATCCGCTTTTCCGCCGGCGAGAAGCTACCCTGTAATGCGTTCAGACGCGACTGCAAATGCGTGTCGTTCATCGCTTATTCATCCAGATCACGCAAATGATCATCCTTGCGCAACGTCATCAGTGCAAACAGGCTGACCAGACAGGTAGCGACTACGTAATAGGCCGGAATATCCAGATTGCCGGTTTCTTTGATAAGACCGGTAATAATCAGCCCGGCACAGCCTGAAAACACGGCATTCGACAGGGAATAGGATAATCCCAGACCGGTATAACGCACGCGGGTCGGGAACATTTCTGCCAGCATCGCCGGGCCGGGACCGGCAATCATTCCTATTGTTGCGCCGGCAATCAGCACTGCAATACCTTTCACCAGCAGGCTGCTTTGCGGGTTTTGCAGCAAATGCAGCAGCGGGAAACTCAGCACAATCACGGCGAAGACGGCGATCATCATGACCTTTTTACGGCCGATTTTGTCGCTCAGCCAGCCGGAAGGCAGGATGGCCAGCGCGAAACCGACGTTCGCCAGCACGGTGGCGACCAGCGCCTGTAAAAAAGTGGCATGCAGGGAAGTTTGCAAATATGACGGCATGACCACCAGGAAGGTATAACCGCCCGCCGACCATCCCATCATGCGGCCAATTCCCAGTGCGATGGCTTTGGCAGTAGCGACAGCCGATGCTTTTCCGGCTGTCGTTTTTTGTACTTCAGGTTCGTCTTTCTGACTGGCGACAAAGTTTGGCGTTTCATCAAGCTTCAGGCGCAGGTACAGCGCCACCAGCCCCATCGGCAGGGCCAGCAGGAACGGAATCCGCCACCCCCAGTCTTTCATTTGTGCTTCAGGAAGGGTCTGGACCAGCAATGCCACCAGCGCCACGCCGGTCAGCAGACCCAGCGACACGGTAAACGACTGCCACGCGCCATAAATACCGCGTTTACCTTTTGGCGCGAATTCGGTCATCAGGGAGACCGCTCCGCCGAATTCACCGCCGGCAAACAGGCCCTGGAACATACGCATCAGGGTCAGTAATAACGGGGCGGCCACGCCAATCTGCGCGTAAGTCGGCAGCAGACCAATGATCGCGGTGGCCAGCGTCATCAGCAGAACGACGGCAATCAGTGTCGGTTTACGGCCGATGCGGTCACCGATACGCCCGAAGATGATCGCACCAATCGGGCGGCAGAAAAACGCCAGCGCGAACGACGCATAAGTGAGCAGTAAACCGGTCATGCCGGTCTGGCCTTCCAGGGTGAAAAAGTTACCGGCAATCAGGGTCGCCAGATAACCGTAAACGCCAAATTCATACCATTCGATAAAATTACCGACCGAACCGGCGACGAGGGCGCGGCGTGACTGACTGGCGGTGGCTGGGGAAATCTGTCCGGTGCGGGTCATCATTAACCTCTTCAGCAAAAGAACTTTGTTATAAGAATAGGATGTAAAT
>NZ_JAFMOS010000289.1 GCF_019049755.1 Rahnella perminowiae
AAGTTAATCAGGTAGTCCGAATTTGCAAGTGCATATAATTCTTTTTCATTTAAAACTAAAGCTAAATGCTTTGCAGTAGAACCCGTGTCTCGGAAAGACAATGTTTGACATGTACTTTGTGGATCATAAACTGCATGAACTGCCTCAATTCGAGTTTTACATTCAATCATGCCGAACATGAGAGCTGATTCAGTTTTAATATAAATTTCCGCATTAGCATTTTTACTTTGTGGCGGCGTAATATGAGCTAAACCATGTATATATTTAAACTCTAATTTTTCATCAGTTTTGTACTGGTCGATAGTGAGCTTACCACTACAAAAATCGGCCTCAATTTCGAGGTATTTTTTATATTCGTTACCAAGGTATGTATGTAAATGTATATCTACCCCCATTTCACACATTGCTAATGCAGCACGCCCACCTGAGCCATATATATAATTCCAATGAGGGCGCAAACATATCTCACGATATACACCTCCAATAATATGCATGATCATCCCTTAGGTAGAATAGATAAAAACTTTTATTTGACCATTGTTGATTTCACATATTGAAGCTTTGTACGTTGTACCTCCATCGAGACATTTGTATAAGCTTTCTAAATATTGAGGAGATGTGACACCACCTAGAACGCCGTCCTCGTTTAAGGCACATACAGAATTATCGATAATCTCGATATCTAATATATCACCTATTTTTAATTTTTTAACGATCAAGGGGTTAGGCGAGCGAATGTTTGTATAGAATTTTATAACTTCACAGCTGGAGAACCCTGAGGAGCTACCAGAGGAAAAGCTGCCTGATCCAGACATAGTCAATGCTCCTTTTCTGTTTTTGATGCTACTAACCACAATTTGTAAAAAACCTTTTCAACTGTCAAGGTTTATTCAACATTATGCCTCATATATTTACCCTTTCCCCCGAATATGCTCAGCTATAATCAGGAACCAGCACGCCCGCGGCACCGCCTTGTCGAACCTCAGATCGGCCACTAGTTTCTTTAGGCGCAAGTTTTCCTCTTCCAACAGGCGCATGTGCTTCAGCTCTGAGGGCGAAATGCCGCCGTATTTCTTGTGCCATGTAATGGGATGGACTACCTCCTCCCTTTGCGCTTAATTGAACAAAATACGTTCAGCAGGAGAGTAAACATGAATATCGTCTATCTGGGTATCGATCTGGCTAAAAATGTTTTCCAACTCTGTGGCTTAAACCAGGCTGGAAAACCCCTTTACACGAAACGCGTTGACCGAAAAATACTGCTTCAGACAGTAGCCAATATACCGGCCTGCCTGATTGGTATAGAAGCCTCAACGGGCGCATTTTTCTGGCAGCGTGAGTTTGAAAAACTGGGACATAAAGTAAAAGTCATCAGTCCCCAGTATGTTAAACCTTTTGTCCGCGGGCAAAAAAATGACGGCAATGATGCGTTGGCGATCGCTATAGCGCTGATGCAGCCTACGATGAAACTTGTCCCGCCAAAGAGCCCGGAGCAGCAAGATATTCAGGCCTTACACCGTGCAAGACAACGGATTGTCAATCATCGTACTGCGACGGTCTGTCAGATACGAGGCTTGCTGCTTGATCGAGGGATCCCCATGGGTATCTCTGTCACAAGGGCCTGTCGAGCGATTCCCTTGATCCTCGAAGATGCTGAAAATGGTCTCAGTGCACGTATGCGCAGAACGATTGCGGAGCTCTATGATCTCTTTTTAGATCTCGAACGGCGTATAGGTTTTTTTGATAAAGAGATCGACACTGTTTTTAAACAGTCTGAAGCCTGTCAGCGTATTGCTAAAGTGAAAGGAATTGGCCCCAAAACCGCCACAGCCGTTATTGCGGCGATTGGTAAAGGGACCGAATTTAAGAATGGCCGCCATTTTGCTGCGTGGCTTGGCCTCGTGCCACGTCAACACTCTAGCGGAGACAGACAGGTGCTCATGAACATGACGAAAAAAGGCGACAAGCATCTACGGACCCTGCTTATTCACGGTGCCCGTGCTGTCGTCAGAGTGGCTACAAACAATAACGATGGCTATCTAAACCAATGGGTTAATCAACTTAAAGAGCGGCGCGGATTTAACAAAACGACCGTGGCAGTTGCCAACAAGAATGCCCGGATTATCTGGTCAATTCTTCATAACGAGACAGAATATCGGCCAGCAGTAATATGATACTTACCTTAAAAGTTGCAGAGTATTGAAAAATGGTAGCAGGTTGCACCTGCACAATCGGAACCTGATTTTTATACAGGCCTTCGAGGCCGTCCAGTTGTTGAGGCGATTGTGTGCGGATTACCCATTTGGGCACAGGTATTCCTGATGCCGGATAGATGTAAGCAACAACCTAAAACCTGATTCAGTGCTTGCAAAACGGAGGTAGTCCATAGATGTAAAACGTGGCATCGGAAATACTCAGCTTACTGCAGACCCCAGCACCGGTGTAGCCAATTCGGCCACCTTAGGGCAAAGGCAATCTGTTCTTCGGTGAATCGTGATTTTTTCATCGGCGCCACCTCCTTCAGGAGAGTATCTACCATGCCGAAATTCTGTTACCGAATGGAGCAGGATTTCGGGTCAGGGTCACACCAGCGGTGAGTACAACTGAGAACTTCCGCTCCTCACTCGTTGTCAACTGTCAAGTTGAATCGTGTTTTAATAGAGAACAACGCCATATCGAGTCTGGGCCAATACATCTAAAACGGATTAGCGGGCTCTTTGCCGCCCGCCCCTGCAACCTGCGAATTATTCCCTACACCCAGTGCCACGAAAATTCGCAGGTAGATTGTATCTCTAGCACCACCGCAATTCTACCCACTGTAATATAAGGTCAAGGCCGCATTCTTTTGCGACTTCCTCCCCTGCCCTCAAGCTTTATCCATCAAAAAACGATGCACTTTTGATGCCGCGCTGGCGGCCTTGAAAATATAGCGCTTGTCGTTCTTCAGTGCTTTCAGCCAGGAAGCAATATAACCTTCATGCTGAACCTCTCCAGTGATACCCAGATCCGCCATCAGGAACGCGCTTCCCAGTTCGGCGATCAACTCCTCAAACGCATACCCCTCACTGCCAAACTTCCCTTTCATTTCACGATTCAGCCGACTTTTCGCTCCACTCCAGTGAACCAGCTCATGCAGGCCCGTAGCGTAGAAATTGACAGCATCGCTAAAAAGACGACGTTCCAGTAAATGGATTTCGTCGGTTGATGGTGCGAAAAAGGCGTTCTGCCCCTTCTCAATGATGGTTGCACCACTGTTACGGAAAAGCGCTTCCGCCTGCGGTAACCACGCCTGCCCGCAGCCGAATGGTTGATTGGCTACTATATATCCGCCGGTGTGGCTCAGCGCTTCTTGGGAGAGGAACACCATAGTAACGGTCGCCATATGAAATGAGGGATCTCACATCAGCTTTTATGACATTTGCCCATTGGTGGTCATTTTGGTGGTCTTGACAGCATCTCAATTCAGGTTTAGCCTATTTATTAGCCAGTTACTGGCAAAGGCGATCCCAGTCAGAGGAGCCAAATTTAGAGAAGCCCGCTTAAGGAAACTTAAGCGGGCTTTTTGGTTTTTTGCGTTAGGCAACTGCCGTCCGGGAGAGATGTGGGGGCTGTTTGAG
>NZ_JAFMOS010000288.1 GCF_019049755.1 Rahnella perminowiae
CTGACATTCGCCCCGGATTTTCGCCCGACAGCGTGGGGCGTATTGTTGGGGCGATGTCATGGGGCGAACTGCTGACGAAGGAGGCATCGTGATTTTGAATAAGCTGGCCGTTTCACTGTCACCGATAGTGAATGGCGCACTGAGCTTCATGGCTTTTATGCAACAGCATCAGCTGATGCTGGCGCTGTTATCGGGGCTGACGATGCCGTTTTTCGCGTCCATGAAAAGCGATGAACGGCAAAAAGCCCCGTTGTGGCAAAAGCTGATTATGGCTTTTTCCATGGTGTGTTTTCTTTCCGGTACGATGGCCCCGGTTGTTATCTGGATTTTCCAGTGGCTTTATCGTGGCCGGGTAGTCGCCAGCATTCCCGTTCTGGCATGGCCGGTTCTGATTACTTTTACCGTAACGGGTTTTATTTTGCATATTCTGCTGCGAAGGGTATTAACCCCCGAACTGGATAAAATAAAGAAACGCCTTGTCAGAAAAACCACGCTTGAACGGGAATTACGCACTGATGTCCGTACGGTGAAATCCCTGCTGCCGGAAACACTGCATTATGACCCACTGGATTATATCGACCTGAGCAAAGGGTTATTTATCGGCATGAACCGCAATATTCAGCCGATGTACCTGCCGTTAAAGGACTGGCAAAAACAACACGCGGATATTATCGGGACCACCGGCGCCGGTAAGGGCGTTGCCACCGGGATATTACTATATCAAAGCATTCTGGCCGGTGAAGGCGTATTTGTGATGGACCCCAAGGATGATGAATGGGCACCCCACCTTTACCGGAAAGCCTGCGAGGATGCAGGCAAACCTTTTGCCCTGATTGACCTGCGTAAACCCCAATACCAGTTAAACCTGATTGAAGAGATCACCGCCGATGAACTGGAAGAGCTTTTTGTTGCCGGGTTCAGCCTGGCAGAGAAAGGTCAGGAGTCAGACTTTTATCGCATTGACGACCGAAAAGCGTCCCGGATAGCCGCACAATTTGTCACTCGTAATACTGCCTCAACCATTCGGGATGTTTATAACGGCGACTACGTTCAGGGTATTGCAGATAAGATAAAAGCCTTTTTCGGGAAAATTGAAGAGCTGGCCTTACTCAATGCCATCAATGCCCCCACCGGATTTTCGCTTAATAAAATATTTGAGAAAGGCGGTTGCTGCTACGTGATTGGCTCAATGCGCAACAGCAAAATCATTACCGCTCAGCGCATGCTGCTGGTTCGCCTGTACCAGCTGGCAGAAAGGCGCGAGCGAGTGAAAGACGTGCCGCGCCCCATTGCTATTTATCTTTCCGAACTGAAATATCATTTATCCAGGCCAGCGCTGGAAGGTTTAGGCGCGGCGCGGGATAAAGGCGTGCATATTATTATGGACCATCAGTCGATTGCCGATTTAAGAGACTGCCCGGCAGATTTGAAAGGTGACGCCGTTGTCGGCGCGGTTGTTGAGAACGCTAAATTCAAACTGGTTTATCGGGTCATGGACCCGGATACCGCTGAATGGGTAGCCAGAATGTCAGGCACTATATTAGTCGATGATGAGGTCCGCAAAGCGAAAACCGATGCCGTGTTGACAGAGACTATCGACAGTGAACGCACCATCAGGCAGGCCGAGCGTTTCTTTACCGACAGCAATATGATCCTGAACCTACCCGATTTTGTCAGCTTCATCTTCACGACAAAAACACTCCCGGCTGCTTCGCTGATTTCGCCCATCAGGGTGAAAAAACGCGAACTGGAGATCTGTGCCGTGTCGCCCGCGATTGCCGCCACCGCAGCAACAGTAAACATCGCCCTGGATTTTAGCGAGGAGGAAACATCCTCCGTATCCGTATCAATGCCGGAGATCACCACAACGCGGCCCGATCTTTTTTTTGATGAGATGGGCGAAAAAAATACGACAACACCGAATACCAACAAAGAAGAAAACCCGTCATGGCTGGATTTTTAAAGGGGAAATGATGCTCATCACCGCATACAGCGAACGCCAGACGCGACACCGCGAAAAAATACAACGACTACTGAATTTCCTGAAGGAAGAAACGTACAGTGACTTTAAAACGCTGATGCTGCTTTTCGGCTTCAGGGATCATAAATCGCTGTATTCCCTGCTTTCAAAAGTCGAGGGCATGGGGTTAATACATAAGCATGTCCTGGTATCGCGCACGATGAAGATTTCATTGTGGGGCATTACCAGTGACGGACTGGCAGTTGTATTAACCCCCGACGATACGCTTTTCCCGGCGCGGTTTGAGCCTTCAAAAATTACCGGCTGGACGCTGGAGCATCACCTTGATAATCAGGCAGCCCGCATCATCCTTGAGCAAAAAGGCGCATCCGGATGGATAAACGGTGACCGCTCGACCTTCCTTAGCCGGTATCAGGTCAGTCACCGCCCGGACGGGCTGATCACCCTGCCCGGCGGCACCGTGATTGCCATTGAGACCGAGCGCCGTTTGAAAACCAGAGCCCGTTACCAGTCGATCATCGCCAGCCATTTGCTGGCGCGGACCCGTAAAGACTGGATCTACGTTTTTTATATCGTGCCGGACCCGCAGAAAAAGCGCGGTCTTGAACGGCTGTTTGACAGCATCCGGCACGTCATCGTTAACCATCAGCACATCCCGCTGGAAACCCGCCACCGGAATGTCTTCCGCATCTACACGCTCGACGAGCTGCAACGGCTCGATGTAGACCACAGCATATAGTTCTTCTCTATCACTTACTGCCCCAACCCACCAACCCGCAGCGCAAAGACCGGAAATCATGCCCTTTCGAATTACTCTCCCAACATCAGAACTTACAGGACTCCAGAATGAACCGAGAAACTGACCGACTTTCGGACGTACTGACCGAAATGAGCGCAAAAGCGCTGGTGACATGGATGACGCATTCGGCATTACAGGACATACCGCGCGAAGCATTACTGGTTCGCGGCCACTATTTTGTCTATGCCCTACAGGCAAATTTTGTGTTACTGCGTGATGTTCTGTCAGAAACGCTGGAAGATATTGAGCAGCAGAGCCATGACCTCGAAGAAAGACTGGATAGCCTGGAACGGCGCCTTCAGACGCTTCAGAAAGATACTGATATTTTGTCTTAGCTCAGACTTGACCTGGCACAACTACGACACAGGGCCAAACCTAATCTGACAGGCAGCTCTGTGCCCAGGCTGTGTGAAAAGGTTTTTGGTCACAGAGACTGCCAAAAATAGAGCTAAAAACCGCGCTCATACGTAAAATTCGGCTCTACTGACCAGTCGATCAATTTCAGATTTTGCGTAGACACGCGCACTTCAGTTTTTGGCCAGGGTTTTCACACAGCCTGTGCCAACAGCGGACGTTGGGTTGTAGGTAATTCAAAATGCTAAAGCTAAATTCATATATCGTCTGCCGGCAAAGTTGAAAGGACCGTTGCGGACGACATTTTTTAAACAACGATCTTGTGGCACTACTTGAGTTCGAAAAGAGTATAAGTACTATGCTAAGTAAATTTTCTGAACCATTCCGAAATGGTGAGTTTGGTATAAACCGGTATGGCTCGATCAAATTTCCCTTTACATATAAAATACAAGTGAATGAATCAAGCACTCAAGGAG
>NZ_JAFMOS010000612.1 GCF_019049755.1 Rahnella perminowiae
TAAGGATTCGCAAAGAGGCATGAAAACAAGAATTTGGCTCCTCTGACTGGACTCGAACCAGTGACATACGGATTAACAGTCCGCCGTTCTACCGACTGAACTACAGAGGAATCGTGTGAACGGGGCGAATAATAGCGACTGCCCCGTGGCATGTCAAAGGGTTAACGAAAAAAGTTGTCTGACTGTTCTCTTAATGTTCAACCTGTTGACTATTAAGACAAAGTGGTTAAAGCCTCTGCAGTTTTTCCTCATGCTTTCGCCTTGTCATGGCTGTATTGCACTAAAAGCACTCACAAGTTGCCTGATTGTTGTGCAAGCGTTATCGATAAGTTTGGTTCCGGCCGTTCTTCAGCAAGTTTTTTGCCAGTTGCCTGCCATAACATCATCATAAATTCAGATCTTCCGCACAAATTTCATTCATTTCCCGAAACTGGCACATCCCGTGCATTGTTATTTTACTAACAACGTCTAGCTTTTTGACAATGAAGCAACAGAGGATGCACTGATGCAGCCAGCGCAGGATGTGATTGAACAAATCGAAGCCTCGTTTGCCGGACAGACGCCGACGGGCAAACGCATTGCCAGCTACCTGCTGGCAAATCTTGCACAGATCCCGTTTGAAACGGCGGACAGCATTGCGCGTAGCGCGGCGACCAGCGGCATTTCTGTCGGGCGCTATCTGCGCAGCCTGGGCTATCGTAATCTCGATCATTTCAAGCAAATGCTGCGTCTGCAAAGCGGCACATCCTATCAGCCGTGGGTGGTTACCGATCGTCTGGGTGCTTACCGCGAACGCAGCAAACAGCCGCAGCAGGAAAAGTTGCAGCAGTCGCTGACGCTCGAGCTCGGCGCCATTAATCACGTCTATCAGCTGGCGCAAACTGACAGTTTTGCGCAGATCAGCCGTCGCCTGGCTGAGGCTGAGGCGGTGTTTATTCTTGGTATCCAGTCGGTGCGCGGCATTGCCAATAACTTCGCCAGTTATCTCGAATACTTACGTCCGAAAGTTTATTTCGCCGACGGGCTTTCCGGCACCTATGTCGAATCCCTGAATTCGGAATTCACGCAGCCCTATCTGGTGGTGACCGATACCCGTGCATATTCGAAGATGGCGCAAACCTATTGCGAAGCTGCGTGTGAACGCGGCCTGAACGTGGCACTGATTACTGACATTTATTGCCCGTGGGCGCGCGATTATCCGGTAGATCTGTTGCAGGTGAAAACCGACACCGGCCAGTTCTGGGACTCGATGGCACCGCTCAGTTGCCTGTTCAACTTGCTGTGCTCGGCAGTGCTCGAACTGCGCGGTAACGATGTTGAACAACGGCTGGCAAATAACCGGATTTTGCAAAAACAGCTCGGACAATTTGAATCGTAAATTCATTGCAACGACAGGAACGGAAAGACATTAATCATGACCATCAATAATAAAACACCTGACATCGCACTGACTGATCTGGCCGAAGTTTTGCCCGATGCCGTGATTGACCTGAAGTATGCCACCGCAGATAACCTGACCGGTCAGCCGATTTATTGTGAATCGCGTTGCCTGCTGCACCCCGATGCCGCCTCGGCTTTAGTTCGCTGCAATGAAGTGGCGAAACTGGCAGGTTTTACCCTGAAAATTTATGACGCTTACCGGCCGCAGGCGGCGCAGGCCTGTTTATGGGCGGCGTTTCCGAATCCGGATTATGTGGTGGATATCAGGCTCGGCTCGCATCACAGCCGCGGTGTGGCCGTCGATCTCACCTTGCTGGATGAGCAGGGGGAAGTCGTGGATATGGGCGCGGGTTTCGATGAAATGACGGAAGTATCGCATCCGTTTTATCCCGATTTACCGCCACACATCCAGCGTAACCGCTTGTTGCTCAACGCCGTGATGGCAGCGGGTGGCTTTAAAGGTATCGCCAGCGAGTGGTGGCACTTTGAATTACCGGATGCCAATACGTATCCGTTGTTAGAAGAGCGGTTCGGCTGCTATCCGCCGGTTAATGCCGCGTAATCATTGCACGTCTCTTATCACTTTTTGACAGAGCCAGGAGTTCCCCGATGAGCAACACAGCAATCAAAACGTTCCGCAAAAATACGAAAACACAGGTCGCCGGTGCCATTTTTCTCGCCTTGTCAGGCTTAAGTTTTGCCACGCAGGCCGCCGTGCCGAAAGACATGCTGGTGATCGGTAAAGCAGCCGATCCGCAAACGCTGGATCCGGCAGTGACCATCGACAACAACGACTGGACGGTCACGTATCCGGCGTATCAGCGTCTGGTGCAGTATAAAACCGAAGGCGGTAAAGGCTCGACGCAGGTCGAAGGCGATCTGGCGGCAAGCTGGACGGCTTCACCGGATCAACTCGTCTGGACCTTCAAACTCAAGCCGGGCGCCAAATTTGATGACGGCACTGAAGTTAATGCCGATGCCGTGAAATGGTCATTCGATCGTCTGATGAAAATCGGCCAGGGCCCGTCGGAAGCCTTCCCGAAAGACATGACGGTCTCGGTGGTGGATCCGCTGACGGTCACGTTCACGCTCAAAACGCCGTTCGCGCCATTCCTCTACACGCTGGCGAATGACGGTGCGGGGATCGTCAATCCGGCGATTGCTAAAGCCAATCCAGCCGATGAAGGCAAGGCATGGCTGGCCGGTCATACCGCCGGTTCCGGCCCTTATAAGCTCGATCGCTGGCAGAAAGGTCAGCAACTGGTGCTGGTGCCGAACCCGTATTACAGCGGCGCAAAGCCAGCCTTCAAACGCGTGACCGTGAAAATTATCGGTGAAAGCGCTACCCGCCGTCTGCAACTTTCACGCGGGGATCTGGATATCGCTGATTCCCTGCCGGTGGACCAGTTGGCTGCGCTGAAGAAAGAAGACAAAGTCGCCGTTGAGGAATTTCCGTCGTTGCGCGTGACGTATCTGTATCTCAACAACGGCAAAGCACCGCTCAGTCAGGTGGATTTACGCCGCGCGATTTCCTCTGCCGTGGATTATCAGGGCATGGTGAAAGGTATTCTTGGCGGTAACGCTAAACAGATGCGCGGGCCGATCCCTGACGGTATGTGGGGCTTCGACCCGACGGCAAAACAATACAGTCTGGATCTGACGCAGGCCAAAGCCGACCTCGGGAAAGTCAAAGACAAGTCGCAGACGCTGGACTTCCTGTATTCCGATAATGATCCGAACTGGGAAGCTATCGCACTTTCCGTGCAGGCCAGCCTGGGTCAGGCCGGGATTAACGTGAAACTGGAAAAGCTGGCTAACGCTACCATGCGCGACCGTATCGGGCAGGGCGATTACGACATCTCAATCGGTAACTGGAGCCCGGATTTTGCCGACCCGTACATGTTTATGAACTACTGGTTTGAGTCCGACAAGAAAGGCCTGCCGGGTAACCGTTCCTTCTATTCCAATCCGCAGGTTGATGCGTTGCTGAAAAAAGCCGTGTCGGTGACCGACCAGAAACAGCGCACCGAGTACTACCAGCAGGCGCAGAAAATTGTTATCGACGAAGCGGCGTATGTGTATTTGTTCCAGAAAAACTACCAGGTGGCGATGAACAAAGACGTGAAGGGCTTTGTTTTCAACCCGATGCTCGAACAAGTGTTCAACGTTGGTCAAATGCATAAACAGTAACCGCAATATCATTCACGAAAACCCCTTTCACGACCTGAAAGGGTTTTACGGGGAAAAACTATGACTTTTTGGACTCTGATCCGCCAGCGCTGCTGGGGGCTGATACTGGTGATGGCGGGGGTTTGCGTCATTACTTTTATCATCTCGCATATGATCCCTGGTGATCCGGCTCGGTTGCTGGCGGGCGATCGCGCAAGCAATGAAATGGTTGAACATATCCGTGAGCAACTGGGGCTGAATCAGCCGCTGTATGTGCAGTTTTTCCGTTACGTCAGCGACCTGCTGCACGGCGATTTGGGCACTTCAATCCGCACCGGTCGTCCGGTGCTGGAAGACCTGAAAGCCTTCTTCCCGGCGACGTTAGAACTGGCGGTCAGTGCGCTGTTTCTGGCGATTGTGCTCGGTATTCCGCTGGGTGTGCTGTCGGCAGTTTACCGTAATAAATTCCCCGATCATCTGGTGCGTCTGCTTTCGGTGCTGGGTATCTCCACGCCTGCCTTCTGGCTGGGGCTGGGTGTCATCATCCTGTTCTACGGCCATCTGAACTTACTGCCGGGCGGCGGAAGGTTAGATGACTGGATGGATCCGCCAGCCAATATCACCGGTTTTTATGTGCTCGATTCTTTGCTGACCGGCAACCGGGAGGCTTTCTGGAACAGTCTGCAACATCTGGCGATGCCTGCGCTGACGCTGGCGTTTGTGCATATGGGGATTGTGGCGCGTCAGATCCGCTCGGCGATGCTGGAGCAACTGAATGAAGACTACATCCGTACGGCGCGTGCCAACGGGCTTTCCCGCTGGCGGGTGATCCTCAGCCACGCCTTGCCGAATGCACTGATCCCGTCCGTGACCGTGCTCGGGCTGGCGATGGGGGATTTACTCTACGGTGCGGTGCTGACGGAAACCGTTTTTGCCTGGCCGGGCATGGGGGCGTATGTCGTGAATTCGATTCAGGCGCTGGACTTCCCGGCAGTGATGGGCTTTGCGGTAGTGGTGTCGTTCGCATACGTGATCGTCAATCTGTGTGTGGATTTGCTGTATGTGTGGATCGATCCGCGCATCGGACGTGAGGGGTGAGCCAATGTCAGTGATTGAACCGGGCGTCAATAATCGTCGGGCCGATATTGTGGCACCGGATGTCAAACCGCGTTTCGCCAGCTGGCGGCGCACATTCCATTTACTGAGCCGCAGCCCGCTGACGATGTTAGGGCTGGCGATCATGCTGGTCGTGCTTTTCATCATGATTTTTTCGCCGTGGCTGGTACCGTACGACCCGAATGCCATCAGCCTGACCGACAGATTGCAGGCACCTTCCGCGTTGCACTGGTTTGGTACCGATGAAGTCGGGCGGGATCTGTTCAGTCGGGTGCTGACTGGCAGCCAGCAATCCGTCGCCGCCGGGCTGGCGGTGGTCATCATTGCCGGTACGACCGGCTCGCTGCTTGGCTGTTTTTCCGGCGTGGTCGGCGGTGTGGTGGATGCGCTGATCATGCGCTGCATGGATATTATGCTGTCGGTGCCGTCGCTGGTATTAACCATGGCGCTGGCGGCCGCGCTCGGACCGAGTTTATTTAACGCTATGCTGGCGATTGCCGTCGTGCGCATTCCGTTTTACGTGCGGCTTGCACGCGGGCAAACGTTGATGCTGCGCCATCAGGCTTATATGCAAGCTACGCGGACGTTCGGCGCGTCGCGCTGGCATCTCATTACCTGGCACGTGCTGCGCAATGTGATGCCGCCGCTGATAGTGCAGGCGTCGCTGGATATCGGCACCTCAATTCTGATGGCAGCGACATTAGGTTTTATCGGCCTTGGCGCACAGCAACCGACCGCAGAATGGGGTGCGATGGTGTCCAATGGCCGCAATTATATTCTCGATCAATGGTGGTATTCAGCTTTTCCCGGCGTGGCTATTCTGATCACGGCCACCGGTTTTAATCTGTTCGGCGACGGTCTGCGCGACCTGCTGGATCCGAAAAGCAGAGGGCGCTGAGATGACTGAACAATCCCGGACGCCGGTACTGGAAATCGACAATCTGCAACTGGTCTTTCCGGTGTACGGCGGTGAAGTGAAAGCGCTGAATCAGGTATCACTGTCGGTCAGTGCCGGAGAAATCGTCGGCGTGGTGGGTGAATCCGGCTCAGGTAAATCCGTCACGGCAATGATGGCGATGCGTCTGCTGCCGCCCGACGGCTTTACTGTCACCGGCGGCACGTTACGCATGCTCGGTACTGATGTGGTTCAGGCCACGGAAGAACAGATGCGTACCTTACGCGGCGCGCGGGTGGCGATGATCTTTCAGGAGCCGATGAATGCGCTAAATCCGACGCGTAAAATCGGCCGTCAGATGTGTGAAGTCATCTGTCTGCATCAGAAAATCAGCAAGACACAGGCATGGCAAAAAGCCGTCGGCCTGTTACAGGATATGCAGATTGCCGATGCGGAGCAGATAATGTCACGCTACCCGTTTGAGCTTTCAGGAGGGATGCGCCAGCGTGTGTTGATCGCTATGGCCTTTTCCTGCGAACCGGAGCTGATTATCGCCGACGAACCGACTACTGCGCTGGATGTCACCGTGCAGCGGCAGGTATTGCGTTTACTCCAGCGCAAAGCCCGCGCCAGCGGCACGGCGGTCTTATTTATCACGCACGATATGGCCGTCGTGTCACAGCTTTGTGACCGGGTTTATGTGATGTACGCCGGGCATGTGATCGAAAGCGGCACGACAGCGGATGTGATCGACACGCCGTCGCACCCGTATTCCATCGGTTTATTGCAGGCCGCACCTGAAAACGGTGAGCCACGCAGTCTGCTTAAAGCCATTCCCGGCACCGTGCCGAATCTGGCAAAACTGCCGCAGGGCTGCGCGTTTCGCGGGCGCTGCGATCATGCCGATGAGCATTGCATCGAGACACCGGCGCTGGCTTCACTGCCGCACTTCCCGCAGCAATCCGTGGCCTGCTGGCATCCGCAACGCCGTGCCGGTGACATCTACATCCAACGTATTGAGGAGCATTCCTGATGATTGCTGAGGCACTGGTTGAACTGCAGGACGTGCGTGTACGGTTTCCCGCAAGCTATAACTGGCGCGGTAAACCGACCGGTTATGTGCACGCGCTGAACGGGCTGGATCTCAATATTATCCGCGGCGAAACCTTAGGTATTGTCGGGGAATCCGGTTGCGGGAAAAGCACGCTGGCGCAGTTGCTGATGGGGCTGCAAAAGCCCAGCAGCGGTGAAGTGCATCGCGCACGCCATGACAATTCCTGGTTCGGCTCCGGTATGCAAATGGTGTTTCAGGATCCGCAATCGTCGCTGGACCCGCGCCTGCCGGTCTGGCGGATCATTACCGAACCGGTGTTTGTGCAAAAACACAACAGCAGCCGGGAGCGCCGTGAACTGGCCGCCACGCTGGCGGAGCAGGTGGGTATCCGCAGGGAATACCTCGACCGTCTGCCGCATGAGTTTTCCGGCGGCCAGCGTCAGCGTATCTCCATTGCCCGTGCGCTGTCCTCAGAGCCGGACATCATCGTGCTGGATGAACCGACCTCGGCGCTGGATATTTCGGTGCAGGCGCAAATCCTCAATTTGCTGGTGGAACTGCAACGCCAGCGTAATCTCACCTATGTGCTGATTTCTCATAACGTTTCCGTTATCCGCCATATGAGTGACCGTGTCGCCGTGATGTATCTCGGGCAAATCGTTGAACTGGGGGCGGCGGAAAACGTCCTGTCAGAGCCACAACATCCCTACACCCGTTTGTTGCTCGATTCGGTTCCCCGTGCCGGACGTCAGCTTGATGAAGGGATAGTCGATAGAAAAGGGGAATTACCGGGCAACCGCAACCTGCCAATGGGATGTTATTTCCGCGAACGTTGCCCGCTGGCCGGAGACGGTTGTCAGATGCCGCAGGATTTGGTGTGCGGTCCAAACGGCGTGGTGGCGAGGTGTCACCGGGTGATGCCCGGGCAGTAAGACCGGGAAGTTCAGCTGGTCAAAACGCTACCCCGGCATATCCCGGAAACAGTCACTATCAAGAGTCACAGTGGCGATTTTCTGCACCGGCCCGCGCATGTTGACCTGAAAATCGCCGCTGAAACGGATGGCGAGTTCACCGCCGGGCATCTGCACGGTAACCGTGTCGTCCACCAGCCCGAGCTTGCGCATTGCGCTGGCCGCCGCACAACTGCTACTGCCGGAAGCCAGCGTATACCCCGCGCCCCGTTCCCAGATGCCGATGCGGATAGTATTGCGATCAATGACTTGCACGAACTGCACGTTGGTACGTTTCGGAAAAATCGCCAGCGTTTCAATTTCAGCACCGAGCTGCCTGACCAAATCCAGATCCAGCTTTTCCACCCGGATCACACAGTGCGGATTGCCCATCGACACCAGCGTTGCGCTGAGATTGTGCCCGCCAGCCACCAGCGGTAACGCGAGAGCTTCATCGCCTTCAACCGTTGCGGGTAACGCGGCTGGCGAGAATTTTGCCTGCCCCATATCCACAATCACCTGATGCGCATCTTCGGTGACTTCGCAGCGCACCTGTCCGCCCGCCGTGTTCACCAGAAAAGGTTTATGCGTTACGCGTCCGATATCAAACAGATAGCGGGCGTAAATACGCAGACCGTTG
Organism: Rahnella perminowiae; assembly: GCF_019049755.1. GTDB lineage: Bacteria > Pseudomonadota > Gammaproteobacteria > Enterobacterales > Enterobacteriaceae > Rahnella > Rahnella perminowiae. The sequence goes on from NZ_JAFMOS010000612.1 coordinate 8,265, forward strand.
CCGCTTTTCTCGGCTTCTGAACCGTCGGGATTAATAATGCGCAGGGAGGGAATGTCAGCACCGTCGTTGTCGATCAGCAGACCGTCGGAACCGATGCCGTAATGGCGGTCGCAGACGCGCTTAATTTGCTGATGGCTGAGCAGGGCGGCGACGCTGTGATGGCAGACCAGATAATCATTACCCAGTCCGTGATAGCGGTGAAAAATCATATGGCAGCTCCGGAATTATTTATTATTGTTATAAATATCATTAACAGGAAATACCAGAATTTACTTTTAATTCATACCTGCCATAAAAAAGGAGTTATTTATGGAGTCTTTTACCGTCCCCGTTGCATCGCCGCCGCTGGCCATCACCACATCGCGACTGATTTTGCGACAGTGGCAGGACAGTGATTTCGAGCCTTTCGCCGCCATGAACGCAGATCCGCAAGTGATGGAATTTTTCCCGTCAGTGCTGACCCGTGAAAAAAGTGACGAGATGGCGATCCGCTGCCGGGATTTGATCACAGAACGCGGTTGGGGGATCTGGGTGGTTGAGTTGTGTGAAACTGGCGAATTCATCGGCTTCGTCGGGTTGCATACGCCAGGTTATGATTTGCCGTTTACGCCATGTATCGAAATCGGCTGGCGCCTGAGGGCGGATACATGGGGGCAAGGTTATTGCACTGAAGCCGCCCGCGCTGCGCTGGATGCCGGGTTTAACCAACTGGGGCTAAACGAAATTGTGGCCTTTACCGCGCTGCCGAATGTCCGTTCGCAGGCGGTGATGAAAAAGCTCGGTATGGTATGGGATCCAAAAGAGAACTTCATGCATCCGGCGCTGGAGGAGGGGCACGGGTTACGGGAACATTGTTTGTATCGGCTAAAACGGGTCTGACTCCCTCCCCTGCGAAGGGGAGGAGTTGAAACCAAAACCGTACGGCTATTGCAGGGGGAGGAGCAAACAACTAACTCTGCATCCTCCCCAGCACCGATGCCCCCACTAATCCGCCGTCGGTCAGAAATTTCCCCGGTATCAGCAACGGTTCTGCATAAGTGTGCAGTACACCGCCGCGTACTTTTACATCCAGCGCGGCGATAAGTTCAGTGGCAGACGCCAGCCCGCCACCCGCGACGATCCGCGAAGGGCCGAGGATATTGACCAGCAAGGCCAGCGGTTCGGCAACCAGTTCCAGCCAGGCGTTAACGGTCAGCGAACTGCCAGGATGCCCGTTCAGCCAGCCAGTCACAATGTCCAGACTGGTATTTTCCTGATGGTGAAAATGTTGATGCAAACGTTCCATACCGCGCGCACCGCCGAGCATATCGAGGCAGCCGGTCTGGCCGCAGCCACATTTCAGGCGCGGAATGGGGTAATTTTTGCCGTCAATCGTCAACTCCGTGCGGGTAATCGCACCGTGGCCCCATTCGCCGGTAACGCCACCGTGACCCCGAACCAACTGGCCGTTGATGACCAGACCCCCGCCGACGCCGGTACCTAAAATAATCGCCGCCACGACGGGTTGATTTTGTGCGTTTCCTGCATGGGCTTCGGCAAGGGCAAAGCAGTCGGCATCGTTGGCGGCAGTGACCGGACGGTCAAGCACCGCGCTCAGATCTTTCGCCAGCGAATGACCGGTAAAGGCCGGAATATTGGTTGCGAGCATTTCGCCGGTTTGTGGCGAAACTAATCCTGCGGTGGAAATAGCCAGCGGCGTGCATGCCGGTAAATCAGCGCCATATCTGTCGATCAGTTGTTGTATTGCGTCGGCGAAATCCTGCCATGAGGCGACGGGTGTGGGCACTTTGCCGCATTCTTCTACTTTGCCTGAATAACGTGAAACACCAAATTTAATAAACGAACCGCCGATATCGGCGCAAAAAACGGCAGAACTCATGAGCGTGTGTCCAGTAAATCTCGCAGCCCGTCGCCAAGTACGTTAAAACCAAGCACGGTCAGCATAATGGCCAGACCCGGGAACAGCGAAAGGTAAATATTTATGCCGAGGAAGTTCCGGCCATCGCTCATCATGGTACCCCATTCCGGCATCGGCGGTTGCACACCAAGCCCCAGAAATGACAGGCTGGCGGCAGCGAGAATAACCGTACCTGCGGTCAGCGTCGATTGCACGATAATCGGCCCGATGGCATTGCGCAAAATATAATGCACGATGATGCGGTAATTTGATAAACCCAGCGCCTGCGCGGCTTCAACGTATTCCATCTGCTTTAAACCGAGCGTCAGGTTACGGCTGAGACGTGCGTATACCGGGATGGCAAACAGTGAAATCGCGATCAGCAAGTTTACCAGCCCGCCGCCGAGAATACTGACCACCAGAATGGCCAGCACGATGCCGGGGAAGGCAAACAGCATGTCCATAAACCACATAATAATCATGTCAGTATAACGACCCGCCATGCCGGCAATAATCCCCAGCGGAATGCCGATGATCATCGCCAGCCCGACGCTCAGCACCACTTCGATAATCGAAATCCTCGCACCATAAATCACCCGAGCGAAGATATCGCGGCCGTAATCATCGGTACCGAACCAGTGATCGGCACTGGGTGAAAGCAGGGTATCAATCAGGTCTTGTGCGTACGGGTCATGACGGACAATCAAGGGGGCGAACAGTCCCATCAGCACGATCAGGCTGACAATAAATCCGCCGAGGGCCACGGCAGGATGTCGCCATAACCAGCGGAAAAACCGCAGCGTGCGCGGTTTGCGACGGGGTAATTGCGTGATAACGGCAGACATCAATCAAACCTTATTTTTGGATTCAGGAAAGCGATCAGCAATTCACCGAGCAGGTTCATGACCACCACGCCGCAGACGGCGACCAGCGCCACGCCCTGGATGACCGGGTAATCACGATAGCGTACGGAATCTACCAGCAGGCGGCCGATACCCGGCCAGTTAAAGACGGATTCGGTGACAACTGCCCCGCCAATCAGGCTGCCGAAATTGAGCGCCACGATAGTGACAATCGGGATCAATGCATTGCGGAATGCATGGCTGCAATACACAGTGGTGGCGGACAACCCTTTGGCGCGCGCGGTACGGATATAATCTTCTGACAAGACATCCAGCATGCTCGAACGCGTCATACGCGCCATGACCGCCATCGGTAAAACGGCCAGTGTGACTGAGGGCAGAATATAGCTTTTCCATGAAGTGGCACCGAGCAACGGCAGCCAGCCAAGCGTGACCGAGAAAGTGTTCATCGCCATCAGCCCCAGCCAGAAGTTGGCGACAGAGGCACCGGCAATGGCCAGTAACATTACGCCAAAATCAGGCCAGCGGTTGCGGTAAACTGCACCTATCATGCCCGCAGGAACGCCCACCGCCACTGCCAGAAAATACGCCAGCACGGCCAGCATCAGCGTATACGGCATCCGCTCAGCGATTTCCTGTGTGACCGGCTGTTGCGACTGCAACGAGACGCCGAGATTGCCTTGCAACACTTCCCCGGCAAAATGCACATATTGCGTCACCAGCGGCTGATCCAGCCCGAGGCGCACACGCATGGCATCCACCGCTTCCTGCGTCGCTTCAGGCCCGGCCATCAGACGCGCCGGATCGCCCGGCAGCGCGCGGATAGACACAAAAATCAGCATCGATACCCCGATCAGAATGATCGGGAAAGCGATGAGTTTTTTGGCAAGATAGGCTTTCATGGCGCTTTTCCACTGTAAATGCCGCGGTTATTTTTTCTGTGCATCTTTCACCACAATTTGACCACCGGGTATCATTGTGACGCCTGAAATATGCGTACCGGTAGCGTACAAATCATTCTGGTAATACAACAGAACCTGCGGTGCCTGCTGATTAATTTCTTTCTGAGCGTCGACGTAAATCGCGTTACGGGTATTTTCATCCAGCGTAGAAGCCGCTTTGTCTAACATGTCATCCAGTTTCGGATCACTGAAGAATCCCAGATTCGCGCCGCCGGGGGCGAAGCTTTTGCTGTAATACAGCGGACGAAGCTGCAGATCTGCGCCGTTCGCACCGGAAGACCAGGAGGCCAGCACCGCGCCGGTGTTATCGGCCTTTTTACCCGCCTGATCGGCAAACGCGGCTTTGGTCCACACGCCGCTTTCCATGATTTTCACGTCCAGTTTCACCCCGATTTTCGCCCACATGCTTTGCAGCACCTGACCGATACGCGCGTCCTGACCCTGCACGGCAATTGACATCGTAAAGCCGTCGGCAACGCCTGCTTCTTTCAGCAACGCTTTGGCTTTTGCCAGATCCAACGGATACGGGTTCAGGGTTTTGTCATAACCGGCGGTGACCGGTGCCAGCGGGGAATTCGCCGGTTGTGCGAAGCCCGACATAATGGCGCGCACCAGTCCGTCGCGGTCCGTGGCGTAGTTCAGTGCCTGACGCACGCGGACATCGCTCAGCGGTTTGAGGTCGGTATTCAGCGCGACCCAGAACACGGCCGCTCCCGGGCTTTCATGCAAACTGAATTTCGGATTGTTTTTCAGTACACGGGCAAATTGCGGAGGCACCGGGTTGATGACGTCGGCTTCACCGGCCTGCAACGCCATGTTCATCACCGAAGGCTCTGCGCTCCAGGTCCATTTGATGTCGTCCGGCCCGGCGGCTTTATCGCCCCAGTAGCCCGGATATTTTTCTTCCAGCACGAATTCGCCGGTTTTGTATTGCACCATTTTGTACGGGCCGGTGCCGACTGCTTTGCTGTCCAGCGTGCCGGTTTTATCTGCCGCCGGACTGACCATCAGACAGGCGCCGGTGGTCAGTAAATTGAGGAAAGCCGGATAGGGTTTTTTAAGTCTGAACACCACCGTGGAGTCATCGGTTTTGGTCACGCTGTCAAGGAAGGTACGCAGACGTCCGCTGGCGGCCAGCCCGCGTTTGGTATCGAGATGACGGGCAAAGTTGGCGACGACGGCGTCGGCGTTAAACGGTGTGCCGTCGTGGAATGTGACACCGCTGCGCAGTTTGAATGTCCACACCAGACCGCTTTCATCGCTGCTCCATGACGTTGCCAGAGCCGCTTCCGGTTTGAGTTGTGGCGACATGCGCAACAGACCTTCGTACATCGGGTCGAGTACCGTGCCGGTAAACGTCGCGGTCTGGTTGCCCGGATCCATGCTACGCGGTGCTTCGTTCTGCATCACGTTCAGCGTGGCGGCAAAAACCGGCAGCGAAAGCGCGGCGAGAAGTGCGCTGCTCAGCAGCGATAACTGCACGGGACGCCGGATGTAACGGGTAATCTTCATGTTCTGCCCTCTGCGTGAAAAAGCGGATTAAATGGCTCTGATTTATTCTGCCGGTTCGGTAAAACGCCGGTTTTAATGACAGTTTGTTTTAACAAACAGATTTAACAAATAGTTCATATGAAATACTTATATCCAAACATTTAGTTTAATTTGTGAACTAATTAGCATTGATATATCCATTTCTACCGTTTAATGTCAATGCAGATGAGCGAAAACTGAGAGCGCCAAAACGAATATGCTAACAACTTTGCAACGTCAGATTTTGGGTGCAGTGAATGCCGCAGGCGGTTTAAGCCGTACCGAACTGGCGCAGTTCTCAGGGATGAGTAAAGCGGCCATCGGTGGCGTGGTACGCGAGATGATTGAGGCCGGTTTCCTGCATGAGGCGGAAACGGTGCCGGGCAGCGGGCAGGGGAGACCTTCCGTGCGTCTGGTCGTCCATCCTGACGGCGCGTGGTTTGCCGGGGTATCTTTGCTGCAAAATCCGGCGCAGATGGCGCTGATTAATCTGCATGGCGAAATACTGTCACGTGTGTCGTTCGCGGCCGGTACGGATCCTCAACAACTGGCGGCGAATATCGCCAGCGCATTACCGGTATTGCTCGGGCCACATCCCGAAGCGGCGAAAAAGCTGGTCGGGCTTGGTGTGACACTATCCGGACTGATTGATGAACATCAGTCAACCTGCGTGCAGTCGGCATTGCTGGGCTGGCGGGATGTGCCGCTGGCGAAGCTGATTTCACAGGCGACCGGCATGGATGTGGCGATTGAAAATGATGCCAAAGCGCTGGCGGTGAGCGAAAAAAGCTTCGGTCAGGCGCGGGATCTGAGCAGCTTTACGCTGGTCAGTCACGGCGCGGGGATTGGCAGCGCACATTTCATCGCCGGGCAGTTGCATCGGGGGTTACACGGCGGAGCAGGGGAAATCGCGCACTGCACGCTGGAGCTGAACGGTTCGCCGTGTCGCTGTGGCAAGCGGGGTTGCCTTGATACGTTAGCCTCACTCAATGCCATTGCCGACATGGCTAAAGCCGAAGGGCTGAAGGTCACCACCATCGGCGGGCTTGAACAACTGGCGATGCAGGGCCAGAGTGCGGCGATCCGCATTTTGCACCGTGCGGGTTCTGCGCTCGGCTTAGCGATATCGCACCTGATTCAAATCAATGATCCGGATTTGATCCTGATTGCACATCAGGACGCCGATTTTTCCGGGCTGTTTGGCACGGTTATGCATCAGTCCGTTGAAGCCAACGTCTTGCCGGGCAATGCCGGTAAAACGCCCGTCCGCACTTTTACCCTAAACGACGACACCTGGGCGCGCGCGGCAGCAAGCATTGCTGCCCACCGCTTTCTGGTCGGTCTGAAGCCTGTCTGAGGAATGAGCAATATGCGTATAGCTGTCAGCGGTATCCACATTGAATGCAGTACTTACAATCCGGTGCTTAATGAGGAAAGGGATTTCACTGTCGTGCGGGATGCGCAGTTGCTGGCGTCACCGCGCTTTCGTTTTTTACAGGACTATCCGGCCACCTTTTTACCGACCATTCACGCCCGTGCTATCGCCGGCGGACCGGTAGCCCGTGCCACTTACGATAAATTCAAAGCGGAAATGCTGGCAGGATTAGAGGCGCAAAAGCCGTTCGACGGCGTGTATCTGGCGATGCACGGCGCGATGTATGTTGAAGGATTAGAAGATGCTGAAGGTGACTGGATTGCTGCGGCGCGCAAAGCCGTCGGGCCTGATTGCCCGATCAGTGTCAGTTACGATCTGCACGGGAATGTTTCACAGCGCATTATTGACGCCATTGATATGTTTTCGACCTACCGCACCGCGCCGCATATTGATGTGGAAGAAACCATGCGCCGTTCTGTCGCCATGCTGGTGAAGCATCTGCAAAGTGGCGTGAAACCAATATTGCTGTGGGTGCCGGTACCGGTAGTGTTGCCAGGTGAGCGGACCAGCACGGAAGATGAACCGGCGAAAAGTTTATACGCCCGCCTGCCGGAAATGGATGAAGTGGAAGGCGTCTGGGACAGTTCGCTGATGGTCGGTTACGTGTGGGCGGATGAGCCGCGTGCGACCGCCGCCGTAATCATGACCGGGACCGACCGCACCGTGCTGGAACAGCAGGCCACGCAACTGGCACAGGCTTACTGGGACGCCCGTGAAGATTTTGTGTTTGGCTGTGAAACCGACACCGTGGAAGCCTGTGTGAAAAAGGCCATTGCCAGTGAAACGCGGCCGGTGGTGCTGGCGGATTCCGGCGATAATCCGACCGGCGGTGGCGTTGGCGATCGCGCCGATGTGTTGCAGGAGCTGATCAAACAGTATGCGCAGAATACGATTGTGGCCGGTATTGCCGATGCCCCGGCCACCGACGCGGCATTCAATGCCGGTGTCGGATCAACACTGATGCTGACACTCGGCGCGTCACTCGATCATTCCAGCCCGCAGGTGAAAGGCGAATTCGACGTTATCTTCCTGCTCGATGCACTGACTCCGGCTGACCGTCAGGCGGTACTTCGTATCGGCGGGATTGACGTGGTCGTTTCGGCGCGTCGTCGCCCCTATCACAACATCAGCGATTTCACCGTGCTGGGACTGGATCCGTATACCGCAGATATTGTTGTTGTTAAATCCGGCTATCTGTCGCCGGAACTGGCCCCGCTTGCCAGCCCGAATCTGATGGCGCTGTCTAACGGCGTGGTCGATCAGTTTGTCGAACGCCTGCCGCGCCTGCGCAAACCGCGTAAAACCTTCCCGTTTGACCGTAACTTCAGCTACGCGCCGCAGGTGCAGCTTTCTTCCAGGAGCAAATGAAATGAACCTGACCCGCGGACAACCGGAAAACCGTCAGCCCGTGCTGAGCGTGAAACATCTCACTACCTCATTTCGCGGCGAAGACGACTGGTTGCCGGTGGTACGTGATTTGTCGTTTGATGTCTATCCCGGCGAGACGCTGGCGATCGTCGGCGAATCCGGCTCGGGGAAAAGCGTGACATCGCTGTCGGTGATGCGTTTGCTGAAAGCGCAAAGCAGCCGGATTGAGGGCGAAGTCTGGCTGAATCAGCGCAATTTGCTGACCCTTTCGGATAAGCAGATGCGTGATATCCGGGGCAACGACATGGCGATGATTTTTCAGGAGCCGATGACGTCGCTGAATCCGACATTCAGTATCGGCAGACAAATCGCGGAAAGCCTGAAGCGGCACCGGGGCATGTCATCCGCTCAGGCGCGGGCGGAAACCCTGCGTTTGCTGGAGAAAGTCAGGATCCCGAATGCCAACGCGCGTTTCGACGAGTATCCGCATCAGTTTTCCGGCGGTATGCGTCAGCGCGTGATGATTGCGATGGCACTGGCGCTGAAACCTAAGCTACTGATCGCCGATGAACCCACGACGGCGCTGGATGTGACGATTCAGGGGCAGATTCTGGATCTGATTAAAACGTTGCAGGAAGAAGAAGGGATGGCGGTGTTGTTTATCACGCATGATATGGGCGTGGTGGCTGAAATCGCAGACCGCACGCTGGTGATGTATCGCGGTGAGGCGGTGGAAAGCGGGGTCACGGAGGATATTTTTCATCGCCCGCAGCATCCTTATACCCGCGCTTTGCTGGCCGCCGTACCGAAACTCGGGTCGATGCAGGGGCATGCCTGGCCGTTGCGTTTCCCGCAAATTAATTTGCAAACCGGTGAGACAGGAGAGCCAAAGGAAGTGGCAGAAACGGTCGGTTCGGGGCTGACGCCATTGCTCTCGGTGAAAAACCTCAGTGCACGTTTTCCGGTGTATGGCGGCATATTTAGCCGTCAGGTTGGGGCGGTTCACGCGGTAGAAAATATCAGCTTTGATTTATATCCGGGTGAAACGCTGTCGCTGGTCGGGGAATCCGGTTGCGGAAAATCGACGACCGGACGTGCGGTAACACGGCTGCTGAAACCACACAGCGGTGCAATTGATTTCGACGGTTTTGATGTAATGAATCTGGGCCGGCGCGATATTTTACAGATGCGGCAGCGCATTCAGATGATATTTCAGGATCCGTTTGCCAGCCTGAATCCGCGTATGCGCATTGGTGACGCGCTGATCGAACCTATGCTGCAACATAAACTGCATAACCGCAGCGATGCAAAAGAGAAAGCCGCGTCGTTGCTGCAAAAAGTCGGATTGTCGCCGGATATGTTGCGTCGTTTTCCGCATGAGTTTTCCGGTGGTCAGCGCCAGCGAATTTGTATTGCGCGCGCACTGACGCTCGATCCGAAAGTGATTGTCGCCGATGAATCGGTATCCGCGCTGGATGTGTCGGTGAAAGCGCAGGTGGTGAATTTGTTGCTCGATTTGCAGGAAAGCATGCATCTTTCCTACCTGTTTATTTCGCACGATATGGCAGTGGTCGAGCGGGTGAGCCATCGCGTGGCGGTGATGTATCTGGGTGAGATTGTAGAGATCGGCCCGCGCGCAGCGATATTTGATAATCCGCAGCATGCGTATACACGAAAATTAATGGCGTCAGTGCCGGTACCTGATCCGTCGCGCAGAATGCTGAAACGTCAAATGCAGGTCGATGAGCTGAAAAGCCCGGTGCGTGATAACGGCTACATTCCGCCGCAACGGCAATATCAGGAAGTGTCAGCAGGACATTTTGTTCAGGTTTGATGTTTAACTGGAAAGGGATTTTGTGCAGCAGGGATTCAGTGGTTGAGTCTTGAAGATGGTGGTGGGGGAAGGATGACTCGGCCTGTGGCCTCGCCCTGCGGGTCGTTGCTGCGCAACGCTGTCTCGCTTCGCTCGGCTCAAACCTTCGGGTCGAAGGTTCTCTATCCTTCCCGATTTGTATTTTTATTTTAGTTTGGAATTTTCGGAAGAAGCGGGAATATCTTGAAGATGGTGGTGGGGGAAGGATTCGAACCTTCGAAGTCGATGACGGCAGATTTACAGTCTGCTCCCTTTGGCCGCTCGGGAACCCCACCACAATTTTTGTGGCATTTACTACATACTTTCTGGCCAAAACCATCATGTGCTACATGGATGATTTTTGTCGCTGCAGCGGTTAGCTGCGAACGGGGCGCATAATACCAAATGGTTCGGGGCTGTAAAGCGCTGAAAGCGATAATAAACTTTGTTTGCGGGTTTTTTGTTCTTAACGGTGCTTCTCTGAACGAAAAGCACCGTCACAAGGCGGATTACAGAATGACAGTGCGGTTGCCGTAAACGAAGACACGTTGCGCCAGTACGCGGTATAACGCGCGGCTAAGCACATTTTTCTCCACATCGCGCCCGGCACGCATCATATCTTCTGCCGTATAAGTATGATCGACGTTAATCACGTCCTGCATGATGATCGGACCCTCATCCAGGTTATCATTCACGTAATGCGCGGTGGCACCAATCAGTTTCACGCCGCGCTCGTACGCCTGATGATACGGGCGGGCACCAATAAATGCCGGCAGGAATGAGTGGTGTATGTTGATCACCTGATGCGGATAATGTTGCACAAAGCCCGGCGTCAGCACACGCATGTATTTAGCCAGCACCACATAATCCGGCTGATACTGATCAATTTGCGCAATCATCGCGCTGTCATGCTGTTCGCGGGTCAGGCCGTCATGGCTGACCAGATGGAACGGAATATCGAAGCGCTCAACCAGCGTTTGCAGGGTATCGTGGTTACCGATCACAGCGGCGATTTCGACATCCAGACCACCGTAAGCGGCTTTCATCAGCAGATCGCCCAGACAATGGGCTTCTTTGGTCACCAGGATCACGATACGGCGGCGGCCGGTGCTGTTCAGTTCACGCACGGAGCCCGCTGGCAGCGCACTGTCGAGATCAGCCAGCAATGTGGTGTCATTGAAAATCCCTTCCAGCTCGGTACGCATAAAGAAGCGCCCGGTGCGGTGATCGACGAATTCATTGTTCTGCACGATATTAAGTTCGTGCTTGTAGCAAATGTTGGTGATTTTGGCGATCAGACCTTTTGCGTCAGGGCAAATGGTGCGTAATACCTTGGTTTGTACGTTCTGTTGCGGCATGAGGGTGTGGATCCTGTCCAAGACTTAAAATAATACGGTTGAATTATTTACCGCAGCACTTCTTATATTTTTTACCCGATCCGCACGGGCAGGCGTCATTGCGGCCTGTCTGCGGTTTAATTCCGTCGATATAGTACCAGCGTTCGTTCAAACGAAGAAATCGCGAACGCTCGTGGATCAGATGAATATGTTCATCGCCGGTTTCGGTAAACCGCGCGGCAAACTCAACAAAACCTTCATCTGCATGACGCCCGTCTGACTGGCCGATGACCTGCAAACCGCGCCAGTGGGTAGTGGTGAAGCCTTCCTGTAAACTGTTGCGCCATTGCTCTGCTTGACAATCCGGGTGCCAGGTGGCGATCAGATAACTCGCATTTTTCAGGACATAGGCGGTGTAACGCGAGCGCATCAGCGCAGACGGTGTCGGCGCCACTTTACGCTCAGCGATGTATGGCTGGCAGCACTCTTCGAAGGAAAGGCTGCTGCAACATGGGCAAAGTTCTGACACGGAAACTCCTGCATCTCAGGGCTAATACATTTAACAACGCAGGTTGCGCTATTGAATGCACCAAACTGATATGTTACCTAACAAACTCGCCGGGTGACAATGCGCTTGCCCGCTGATTCTAACGCTATGTGCAATATAAGGTCATCAGATGAGCAGAAAAGTCACCATTGGTCTTGCCCTCGGCTCAGGAGCCGCGAAAGGGTGGGCGCACATTGGTGTGATTAATGCCCTGAAAGAAATGGATATCGACGTCGATGTCGTGGCGGGTTGTTCGGTCGGTGCACTGGTCGGCGCAGCCTATGTCAGTGACAGATTGCCGGCAATAGAAAACTGGGTTCGTTCATTCAGTTACTGGGATGTGCTGCGGCTGATGGATTTTTCCTGGAAGCGCGGAGGATTATTGCGCGGAGAGCGTGTATTCAATGCCGTGGGGCAGTTAATCCGCATTGATGAGTTTGAAAAGTGCTCGAAGAAGTTTGGCGCAGTGGCCACCAATCTGAGCACCGGCCGCGAACTGTGGCTGACAAAAGGGGATTTGCATGAGGCTATCCGCGCCTCATGCAGTATGCCCGGGCTGCTGGCACCGGTCTGGCATAACGGTTACTGGCTGGTTGACGGGGCGGTAGTGAATCCTGTGCCGGTTTCGCTGACCCGCGCGCTTGGCGCGGATATCGTTATCGCCGTCGATCTTCAGCACGACGCGCATCTGATGCAGCAGGATTTACTGACGGTACAACCGACAGGCGAAGCACTGGATACTGAGACAGATGTAAGCTGGCGTGACAGAATACGCCAGCGTTTAACCCGGCCAAATGCCCGAAAACCTAACGTCAGCCCCTCGGCTATGGAAATAATGTCGACGTCCATTCAGGTGCTGGAAAACCGGCTCAAGCGTAACCGCATGGCAGGCGACCCGCCGGATGTGCTGATCCAGCCTTATTGTCCGCAAATCTCAACGCTGGATTTTCATCGGGCGGAAGAAGCGATCGAGGCCGGGCGTCTTGCCGTTGAAAAACAGAGAGATCAGTTGCTGCCCCTGATTAAAAATAGACAGTTCTGAATGGCTTAAAATGTGTTTGGCCTAATCTGACAATTCTGCCAAGCAAAAACAGGCTTTATGAGCCACTATTAGAATAAGAAATACTGGGGGACCCTGATGGACAAGCCACTTACAAGCAAGCATATTCTCATCGTTGAAGACGAAGCCGTTTTCCGATCTATACTTGCCGGCTATGTAAGTTCCCTGGGTGCGACATTCACGGAGGCCGAAAATGGCCTTGAGGCTTTGTCTCTGGTCGAAGATTACCCGCCTGACCTGATCCTCTGCGATTTAGCGATGCCTGAGATGGGAGGGATGGAGTTCGTCGAAAACCTGCGATTACAGGGGAGTAAAATCCCTGTTCTGGTGATTTCCGCCACTGATAAAATGACAGATGTTGCATCAATGCTGCGACTCGGTGTCGAAGATGTCCTCCTCAAACCCATAAACGATCTTAACCGGTTACGCGAGGCGTTACTTTCTTCTTTATACCCGAAGCTTTTTTCATCACAGGCTATGGAGGAAAGCTCACTGGTTCAGGACTGGGAAGCGCTGTGCCGGAATCCCAACGAAGCACAGCGCTTGTTGCAGGAATTACAGCCACCCGTTCAGCAGAAGCTGGCGCATTGCCGCATCAATTACCGGCAACTGACGTCAGCAGAAAGTCCGGGGCTGGTGCTGGATATCGCCGCGCTTTCTTCCAAAGATCTCGGTTTCTATTGTCTGGATGTGACCCGGGCCAACGAGAATGGGGTACTGGCTGCACTCTTGCTGCGGGCTATTTTTAACAGCTTATTACGTGAGCACTTAAGTGATCAGCATCAGCGGTTACCGCAAATGTCGACGCTGCTTAAACAGGTCAATCATTTATTCAAGCAGGCAAATCTCGACGGACAATTCCCATTATTGCTGGGCTATTATCATGCCGAGTATAAGAATCTCATTCTGGTTTCAGCGGGATTACATGCCACAGTCAATACCGGCACCAATATGATCCAGCTTAGCAATGGTGTGCCGCTCGGCACCACCGGCGCCACATACTCCAATCAAATCAGTCAGAAATGTGATGCCTGGCAATGTCAGGTCTGGGGTTCGGGTGGGCGTCTGAGATTAATGCTGTCTGCTGATTGAGCAAATCTATTACTATTGATAATAATTTATTAATAATCCTGAGCATTTTCCCCGCACGATGTTTTACCTTCATACATTATTTCAATCTTCTAAGACGTATCTCAATGCAAAATATGCCTTTCCAGGCGCACTTGTGCCTGAAACTGTTATAATCCGTTCCGGAAAATTTGGCTGTCTATTTTACATTGTTTAAAATAACAAATAGGAATTCGCTGATGAAAGTAACAGTTTTTGGTATCGGTTACGTCGGACTTGTTCAGGCGGCGGTTCTTGCTGAAGTTGGGCATGAAGTTTTGTGTATCGATGTAGATGCAAAGAAAGTAGAAAACCTGAAAAACGGGCTGATCCCAATTTTTGAACCGGGCCTGACACCGCTGGTTCAGAGCAACTATGAAGCAGGGCGTTTGCTGTTCAGCACCAATGCGGCTGAAGGTGTAGCGCATGCAACGGTACAATTCATCGCGGTGGGTACCCCACCTGATGAAGATGGTTCCGCTGATCTGAAATATGTGACTGCCGTTGCGCGTACGATTGCTGAGCATATGACCGGACCAAAAGTGGTTATCGATAAATCCACCGTTCCGGTGGGTACTGCGGATAAAGTCCGTGCAGTGATGACAGAGAAACTCAAAGAACGCGGCGTGGACATCAGCTTCGATGTTGTCTCTAACCCTGAATTCCTCAAAGAAGGGGCGGCAGTCGCAGACTGTATGCGACCTGAACGTATTGTTATCGGTACGGATAATCCTGACGCTATTGATCCGATCCGTGAACTTTACGAACCTTTTAATCGTAATCACGATCGCATGATCCTGATGGATATCCGCAGTGCAGAGCTGACTAAATACGCTGCCAACTGTATGCTGGCCACCAAAATCAGTTTCATGAATGAAATGTCTAATCTGGCAGAAATGCTGGGTGCGGATATCGAGAAAGTCCGTCAGGGCATCGGTTCTGATTCACGCATTGGTTATCACTTTATCTATCCTGGCTGCGGCTACGGTGGTTCCTGTTTCCCTAAGGACGTCCAGGCGTTAATCCGCACTGCTGAACACATTGGCTATCAGCCGAAATTGTTGCAGGCTGTGGAACAAGTCAATTACCAGCAAAAATATAAATTGCCTGCTTTCATTCAGCGCCACTTCGGCGATGACCTTAAAGGGAAAACCTTTGCACTGTGGGGGCTGTCATTTAAGCCAAATACCGATGACATGCGTGAAGCATCGAGTCGCGTATTAATGGAACAACTCTGGGCAGCGGGCGCGAAAATCAAAGCCTATGATCCGGAAGCCATGAACGAAACGCAGCGGATCTACGGTCACCGTGATGATCTGGAATTGATGGGAACCAAAGAATCTGCATTGCATAATGCCGATGCGCTGATTATTTGTACGGAATGGCAGAACTTCCGTGCTCCGGATTTTGATGTGATCAAAAAAGCGTTAAAAGAGCCGGTTATCTTTGATGGTCGTAATTTATTCGATCCTGAACGTTTGGAGAAACGCGGATTTACTTACTACGGCATAGGTCGTGGCGCATCAATCAATCCGGTTCTGTAAGGAGTTTGCATGAAATATCTGGTCACTGGCGCAGCGGGCTTTATTGGCTTCTTTGTGTCACAACGTTTGCTGGCAGCAGGTCATTGCGTTATCGGCATTGATAATCTGAATGACTACTATGACGTCAATCTGAAACTGGCCCGTCTCGCTCAGCTGGAAAATAAAGATGGCTTTGAGTTTATTAAGCTGGATTTAGCCGATCGTGAGGGCATGGCCGCATTGTTTGCGGAACAGAGGTTTGAACGTGTTATCCATTTAGCTGCGCAGGCCGGTGTCCGATATTCTATCGAAAACCCTCTGGCTTATGCCGATTCCAACCTCATAGGATTTGTTAACGTCCTGGAAGGATGTCGTCATAATAACGTCGGGCATTTGCTTTATGCTTCTTCCAGTTCAGTATACGGTCTGAACAAAAAACAGCCTTTTTCAACGGATGATTCTGTCGATCATCCGGTTTCGCTGTATGCGGCTACGAAAAAAGCCAATGAATTAATGGCTCATACCTATTCACATCTTTATAAAATTCCCACCACCGGGTTACGTTTCTTTACTGTATATGGCCCGTGGGGGCGCCCGGACATGGCATTGTTCAAGTTCACCAAAGCAATACTTGGCGGGCAAAACATAGATGTTTATAACCATGGCGAAATGCGTCGTGACTTTACTTATATCGATGATATCGCCGAAGCCATTGTTCGTTTACAAGACGTTATTCCGCAAGCGGATCCAGACTGGACGGTAGAAGACGGCTCGCCAGCCAGCAGTTCCGCGCCTTATTGCGTTTATAATATAGGCAACAGTAACCCGGTGAAGCTGATGACGTATATCAGTGCGCTGGAAAAGGCGTTGGGAATAGTTGCAGGTAAGAATATGCTGCCAATGCAGCCAGGCGATGTACACGAGACCAGCGCAGACACGTTGCCTCTGGCTAAGGCTATTGACTTCAAGCCTGAAACGCCTGTAGAGCAGGGCGTACAGCGCTTTGTGGACTGGTATCGCGACTTTTATCAGATTTAATATTGTATTGTTTTACCAAAGGTCGCAAATGCGGCCTTTTTTAATGGAATCAGTTAAATCTTATGGATGTTTATGCAACAGGCTGTGTCAGTTTTGTATTTGCCGGATCAATATTACAGCGTAATAAAACAAAAAGCCCATCAGAGCGATGGGCTTTTTAGCATTAACAGTGACGTTAATGTTGGCAATTACAGCAGGAAATCGTCCAGTGACTTGCCTTGCTCTTCGATTGCTTTCTTGATTACAGCTGGAGTACGACCCTGGCCTGTCCAGGTTTTGTTTTCGCCGTTCTCATCAACGTATTTGTATTTAGCCGGACGTGCTGCACGTTTTGTTTTACCGGTCGCTTTAGTCGCAGCCATCGTTTGCAGCAATTCGTTAGGATCGATACCGTCAGCAATCAGCATTTCGCGGTATTGTTGCAGTTTACGGGTGCGCTCTTCAATCTCTGCAGCTGCCTGAGAATCTTCTTCACGACGCTCGTTCACAACAACTTCTAATTTTTCCAGCATCTCTTCCAGCGTTTCCAGAGTGCATTCTCTCGCTTGTGCACGCAGAGTACGGATGTTGTTCAGAATCTTTAATGCTTCGCTCATTATACTAGTCTCGAATTATATTGGTGGGGGGCGTTTGGATAATAATAGAATGCTCTTCTGTATTCTGCAATAGCGAATTTGTTTGCTTGACCTTAATTTACGCATTTAAAGCAAATAATGTTTAGTCACTACGAAATATAGTCAGGCTGCTTAGCGCTATTTATCTGGGGGTGATAACCCTAATTTCAATACTCTGTTGAGGATTGTTGATGGTTTGAGAAAGTAGTTATTTAAGGCAGTTATTGTTAATAAAATTAAAGCATCCGTGAAGCCATGTAATGTAAGGATATGAAAAAAAAGCGGGCGGACGAAGTACGAACTCAGAAAAATGATTCTTTGTGGGTAGCATTTCCATCGACTTCTTTAATGTATAGACAAATCCTTACTCGTCAATGAAGACATATTAACTCCCCTTTTATTGCGGGTATTCTGGCTTGACCGCAGGGAATAATTATCTCATACCGTTATAATTTTTCATTGTAAGTTTCTATGATTTTACCCGGAGTGAATGTCTTGCGGGGGCAGGCATGAGCGCTATCCGGCCGTTGTTATAGTCTGGCAGGCATGTGATACAATACATGCCGAAAATTTATGCCATCCATTACATTATGGGGTCACTGTTTTATGGCTCAGCTTTATTTCTATTACTCGGCGATGAATGCCGGTAAGTCTACCTCGTTACTGCAATCTTCATATAATTATCAAGAACGTGGAATGCGCACGCTGGTGCTAACGGCAGAACTCGACAACCGGTATGGTTTGGGTAAAGTCAGCTCACGAATCGGTTTGTCTTCGCCTGCGGAGCTTTACAACAGGGAGACCGAACTCTTTAATCTGGTGGCACAGGAGAACCGCACACAGCGTTTAAGCTGCGTTCTGATTGATGAGTGCCAGTTTCTCACTAAAACACAGGTATCGCAGCTTACGGACGTTGTAGACGATCTGGATGTGCCGGTACTTTGTTATGGTCTGAGAACGGATTTTCGTGGAGAACTTTTCGAAGGCAGCGAATATTTGCTGGCCTGGGCAGATAAGCTGGTTGAACTTAAAACCATTTGCCATTGTGGCCGCAAGGCTAATCGCAATCTCAGACTGGATGAGAACGGTAACGCCTTGCATGATGGCGCACAGGTCGTTATTGGTGGTGATGAACGCTATGTTTCGGTGTGCCGTAAGCATTACAAAGAAGCGATGGCTGCGTGTGATGTCATAGACGAAAGTAAGCCCAAGCCTCTCTGAGCCCCGGGCGTTGACTAAGGCCTGCGAGTGATTGTTGAACGATAAATCGCAAATTCGGACCATAAAAAAACCCGCCTTTCAGCGGGTTTTTTACTATCAGCATCTCAGCAAGTTATTTTTTGCTGGTTTTCTTTTCAGCTTTTGGTGCCGGAGCAGCAATTTCTTCTGCTGCGTCCTCACTGAATTCACGGCCGTAGTAAGTATCCATCAGAATCTGCTTCAGTTCGGCGATCAGCGGGTAACGTGGGTTAGCACCGGTACACTGGTCATCAAACGCATCTTCAGACAGTTTGTCTACTTTAGCCAGGAAGTCTGCTTCCTGAACGCCTGCTTCACGGATAGAGGTTGGGATACCCAGCTCCGCTTTGATTTCATCCAACCAGGTCAGCAGTTTCTGGATTTTTTGCGCAGTACGGTCACCCGGCGCGCCCAGACCTAAATGGTCAGCGACTTCTGCGTAGCGACGACGCGCTTGCGGGCGGTCATACTGACTGAAAGCAGTCTGTTTAGTTGGGTTGTCGTTAGCGTTATAACGGATAACGTTTGAAATCAGCATGGCGTTAGCCAGACCATGTGGAATGTGGAACTCTGAACCCAGTTTATGGGCCATTGAGTGACAAACCCCAAGGAAGGCGTTCGCAAACGCGATACCCGCAATAGTTGCCGCATTGTGAACACGTTCACGGGCAACCGGATTTTTTGCGCCTTCTTTATAGCTGGCTGGCAGGTTTTCTTTCAGCAGTTTCAGTGCCTGCAGAGCCTGGCCATCGGAATATTCGTTCGCCAGTACAGAAACATACGCTTCCAGTGCATGAGTCACTGCATCCAGACCACCAAAGGCACACAGTGATTTCGGCATATTCATGACAAGGTTGGCGTCTACAATAGCCATGTCAGGTGTCAGTGCATAATCTGCCAGTGGATATTTCTGGCCAGTTGCATCGTCAGTCACCACAGCGAATGGCGTCACTTCTGAACCGGTACCGGAAGTGGTAGTGACGGCGATCATTTTCGCTTTCACGCCCATTTTCGGGAATTTGTAGATACGTTTACGGATATCCATGAAACGCAGTGCCAAATCTTCGAACTGAGTATCCGGGTGCTCATACAGAACCCACATAATCTTCGCGGCATCCATTGGTGAACCACCGCCCAGTGCGATGATAACGTCTGGTTTGAAGGAGTTCATCTGCTCAGCGCCTTTACGTACAATGCTCAGCGTTGGGTCAGCTTCAACTTCGAAGAACACTTCAGTTTCAATACCATGACCTTTCAGAACGCTGGTGATCTGGTCAGCATAGCCATTATTGAACAGGAAGCGGTCAGTTACGATGAAGGCGCGTTTTGCTCCATCGGTCGCCACTTCTTCCAGTGCGATTGGCAGTGAGCCACGACGGAAGTAGATAGATTTCGGAAGTTTATGCCACAACATGTTTTCTGCTCGCTTCGCTACAGTTTTCTTGTTGATCAAGTGTTTAGGACCGACGTTTTCGGAGATGGAGTTACCACCCCAGGAACCGCAACCCAGCGTCAGAGACGGAGCAAGTTTGAAGTTGTAGAGGTCACCGATACCACCCTGTGAAGCCGGGGTGTTGATCAGAATACGTGCGGTTTTCATTTTGTTGCCAAAATAATTCACACGTTCTGGTTGGTTGTCCTGATCGGTATACAGGCAAGAGGTATGGCCGATACCGCCCATTTCTACCAGTTTCTCTGCTTTAGTGACGGCGTCTTCGAAATTCTTCGCGCGATACATAGCAAGGGTAGGGGACAGTTTTTCATGCGCAAAAGGTTCGGACTCGTCAACGACGGTGACTTCACCGATGAGCACTTTTGTATTTGCAGGGACTTTGATACCAGCCATTTCAGCAATTTTCACCGCTGGCTGACCGACGATAGCGGCGTTGAGGCCACCATTTTTCAGAATGATATCTGAAACGGCTTTCAGCTCTTTACCTTGCAGCATGTAGCCACCGTGAGAAGCAAAACGTTCACGGACTGCGTTATAAGCTGAATCAACGACAATGATGGACTGTTCAGAAGCACAGATGACACCGTTATCAAAGGTTTTAGACATCAGAACGGAAGCCACCACACGTTTGATATCTGCGGTTTCATCGACTACAACTGGAGTATTACCCGCGCCTACACCAATGGCTGGTTTGCCGGAGCTGTAAGCTGCTTTCACCATACCAGGACCGCCGGTGGCGAGAATCAGGTTCAGGTCCGGGTGGTGCATCAGTTGGTTGGAAAGCTCTACGCTTGGTTCATCAATCCAGCCAATGATATCTTTTGGCGCACCGGCAGCAATGGCGGCCTGCAGAACGATATCCGCAGCCTTGTTGGTTGCATTTTTGGCACGTGGGTGTGGGGAGAAGATAATACCGTTACGTGTTTTCAGGCTGATAAGTGCCTTGAAAATTGCAGTAGAAGTTGGGTTGGTAGTCGGGACGATACCGCAAATCAGGCCAATTGGCTCAGCGATAGTAATGGTACCGAAGGTGTCATCCTGGCCCAGGATGCCACAGGTTTTTTCATCTTTGTAAGCATTGTAAATGTATTCAGAAGCGAAGTGGTTTTTGATCACTTTGTCTTCAACAATACCCATTCCGGATTCTTCAACAGCCAGTTTAGCCAGCAGAATTCGAGAATCGGCAGCAGCCAGAGCGGCGGCAGCGAAAATCTTATCTACCTGCTCTTGACTGAAGTTGGCATATTCGCGCTGTGCCTTCTTGACTCGAGCAACGAGTGCGTTTAGTTCAGCGACATTTGTTACAGCCATAATGCTCTCCTGATAAAGTTAAACTCTTTTAGTAAATAACCTGCCAAAGACTAGTATAGACCTGCTATCAGTCACCGTGAGAAACTAATTAACTCTAAGATTCTCAATAAGTTGTCTTTGTCTCTTTATTTGCTCAAAGAGCTTTCAGTTGTGAAGCACCGGATAAAGCAGATAACGTTTAAATCACATTCATCACCCGATGTTTATATGTTTCAAGTAACGTTGAGTGACTATGCACAGAGATTACCTATTTGTAGGCAGTATTCATTTGATCTAGATCATTAC
>NZ_JAFMOS010000287.1 GCF_019049755.1 Rahnella perminowiae
CTACTATCTTATAAATGAATAGTCAGGAGAAACGTAACGTTCCTGATTTCGGACAATTACCAACCTTTTACTGCGCCGCCGTTGAAGATTTTATTTGCTGCAGCGTTCACTTCATCAGACTGGTAAGCCTGAACAAATTTCTTCACGTTTTCAGCATCTTTGTTATCTTCACGTGCCACGATCAGGTTCACGTATGGAGATTCTTTATCCTCTACGAAGATACCGTCTTTCTCCGGCGTCAGGTTTATCTGGCTGGCATAGGTGGTATTGATAATGGCCAGAGCGATTTTGGCATCATCCAGTGAACGTGGCAGTTGTGGGGCTTCAAGTTCGACCAGTTTCAGATTTTTAGGATTCTCGGTCACATCCAGAACAGTCGGCAGCAAGCCAACACCGTCTTTCAGTTTGATCAGACCTTGTTTTTGCAGCAGCAGCAAAGAACGACCAAGGTTAGTCGGGTCGTTTGGCAACGCAATCTGATCGCCATCTTTCAGTTCATCAATAGATTTGATTTTTTTAGAGTATCCGGCGATTGGGTAAACGAATGTGTTACCGACCGGCACCAGTTTGTAACCGCGATCTTTGATCTGTTGATCAAGATAAGGCTTATGCTGGAAGGCATTAACATCAATGTCGCCTTTGCTCAGTGCTTCGTTAGGCAAAACGTAATCATTGAAAGTCACCAGCTCAACGTCAAGGCCGTATTTTTCTTTAGCTACTTTCTGTGCAACTTCTGCCACTTGCTGTTCAGAACCGACAATCACACCCACTTTGATATGGTTTGGATCTTGTTCTTTTGGCCCGCAGCCGACTAAAGCCAGCGATCCCAGAAGCGCGCCGACAATGGCAATGGATTTGAATTTGTTAGACATGTCCTTTCCTCAATAAACGGATATAAATCATTCACAGGGTAGCTATTACAGCTGTTTTTATTTATGTGTGACTGCTTTTACAATGCGGTCGCCACAAAATTGTATTAAATACACCAAAACCACTAACAGGACTAATACCGTATTCATCACGGTTGCGTCATAACCGATATAACCATACTGATAACCGATTTGACCCAAACCACCCGCACCCACTGCGCCACCCATAGCAGAATAGCCTACGAGGGTGATCAGCGTGATGGTAGCTGCATTGACCAATCCTGGCAGAGCTTCCGGTAATAAAATTTTACGGATGATTTGCATCGGTGTTGCCCCCATCGCGCGGGAGGCTTCTACCAGACCACTTGGAATTTCCAAAAGAGCATTTTCAACCATGCGGGCAATAAACGGTGCTGCACCCACAGTCAGCGGAACAATCGCTGCCTGCAAACCGATAGAGGTACCGACGATCATGCGGGTGAACGGAATCATCCACACCAGTAAGATAATAAAAGGAATAGAACGGAAAATATTCACCAGCGCTGACATCACGCGATAGACGTTTTTATTTTCTGCAATCTGACCCGGACGGGTGACATATAACAGCACACCAAAAGGCAGACCCAGGACAAAACCAAAGAAGCCAGAGGTTAGCGTCATGATGACCGTTTCCCAGATACCCCGGCCCATTAACCACATCATTGCCTCAGACATAACCGAGTACCTCTACTTTCACCTGATTCTCATGCAGGAAACGAATTGCCGCCTGAGTGTTTTCTTCTGAACCGTGCATTTCTGTCAGCATAATCCCGAACTTCACGCCACCGGCATAATCCATCTGAGCACTGATGATATTATTATTAATGTCAAAGCGACGGACCGCTTCTGAAAGCAGCGGAGCATCCACTGACTGGCCGGTAAATTCTAACCGTAATAAGGGCACTCGACCCGCTTCAGGCGTGGTCAACAGACGCACGGCGTAATCATCCGGAATATCCAGGTGCAATGTTGACTGAATAAACTGCTGGGCAAGCGGAGTCTTAGGATGTGAGAACATCTCGCTCACTTTATCCTGCTCAATCAGTTTGCCATCGCTGATCACGGCAACCTGATCGCAAATGCGTTTTACGACGTCCATCTCATGGGTAATCAGCAGAATCGTGAGCCCCAGACGGCGGTTGATATCTTTCAGCAATTCCAGGATTGCGCGGGTTGTGGCCGGATCCAGTGCGCTGGTCGCTTCATCACAGAGCAATACTTTTGGATTACTGGCCAGCGCACGGGCAATCGCTACGCGTTGTTTTTGTCCACCGGAAAGATTGGCAGGATAGGCGTCATGCTTATCTTCTAATCCGACCAGACTCAGCAGTTCAGAGACGCGCTTTTTAATCGCGGCTGAAGACAGATTGTCGAGTTCCAGTGGCAAAGCAACGTTGCCAAAAACGGTACGTGACGACAGCAAATTGAAGTGCTGAAAAATCATGCCAATCTGTCGGCGTGCACGGGTAAGTGCTTTCTCTGAGAAGGACATCAGATCCTGACCATCGACCAATACCTGGCCTTCAGTCGGGCGCTCCAGCAAATTCACGCATCGGATTAAAGTACTTTTCCCCGCGCCGGAAGAGCCGATGACGCCATAAATTTGTCCGGCAGGGACGTGAAGACTCACGTCAGAGAGCGCGACAATCTGGCGCGAACCCTGCTGGAAAACCTTGGTGATGTTAGAAAGTTTAATCATATTTTTTTATTCTGTCTTTTTGCCGTGACGTGGTGAATTTAACTCTGCGGAGGTCTTCTCCGTAGTATGGTGTGGATGCTAAGGCGTCTAGACGTCTAAGTCAACCAGGTTAGCATTCTCACAGACATTGAAAACATGCGATACTGGCGCCGTTAATCAGCCATCAGGAGCAAATTCGTGGCACAACCAGTTTCAGCAATCTTTCTTGACCGTGATGGCACTCTGAATGTCGATCACGGTTATGTACATGAAATCGATAACTTCCAGTTCATCGATGGGGTCATTGATGCTTGTCTTAAATTAAAAGAGATGGGCTTTTTACTGGTACTGGTTACCAACCAGTCCGGTATCGCACGTGGCAAATTTACTGAAGATCAGTTTATGACTCTGACAGAGTGGATGGACTGGTCGCTTGCCGATCGCGGGGTTGATCTCGATGGTATCTATTTCTGCCCGCATCATCCGGAAGGATCCATTAAAGAGTTTACTCAGGTTTGTGATTGCCGTAAGCCGCAACCCGGGATGTTTTTGACGGCCAAAGAAGAACTGGGCATTGATATGGCTTCTTCTTATATGGTGGGCGACAAACTGGAGGATATGCAGGCAGCTGCCGCTGCGGGGGTGGGGCATAAGATTTTAGTGCGTACCGGCAAGCCCGTAACCTCCGTAAGTGAAAATGCCGCCGATGCGGTACTGGAAAGCCTTGCCGCATTGCCTTCCTTTATAGCAAAAGGCCATAAATAACGTCTTCTGGATAAAAAAACGGCAAACGAAATAAAACTGTATTTATTCGCTTGCCATTAAAATCCAACTCCCTATAATGCCGCTCCATCGACAGGGAACAACGTGAACAACATCACGAAGTGACCGGGTCGGAAAGATTAAAAACAGCGGCAACCGGATGAAATAAACGGTTGACACTGAATGAGGAAAGCGTAATATACGCCACCTCGAGTTAGCAAGCGAAAGCGCGTAACTCACTGCTCTTTAACA
>NZ_JAFMOS010000286.1 GCF_019049755.1 Rahnella perminowiae
ATTTAGATATAAAAACTTTTCTAACCGAAATAGAAGTAAGTATCATTTAAAATTTCAGATAAATAAGAGTTACATTCTTTTTCCTAATCACTGCTTTCCGCAGCCTCATAACTCACATCTGACAGCAATACCTCCAGATTCAACGTCGTCACAAAGCCACTGCCGCCCAGGCTGTGCGTCACCTTGCTGATTATCCAGGGCTGCGCGTCGATCACGGATTTAAAGCCGGACAGCCCCGCCGCCAGCGTGGTGTCTGCATCCACCGTGACCGCGTAGGTCACGCCGTTAATGCGCTTGGTCTGAATGACCGTACCCGCCGCCACGGTGCCCGCATGGCGGGCATCTTCTTTGTAAAAATGAATGGCACCCTTTGCCGCCGTCGCCGGTTTGGCCGTGAGGTTTACGCCCCAGGCCAACATCCGCAGCATTGCGCCGCTGGCCGTCGCCAGATACATATTGGCCAGCACCGTGTTAACGAGAATGTCTTTGATCCACAGCACCGGTGGCCAGGCTGGGAGCACTGCTACAGCGTCCAATTCTGACAACCTGCGAGTTATTGACTGGACAGACACAGTCGCCGTGAGGGCGATTGTGGCGCGTATAAGGGAAGAAACACCGAAGGTGAGTAAGTTACAGCGAAGTTTTGACCCAACGAAAGCCCGGGATGTTGCTCCATCGGCGAGATTGACGACAGAAGAACGGGCACGTTTGCCTGAAATTGAGCGAGAATTGATGAAAAGCAAAATCACTGCTGCGCGCTGGGAGTTGGAGGTATTAAGCAGCGGGGCTACCTTGAAAATAGGTGATACAGAATTACATTTCGGAATGGTTGAGGATTGGCCGGAGTTTAGCTAAAAGAAATGCCCTGGTAGGCGTTTTAGTTCATTTGCTGAGTATTTCAATCTGAAGCTTTTAACTGCAGCCGGATGTGTAAGTGAAATAAATAAATTACTCCTACAGCAAGCAAGGCTGAAACACTCATCGCTATATTTAGGTATAGGTCTAATATTCCCTCTGCATCGTAGATACCAAAGAACCATGCAAAGTGGTGCATTGTGCCCTCAGTGATGAAGTTGTCAATCACCTGGCTAAAGATGACCGTCAATACGAAGAACGCAATCAGATAGCCTAAGGCCGCAAAAAAAAAACTTAACCCACTTCATCCAACCATAATCTTAATAATTCCTCAATAAAGGACACGATTTAAGGCATGTTCTTCTTCCATAGACTACTTATTGGTTTTTGAGGCATCTTCCTGTTTAACCTGTTCCATCCATCCTTCCAGTGACCATAGACAGGTTGCGGATTCAACTCCAGGAACATCTAGCAATGCCAGACGTGTTTCATTATAAATACGCATCACTTCTTCTTTAGACTTATTTAACGGGGAAACACAGGATAGAACGCTTCCTTGCTGATGCTTATATTTGTGCTTATCGAGTATGGCGAGAGTGTTCAATGTCTCTTTAACATTTGGGGCAATAGCATAATAAAGTGCTTCGGAGAGCTGTTCTGCCTGTTGCTGATTGATCACCGGCGCTAAATCCGGTGCTAAAAATATCCAATCATTTTGACCGCTGGCAATATTATCAAGTGCGGTTTTCCAATCATCGGATGATATTTTTTCAGAGAATTCAGTTTCGCCATATTTTCGGATTTCACTGCGTAATTTTTGCGGAGTAACCGCAGCAAAAGCCATCACAGGAAACAATAAAAGTGCAGCAAAAACCCTCATCTGACTACCTCAAGAGATTCAGACGACCCTCGGATTTGGTGACGCACTGATGGCGGCAGGATAATACAGCCCTCAGATGCGAAACCTGATGGCCCGTGCGTTCTTTCACCATGAATTCGAAATAGGCTCCTGCCAAAAGAATCGCCAGATGTTTGGTGAAGTTCTATGGTCATTGGGCCTTTAGACGCAGTCGTGGATCCAATTCGATAAGTC
The DNA here is from genome assembly GCF_019049755.1 of Rahnella perminowiae. Classification (GTDB taxonomy): domain Bacteria; phylum Pseudomonadota; class Gammaproteobacteria; order Enterobacterales; family Enterobacteriaceae; genus Rahnella; species Rahnella perminowiae. The sequence continues at coordinate 1,949 of NZ_JAFMOS010000286.1, forward strand.
CCACGTGGGAGAGGTCCCATTCCTCTAACATGTTGGCGGTCAGGGTTGTTTTTGTTAGTCAAAACGCCGGAATAACCTTGTCCAACAAGCACACCATCGTGGAACATTTCGCCGGTACTTTGTTTGTATGTCAAAACCATTTTCACATCTCCTTATGCAGTAGCGCGTTCGTTCCAGCTATCAGAATGTTGAATGTTCCCATCCAAATACTTCCACGTGATTTTTTCATATCTCAATTCAACGTATTCGATGTGGTTTATTTTTTCGCCATACGCAGATTGAATATCGTGCATCATTGGTATAATCCCAATAATTTTTACGTTTTCTAAAAGAGTATTAAAATATTCCACTTCCTGCCCAGCATCATTGATACGGTAGTATTTGATTTCAGCGGATTTGAGCGTCTGCCCGGTGCATAAAGCTTTATAGATATAGGGGGTCGATGAATCAATTTCCTTATCGAAAGTAAACGGTGCATGAATTCTGGTGCCCGTTGGCTTACCAGTATTGTTGTCATTGGGGATTGAAACGTCATGCGTAAAACCTACTATCTCAATACTTCCCTCACGTCCCCGGACCTCGACAGAACCTTTAATATCTGCTCCACCGTCATCCTTCAACCATAAATACGCTGGTATAGCCATTGTTAACAACTCCTTATGTTTTGTAGGGAAAACATACACCCAAAAAAACCCTTGAACAATATGGACTTTTACCGCAAGGCAGGGATTGTCTATTTTGCCAGCAAAGCATTCAGGTGGTAGATTATTGCTATGCATAACATTCAGAAATATATGGAAATCATATCAGAAAAAACCTAGAACACTGTATAAATACTCAGTTAAATGAGGTGGGAATGGAAGGCTTACAAACGGCTGCATTGTTGGAGAGGTTCGCGTTAATTGCCAAATTAGCCACATCTACAGATTGCGATCATGATGAACGTGAGATGGTTGCCATTTGGATTGCGGAAATGGCCGTAACCGCAAAAGAGGGGTTACTTGCCATTATCTTTGATGTAAACGGTGCGGGCAAAATCCATTGATTTCGGTGCATAGCTCTTTGAGGGGCTATGCATGCATTACCTGCATGTATTTGCATGATCCAGAAAGGATCAAAAAATGCCTGTTCGCCCTGACCTAGTTTGTATTGTTAAATTGTGCCTATCAACTGGCGCACGCTGGTCAGAAGCAGAAGAACTCAATAGAAGCCAGGTCACAAAATATAAAGTCACTTACACAAAGACAAAAGGCCGGAAAAATAGAACCATCCCTATAAGTGAAGATCTTTATGACTCGTTACCAGAAGTGAAAAAAGGCAGATTATTTAAGAATTGCTATGGCGCTTTCCGTTCCGCACTGGAACGTACTGATATTGAATTACCCGCTGGGCAGCTAACACACGTCTTGCGCCACACTTTCGCATCACACTTTATGATGAATGGTGGGAATATTTCGGTTTTGCAACGAGTGCTTGGTTACACCGATATCAAAATTACCATGCGGTATTCTCACTTTGCGCCAGAACATCTTGAAGAAGCTCTTAAACTTAATCCAATAGCCAGTAACTGAACAGGTAAACTTAGCACTGAAATTGCTAATAAGTAATTATTTTAGTAAATAATAAAACTCTGATCCTAGGCTTTAC
>NZ_JAFMOS010000285.1 GCF_019049755.1 Rahnella perminowiae
GTACTATTGACCATATATTTATCAGCGGTATAACCTTCATTTTTGATATAGATAGCGTCATCAGTCAAAACGATTGTGTAATTTTTAGAGTTTGAGCTGTTAATTGCCCCAAACTTAATATCACTAAATTTTTTGCCGCCATCATTACTGGCTGACAAGATACTGTAAGCACAACCTCTTAGAGAGTCCCCGCATGCATCGTTATCACCACTCACTAACGGAATCGCCAGCATGTCGTCGTTTTTCGCTGCCCAGATAAACTTGCCCTTATAGTTCATTGTTCCCTTAGAAAGGAACCAGAGCTTAGTTTTTATCTTCTTGTTATCATTGTGATAATAAATCGACCCATCATCGCAGTTCGAATAATCCTCCAGCGTGAGATAGCGATTTTTATCGATACGATAAATCACCTGTGGTGGGTTATGGATGGGTTGTACTGCCACCTTTCCTGGCTGCGTGGATGTTTGCACCGGAGGCGGTGTCACCGCACAGCCATTCAGGCTGGTCAGCGAGAATACTAATGCACCTGCGAGTAAAGTTAGCTTTTTCATGGTCATCCTTAATTTGTTAGCTGAGAAGGGACCATTGCGGCATTGCAACTAAACTGGTCGCTGGCAACAATACTTCTCTTTATATCGGGAAGCTTTTCGGTGTGTGGCGAATCATTATATTTATTAAATAGAGCACCGGCTTTTATACCCAGTTCATTAACTTGCGCATCGGTATAGTGATACTTATTTGTTAGCCATCGGTCTGAATATCCCATTGGATGTTTTTTATCTAATACATCTTCAGGAACACCTAACTTGATCATCCCTTTGTAAAACTCATCCTGAATCCAGGCTTGTCTTACGTTATAAAATTCAGCAGCGCTATTGATGGCGTATTTCTCAGCTGCAAGATAGCGATCACTTTTTATGTATATGGCGTCATCAGTGACAACAATAGTGTAATCTTTAGAACCTGAGCTATCAGTTGCATGGAATTTAATATCACTAAATTTTTTGCCGCCATCGTTACTGGCTGACAAGATGCTGTAAGCACAACCTCTTAGCGAGTCCCCGCATGCATCGTTATCACCACTCACCAATGGAATCGCCAGCATGTCGTCGTTTTTCGCTGCCCAGATAAACTTGCCCTTATAGTTCATTGTTCCCCTGGAAAGGAACCAGAGCTTCGTTTTTATCTTCTTGCTATCATTGTGATAATAAATCGAACCATCATCGCAGTTCGAATAATCCTCCAGCGTGAGATAGCGATTTTTATCGATACGATAAATCACCTGTGGCGGGTTATAGATTGTTGCAGCCAATTGTTGCTTCTTAGTAGCCTCAATTTTTAAAGCTTCTTGCCTTTCATTATATTCTCGAGCCTGACGAGCTTCCGCTATTCCGGAAAAAGGGTTACCTATAGCCAGCCCTCCCCAGGGGCCAACAGCACAACCTGTCATACTTATCACCGCAGAAAGACTGAGCGCGCTGACGATTAATTTAGTTATTTTTTTCATATTCGGTCCTTGAAGTCCTTATTCGCCATCCAGTAACGAAATGACCATATCCTGCGCGGCTTGTGATTGAGTGAGAGAGGTCATGCCTTTTTCATCAGTCAGCCCTTCAATGATCTGTCCGTCATCCAGCGTGATTTTATATTTCTGGGAAGCCAGTGGTTTGCCGTTGAGCGGATGAGTAACGACAAACCCTTCATTGAACTGTTCCGGCTCGAACGATTTCATCGCACTCTGCATGCTGGCCGAGCCCTGCTTGACGATGCCGCCATTTTTCACCAGCAGTTTCCCCGGCCCGCCAATTTCAACGTTACCGCCTTTCAGCTTGATGTAGGCTCCGCCGCAGATCAGAACCAGCTCGTCCTGTGCTGTCATCGTCATTTTTTTGCCACTGGCAATATGCGTATCGTCCGTTGACCAGGTGGTGAATTTCCCGCCCTGCGCCTGAACGTCAATGTCGCCTTTGGCGGCAAACATTTTGGTGCCCTGTCGGCTATAGAGGCTGATTTGATCACCGGCGGCGACGGTGAATTTCTTCGTCGCGCCGATATCCACCTGTTTACCGGCGGTCAGCGTCAGGCTGTCTTGCGCGTACAATTGCATGCTGTCCCCGCTGACAATACCGACGCCTTTTGGTGCGCTTAAAAGCAAAACGGCTTGCTGAAGTTTGTCGAGTTTCTGCTGTAACAGCGTCTGTTGCCGGTCGATGTCTGCGGCTAATGCCTGGGCCTGTTGAGCACTGGCCGACAGGCTCTGCATTTCTACCATCGCACTGGAAAGGAGTGCTTTGGCCTGTTGCATGTCCAGTTGCTGACCTCCGGCACAAGCCTGCACATCGGCGGAAATAAACACACCCTTGCCGCCACGAACGGCCACCCAGTCGTCGGTGCGCAGTTCGGCGCCGTGACCGCGGTCTTTACGTTTATCATCGACCAGCGCACCCAGGTTCAGCTGGCTTTTGCCGCTGGCCGGTGTGGAAAGCTTGATGTGTTCTTTGCCTCGTGAATCATCAAGTCTTAACTTATTTCCAGAAGGCGTGCGGATAACGTTCCGCTTGTAGTTCGGCAGCGCCACAGGATCCGGATGCCGTGAATCGTGCAGCGCATAAGCAATGTACGGCCGGTCAACGTCGCCGTTCTCGAAGGCAATCGCCACGCCGGTGGAGTCCAGCAGCGGCATATGGAAGCCGTAAGTATCACCGGAATAGGGTTTTGCCAGGCGCAGCCAGCAGCTCTCAAAGCCTTTCTGCCATTCGGTGCGGTCGAAACCAAACCGGGCGCGGTACAAACCGTCGGCGCTGATATGGCCATAGGGTTCATCCGGATGTGCGCTGGAGATACGGGCAGGCAGCGTGCCGGTGACGGTTGGCCACGGCAGCAGAGCGGGGCGATACGGATGCCGGGTATTGCGTGGCACGGCGGTGAAGGTGACAAAATACGCCGTGTCGCGGGCGACGTTGGTAGAGTTCGTGGAAACTATCAGCAGGCCGTCCGGCGCTTCCGGCCAGTCTTTACCGGGCGTGGTAATGACCATTCCCGGACGCAGCGTCATGCAGTTGGACTTACCCTCAAAGGTGATTTGTTCGCTCAGATAACGCTCCTGACGGCGTCTGGCGTACCACATCCCCTGACCGGGCTCGTTGCTGTATTCCTTGCCCGGCTCAGGATAGGACTCACCCCAGCGGTAATCTTCGGCAACCAGCGCCGTGTAATCCGGATTGGTGGTCGTCGTGGCGGTCATATCGCTTTGCGCGGCCAGATAGTAATCGTCGTTAACCGTCACCGATTTTGGGATGGCCTTGCGGCTGACCGACATCTCCCAGACCGACTCCTGGCCGCCGTCGAACAGGCCCGCCGGGTTACGGAACGGGATGGCGACCGGTTCCGGCCAGGCGTAAGAATGGTCGGCCAGCACCATGACGTCGCAGTTGTTCTCTTCGTCATACTCGAAGAAGTACGAGATGCCGCTGTCGGCCAGGCGGCGCGCGATGTGCGCGTATTCGCTTTCGCCGAACTGCATCATGAATTTTTTCAGCGGGTACTGTTCATTAAGGGCAAACCGGAAATCCAGCCGGT
>NZ_JAFMOS010000284.1 GCF_019049755.1 Rahnella perminowiae
AACCCAGGCCATGGATAACACCACTGCAAACGGCCCATATCAAAATGACCCCGTGCCAGACTTCCAGCTGACTGGTTGACGAGGCAAACATACCGGGTTTCCAAAAAACGCAGCCGGCCAGCACCAGTGACATCACAAGCGAAAGGGCCCTTAACGGGCCCTTGTCTGTGACAGCGTAAAGTTTATCCGCGATCACACTCATTATTACTTCTCTTCTTTAGCCGCTTTATTGGCTTCGCTGTGTTCAAACGCCAGCGCGGTAATGATACCGAATGAGCAAGCCAGTAAGGTGCCGAGGATCCAGGCAAAATACCACATGGTGTTCTCCTTAATACAACGAATGCTTGTTGTTCTCGATGTAATGTTTATCGAGGCGCCCGAACATCTTGTAATACGCCCATGAGGTGTAAATCAGGATGATTGGCACAAAGATGCACGCGACAACGGTCATCACTCTGAGCGTCAACAGTGTGGATGTGGCATCCCACATGGTCAGGCTGGCATTCGGCTCAGTAATTGACGGCATCACGAACGGGAACATAGTGATACCCGCAGTCAGGATTACACAGGCGATAGTCAGTGAGTTACTGATGAATGCCAGCGCCGCTTTATTCATGCGTGAGAACAAAATGGTCAGCAACGGCAAAATCACACCCAATGCAGGAATCGCCCACAAACCGGGTGTCTTGTTGAAGTTAGCCAGCCATGCACCCGCTTCATGAGACACGGTTTTGCGCAGCGGGTTAGACGGACCTGCGTGATCCATAACGGATGTCACGGTGAAACCATCAATCCCTTTCACTAACCAGATGCCTGCCAGCAGGAAGCACACCATCATCACCAGCGCAGAAATCTGCGACGCGGCACGGGTACGCAGGTGCAGTTCACCCACAGTACGCATTTGCAGATAGGTGGCCCCCTGAGTGATCAGCATGGTCAGGCTGACCAGACCGGCCAGAATGCCGTACGGGTTCAGCAAGCCCAGCAGATTACCGGTGTAGAACAGACGCAGGTCGCCGTCGATATGGAATGGTACGCCTAACAGAAGGTTACCGAAGGCTACACCAAAGACCAGAGCCGGTACGAAGCTGCCGATGAAAATGCCCCAGTCCCACATGCCACGCCAGCGTGCGCTTTCCAGTTTTGAACGATAGTCAAAGCCCAGCGGACGGAAGAACAAGGCGCACAGCACAAGTACCATCGCCGCATAAAAGCCGGAGAATGCGGCTGCATACACCATAGGCCAGGCCGCGAACAGTGCGCCACCGGCGGTGATCAGCCAGACCTGATTACCGTCCCAGTGCGGGGCAATGGCATTGATCATCACACGGCGGTCCGTATCGGTTTTACCGATAATGCGCACCAGGATACCAACGCCCATGTCAAATCCATCGGTCACTGCGAAGCCGATAAACAGCACGCCAATCAGCACCCACCAGATGAACCGTAAAACTTCATAATCAAACATACGTGGACTCCCTATTACCGAGCTTGCTCAAGTGGCGCTGAAGGTTGTTCATAATGATAACGGCCGGTTTTCAGGCTGCTTGGCCCGAGGCGCGCATATTTGAACATCAGGAACATTTCAGCGACCAGGAACAGGGTGTAGAGACCGCAGATAAGGATCATCGAGGTCAGTACATCACCCACAGTCAGTGAAGAGTGTGCGATCGCAGTGGGTAAGACTTCACCAATCGCCCAAGGCTGGCGGCCATATTCAGCCACGAACCAGCCTGCCTCGACAGCAATCCACGGCAACGGCAGGCCGATGAATACCGCGCGGTGTAACCAGCGTTTCTGGCCAATTTTGCCACGTAAGACGGTATAGAAGGACAGCGCAATCAGTACGAACATCAGGATGCCGCAGGCAACCATGATACGGAATGCAAAATACAGTGGCAGAACGCGCGGGATAGAATCTTTGGTCGCTTTCTGAATCTGTGCGTCAGTCGCCGCCGCCGGGTTGTCGGTATAGCGTTTGAGCAACATACCGTAGCCCAGATCCTGCTTGGTGCTTTCGAAATCGCTGCGCACTTTCGGGTCAGTGTTGCCCGAACGCAGTTCTTCCAGCAGGGTGTAGGCTTTCATACCGTTACGGATACGCACTTCGTGTTGCGCCATCAGGTCTTTCAGACCGGTGACCGGCGTATCAACAGAACGTGTGGCAATCAGGCCGAGCAGGTAAGGGATCTGAACAGAATATTCATTTTCCATTTTGTCCTGATTCGGCATGCCGAACAGCGTGAAACTTGCCGGTGCAGGTTGGGTATCCCACTCTGCTTCGATAGCAGCCAGTTTCGTTTTTTGTACGTCACCCATTTCATAACCGGATTCATCACCCAGTACGATAACGGAAAGCACGGCAGCCAGACCGAAGCTTGCTGCGATAGCAAATGAACGCTTCGCGAAACCGACATCGCGACCTTTCAACAGGTAGTAAGAGCTGATAGCCAGAATGAACATCGCGCCAGTCACATAACCAGACGCTACGGTGTGAACGAATTTAACCTGCGCAACCGGGTTCAGCACCAGCTCGGAGAAGCTGACCATTTCCATACGCATGGTTTCGTAGTTGAAAGTCGATGCAATCGGGTTTTGCATCCAGCCATTCGCCACCAGGATCCACAAAGCTGACAAGTTTGAGCCAAGGGCAACAAACCAGGTCACAGTCATATGCTGAACTTTAGTAAGACGGTCCCATCCGAAGAAGAACAGGCCCACTAAAGTGGATTCCAGGAAAAATGCCATTAAACCTTCAATCGCCAGCGGCGCACCGAAGATATCACCCACGTAATGTGAGAAATATGACCAGTTAGTCCCGAACTGGAATTCCATGGTTAAACCAGTGGCAACGCCCAGTGCAAAGTTAATTGCAAAGAGTTTGCCCCAGAATTTGGTCATATCTTTATAGATTTGTTTGCCGGAAAGGACATAAACCGTTTCCATAATTGCCAACAAAAACGCCATACCTAGCGTTAATGGGACAAATAGGAAATGATACATGGCTGTTAAAGCAAACTGTAAACGCGACAGTTCAACGATATCAAACATCTTGACCCCTTGCTCCTCGGAGGAAGACCACAAATTGTGATCTTTGACGAACCGTGTGCCGGAACGCCTCATGACTACCAATATTTAAATGTGTGTAGAAAAAATGTCAGTACCCGGTTGAGTAAAGCCATCGACCAGACATTCTGAGTCCGGAAAAAGCACGAGCAGCGGGCCTGGAACAGGCTGATGAACGGGCAAAATCACGGGGAAAAATAATCATACAAAAAACGGATGTTACAGGACCATTATGTTACGCCAGTAATCCCACACATTAAATAGGTTTTTTAGTGACCTTAAGCGGATTTCCGTGTACAGGTCAATTTAAGAACAAAACAGTGGAAAACCCTGTAATTGATCTGCCGCAATTTAAGCCTATCTCCTTGTTTATTTCTATAAGCTCCCCATCAATTTCTAAAAAAATATTTCAAAATGTTAACTTTTGGTTTCAATGAGATTTAATGATGGCTTCAATGTTAATTAATTGTGCTTTTATGGTTGTTGAAAATATCTAATTTGCTACCTTCTAA
>NZ_JAFMOS010000283.1 GCF_019049755.1 Rahnella perminowiae
CTACTGATAAGCGGCTGAGTACGTTACCTGCCCGAAGGCAGCAGCCGGGATGAAGCACAACCCGCAGCCCGGCAGGCTTGGCAAACAGGGAGTAAGCATTTGTTTTTAAAACATAAATTACAGCTTCACTCATGAGGGGAAATTTCTGATAGCCTCATAACAAGATATTGAATTTCGTTAAAATTGCCTTAGAAATGGGTATTTAACCCGCAGCAACCTGATAATTAACATTCGCATAACACCTACGGAATGTAAGTGCTATTTGAATCCCCTCATCAAGTGATAATACTTCTCATTCGATAAATAAAATGTCTGCTTACCTGTCTCTGATGACTAAGGAAATGATATTCAATCTTTAGAAATGCTTGCACCAATTTTTAAAGGTTTAAATTCGATTTCAGGCGATTTACTTTGACTTATGGCTTCGGCTAATTCAGCCAATGGCTGGTCCAGAGATTCATCGGCTAATTCAAAAACACCCCAATGAATGGGAACCGCCTTTTTACAACGCAGCTCTGTAAACACCGTAACAGCCTGCTGAGGGTCCATATGTTGCGCACTCATGAACCATCGTGGTGCATAGGCACCGACAGGAATTGCCGCTAAATCGAAAGGTCCCAGACGTTGTCCGATCACGTCGAACTGGTTGCTGTAACCGCTGTCGCCGGAAAAAAAGAACTGTAAACCGGGGTGGCTGACCACCCATCCACACCAGAGAGACCGGTTTCGATCCCATAATGTCCGCATACTCCAGTGACGTGCCGGGACAGCCGTAATCGTCAGTTCGCCAAACTGATGCTCATCCCACCAGTCCAGTTCCTCGACATAATGCGCTCCGCGCCGCTTAAGCCACCGCTTCATGCCCAAAGGCACGATAAATTGCACATGCGGAAATCGTCGTAATAGCTTACGAACCGTTGCACGGTCAAGATGGTCATAGTGATTGTGGGATAACAGAACAACATCTATCGGTGGGAGTGCTTCTACCGTCGCCGCCACCGGTGTTTTTCGCTTAGGCCCGTAGAAACTCATTGGCGAAGCGCGATCAGACAGGGCGGGATCCATCAGAATGTAGCGCCCGGCAACACGCAGCAGTAAACAGGCATGTCCTAAAAACCACAAACGATCATCAGACCCGCTAAAATCGGCAGTCTGCCACCACTGGCTGGTAAATTGTTCGTAACCTTTCTCAGGAGGCGCTGGCAGGCGGAGCGCCTTACGTTCTTTCCGCCAGCGTTTGAGATCACCCTCCTGACGGTTATGGGGCTCAGCATTGGTAAAACCATCTGGTGTGTGATGTGTTTTTGACGGATTGTAATAGGGGTTTTTAGCTGACATAAGGCTCCATGAGATCACTTTTTAGTGGCGGCAGCGTAAAGCCATGATACGGATCAATTAGCATATTTACTGAACACACTACAGAGCGAAAGTGAAAAATTATGTGGCAATTCAGGCACGCCGGGGGGTTAAGAAAATCTTAATAACTTCATGTTTCACTGTAGATGTTCAAAAAGGAGATGACTTATGATCACGAACACTAAGAGTGAACGTAAACACTTTGCGTCAAGGCTGACCCATATTATGCAGATCCAGACACAATATGGACGGCTATGGCTGCGTTCCCGCTTTCGCCGGATGACCGTTCCGGCATCAGTCAAACTCTTCCTGCTGACCCTGCTGGGGCTGTCAGCTTTGGTTATCACGGGTACATTGCTGCTGATCTTCGATGCCATCGCACTGATGTCACATATTCTGAAACGGCCTTTCTATCGGGGCAGCTTGCGGCAACGTTGTCTGATGAGAAAGCCTGTATAACGAAAAACCGTGGCGGATATCTCCGGCACGGTTTGAGGGAACGGGAACATTTGACTGACTGTCAGGCAGGCATACCGCAAAGTTTGGTCAGATTTCTGGCGCCGATCATGAGGGTAGCAACATAGGACTGTCTGCGGGTCACAACTTCGACCGCGACACGCGCATCTTTATATTTGATGAGATAGGTTGAAGGCCAGCCCTGCCGGCGTTTGCCGTAGGCTTTTTCATGACTGTCGATAGCTGCATGGGCAACCACCAGATGGGAGAGAGTTTTATCACCTTTAATGATGCGCTTCATAATGGACTCCGCCTTAGACACAACTGTCAAAATGAGGAAACATTAATCACTTGATACGCATCGCTTTATGCGACGCTTATTCGAATCACTTCTTTGCAAAACTTTGTCACTCTGTGAGTATCTCTGCGCTTTTGTTTATGCGCAAGTCTTACTAAGCAGGAAACACACCATAGCGGCACGAAGCGGCCGTTTGCTTTGCGCCTGCCACTGCCCCTGAGGACTGCTTATTTCAGCCAGCCAGAGAGGATCGCTTTGTAACTCTTTAAAATTAATACTGATTCTGTTGGCGCAAATGATCGGCCACGCATCGGAGGGGTTGTTGCAATAATCTTTGCCTTTCATTCCGCCATAGGGATACCACTTCTCAGGCTCCTCTCCGGTCAGTAAGGCTATGTTGTGGTTCACTTCGCTGTCATTTTCTTCAGACCATTTGATCATCAGTTGTTCCATCCTGCAAGGCACATGCGTGGAGACTACCGGAGAAATAAGACAGTTTTATGAAAGTGATGATGCAGAACGAGAAGGGAAAATAGGACCAAAGTGCATACGGGCAATACCCGCCGGGAGGCGGGTTAACAAAACCAAATTATCTTTCGGGAATAAAGCCACGCAGGCTGAGTGCAGAATCATCATCTGCCTCAACAGGAGACACGTTAGTCTTCACCTGTGCAGCCAGAATCTTAAGTAATTCTGTCTGCTGGCGTTGCTGCTCAGCGATCTCCTGTAACAGAGCAACCTGTTCATTTGCCCTGACACTGGCGCGGCTAATAAAAAACCATACCAATACAAACAACAGTGCTGAAAGTGCACACAGCACCAATGAAGCCAGGCTGTTTTGGCCCATTGCGAAATCAAACATTGACTACCCTACCACTGACTGTTCAGAGCGTTCATCTTACCATCCCCGACAGGTCAGGGAAGCCATTCGCAAAAAAACAGGGTTTTCTTACCCAACCGTAAGCCGTGCTGACATCCGTCAAAAAGGGATGAATGAGGTAATTGCACATACGCCCAGATCAAAGTTGCCCCCCTGATCACAGTAACTGTTTAGGGCCAGCAGATACAGGCCGATGCAAATGAGCAGGAAAAGAACGAACGTGACGATCCTCCGGACATTGAAAACAGGCTTTTTCAATTTAATGGCAGGTCTCTTTTGGTTTAAAAAACGTCTATCAGGGCTCAAAGGCGACGTCCGGCATTTGACTGAACAGGAGGACATAATACGACGAATATCCTAAACAACAATATAACGAAGCGATAGCTTTTACGTGCGATACAATGTGTAATAATCACATACGTAAATCAAACAATAAAATGTATAAGTTTTATCTATAAATAGAGCGACAATCCGTGTTTGATCTTGGTCAAGCAAAGTCATGTTTACGTGCCTGCGCTTCTGATAACTCACCTTTGATAATTTCTATAAAATAGACATCTTAATAACTGTCTCT
>NZ_JAFMOS010000282.1 GCF_019049755.1 Rahnella perminowiae
CTCTTTAAAGTAAAGCCTTCCGTCACTTGTTTATACCTTCATTAAATATCAATCAGTTAGCATCATTTCGAAATAAATTCGGGGAATTTTCGAGACTGGATTTATGGATTGCAAAATCGGTCATCAATAATAAACCTCTGAAAATCCCCTTTTTAAATGTTCGCTAACTGTGTCTTTATCTGCATAAGCATAACGTAATGCCTCACTTTTAAAATGGACTTAAGAAAATGGCTATACCAGCTTATTTATGGCTTAAAGACGACGGCGGCGCACTGATTAAAGGCGGTGTGGATGTCATCGGACGGGAATATAGCATCGAAGTAAAAGGATTCCATCATAATCTGATGATCCCTACCGATAACGCGACGGGTAAAGTAACGGGTATCCGCATGCACTCCCCATTGCTCATCGTGAAGGACTTTGACAGCTCCAGCCCTTACATTTACAAGGCAGTAGCAACAGGCCAAGGCCTTGAGTCGGCGGAGATCAAATGGTATCGGATCAATGATGCAGGTCAGGAAGTAGAGTATTTCAACATGCTGTTAGAAAAGGTACGTATCGTTTCAATTTCGCCAGCAATGGCCGCAAACAGCAATCCTAATGACAATCACATGGAAACAGTTGAACTTCGCTACGAAAAAATTACGTGGAAGCACAATGATGGGAACATCATATTTGCTGATTCATGGGATGACCGCCAGACTGCATAAGAAAAGGGGCTGAGGCCCCTTAGTCATATAGCCAGCGACCTGCTTTTGCTGATTCGATAATCATACCCAGCGTCAGCGTTTTAAATTGACGGTCTTGCCATTCCTTTTTGAGCTTAAACTGCCACCAATAAAACTCCGGCATGAAATAGTCATCTATGTTGAAATTGCTATGCTCAATGCCGTATCGCGTGAACAAATCAAACAACATTTCTTCCAGCTCTTCCTGAAAGAAATTGAAGTGCTCCTCAAATGTCCAATCCTTTTGTGCCGGCTTATCACGTTGGCCATATGTATTGGTGACGTAATCTAAGAGCTCTTGCTCATCCGGTTTTAGCATTAGAAATATGCCCATGCTATACGATGCTCGGGCCTTGATATCAGGTTGTATTTTTCCCTGGTATCTTTCGCGACTAGGCTTACGATAATTATCGCCTGCGCGTAGCCAATAAAAGGCACCGCTCTACCCACTACTGCCCCTATTTTGCTTGTAACGCGAGTACGCCCCTTCACAATAGTTGAAAATTGGATCCCATATGGAAAGTGTGCGTTTTTAAATATTCTGCGAGCTAATTTTGACGCAATACTCGTGCGAGAAACCTTTGATCCCAGCACAACTCGTTTCTTAAGTATTGGTTGCCCAGCAAGAATCGTCGCCGCTGTTTCTACTGAAACACCAAGGTGGTCCGCCAAACTCTCAGCGAATATTAACCAAAATAGTTCTTCTTTAGATACGTTAGCATTTCCATGGTAGAAGTAAGTCCCGCCCAACTCTTCAGTAGTATCCACTCTCAATATCCTTTTGATTAGAAGGGTTTTAGAATAACCTCAGTTTCTTCAGCAGGCAATGAAATCAAATACACGGAATGTATGGGTAAAAGGCTTAAATCAGAGTGACGGTATATGCCTCAGATGCTGCTAAACGCTCAGCTACTCCGATACCCGACCACTCGTAGGATTCGCCATTCTTCGTCAATAGCCACATCCCAGCGTAGGCGTCTCCATCGGCACGGGATGCATGCATGGTTATAGTTGCTGATACCCCCTGCTTTAAAACAGTTAGCGACGCGCTATGAATCGACACAAAGCCCGCCGGCGCTGATGTAATCCCGGAGTCCGACTCGAAAATATACGTTCCGGGCGCGGCAGTTAAACAATCGAGCGTGTTTCCCACTGACACAGTCGTTGGACCGGCCGGAGCACCCAATTTGAACCATGAGGATGGCTCTGAAACGCTTCGATCAGGAATGCATCTGTAGGCCGTTTTGCCAGAGGCGGTAATGTAATTTTGAATTAAACCATTTTCGTTGTAAGGCCAGCAGATAAGAATCCCAACTTCTTCGAAAGGGTACTGCTTCTCTTCAGTAGCTTCTGCAGGATCAGGCTGACAATACATCTCCATGCCGCCGTTGAATTGATCAATAGTTAAAGTAGAAATGTCCCAAGACACAAGTGTTGAATCAGCAAACCCCATGCCGCGCGTCATTATTAGGTCTGAACTTAAAAACACACCCTCTGAAAAACTGTCAATGAAGAAAACTCCATTTGCCGGATAATTTGCGTTTAACGCAAGCTTTCCGTGTTGCGAAATTGGGGTGCCTGTTGCTACATTTTGATCGTTTGTAATAAATGCCTGATTTTTTCCAATAGAAGGAAGAGAGTCGCCACTGTAAGTATCCCGCTTAACCGGCACGGTGAACTGTGAGCATGCTTTTCTGCGGGCGGTATTCAATGAACTGAAACGACTGGGGGAATGGTCGCTGCCAAACCCTCTCGAGAATATCCGCGAGTTTGATCAGCCGGAACGTGAAATGGCATGGCTGACTCAGGAACAAATTCTGCTGCTCATGGCCGCCTGCAAACAACATGGAAATGACGAATTAACGCTTATCGTTAAAGTCTGCCTTTCGACCGGCGCACGGTGGAACGAGGCGGCCAAAATCAAAAGCTCGCAGATTTCGCCCTACAAACTCACCTTCATCAATACCAAAGGTAAAAAGAATCGTACCGTTCCCCTCTCCCGCCCTTTGTATGACGAACTGATCGCCCGTAAAGGTGTGTCCTTCTCGCCCTGCTATAAACAGTTCTATCGGGTGATCAGGCTGGCCGGTATTGAGCTGCCAGAAGGACAGATGACGCACGTTCTGCGGCATACGTTCGCCAGTCATTTCATGATGGCCGGCGGCAATATTATCGTGTTGCAACGCATCCTCGGGCACTCAGATATCCGCGTCACAATGCGATACGCGCACTTCGCTCCGGATCACCTGGAAGACGCTATTCACCTGAATCCGCTGGCTCAAATGGGTGGCGACAAAGTGGCGGCAGAAAGTCCAAATGAGTAGCACTGAAGGTAACAGGAAGCGGTGTAAGTGGTTGTTTTAACTATAAGTTATTGATTTAAGAAATGTTCAAAAAAAAGACCGAATACGATTCCTTTAGCCGCAAAATTTAAATTTATTCTTTTAAAGTCAAATAGATAAACTCTTTCTTAAGCTAAAAATTCCTTTAAATACCTTTCTATACCTCCTTTATTTTTCAGATAGTTAGCACCGTTTTCGTTTTAATTCGTGGGAATTTCGTTTTCATCTACTTTCCAAAGTTTAAATATATCCCGACCAGCAAGTGATGATCCGCCTCAGCGAAGCCAAGGCTCATCAAACACCTGTTTACTAGCATAGCCGATTACCGCACAATCATCAGCAACTCATCATTAACACTTCGCAGAATGCAATGAGCGCATTCTTAACGATCCGTAGCCCCAAGCCTTGGCTCAGAATAGTAACGAGCTCCCCCGTCGATCCGTTCGTCGTTTTACTTACATTGTTAACGCCCAGCAAAAGAT
>NZ_JAFMOS010000281.1 GCF_019049755.1 Rahnella perminowiae
CTCTAAATACCGCGCAAGGCAAAGCTAAAGTGTTGTGTAATTTATAGACGAATGCTTAAAAACAACTCATAAACACGTAACGGAAGGCTTTATTTAAACTGACAGCTGACTTAGAGTCTTTACGTGACATGCGGGCTCTATTTCATTGAGTTCCTACGCAAAAAAAGAATTCTCTTTATATACTTAATCCAAGAGCTGCAGGCTCAGTTTTGGGGATGAAATTGGGCACCTTATCGGGAGGCAAGGGAAGATGTTAATGAATCAAAGGTCTCTCAGGTTTTTAGTCGCCAGCTGCTTGCTGGCGGGCGGTCTGTCACCGTGGTTGGCTGCATGGGCTACCGTGCCCACACTGCCATTAGGAAAAACGACACTGTCAAGTGTGCAGAGCATGAGTCAGTTGCAGGCAGAATTATTGCCCAGAGGCATCCGGCCGTTGTATCTGTCTTCTCTGTCTTCGCTTTATGCTGCAAATCATATGCAGCCCATGTGGAACGATCGCCAAACCGTTCAGATATTCCAGCAGCAGTTGGCCGAACTGGCCATATCTGGTATCCAGCCTCAGTTCACGCAATGGGTGAAATGGCTGACGGATCCGCAAGTCACCGGCATGGCCCGTGACGTCGTGTTATCAGATGCGATGCTGGGTTATTTACAGTTTACGAGCAGCGTGGAAGCCAACGGGGATAAGTGGTTATACAGTTCCACGCCTTACAAAATGACGACGCCATCACTGACGGTGATTAATCAATGGCAGCTGGCTGTGCGTCAGGGCAATACGTCACACTATTTGTCGACTCTCGCGCCACAGCATCCTTATTACACCAAGATGCATGATGCGTTGAAGACCATGCTGGCGGATAATCGTCCCTGGCCGGTCATGACAGGATCAGCCAGTTTGCGGCCGGATCAGATCAGTGACGATGTCCCGGCTTTGCGGGAGATCCTGACCCGCACCGGTATGATGGTCGCATCGCCTGAAGAGAACAGGGTGCCTAAACCGACAGATGAAACCATCGCTCCGGACACGCCGGGAAGCGCGGCAAATGACGATCTGTCTGTTGATGAAACCGCCGATAAGGCCCAGCAATCGACGCCAGCCGTCAGCCCTTCTGCAACATCAGTACAAGATGTTCTGCCAACGGTTCAGTCGACAGAAGCGCCAGCAACTCACCCGCCGGTTGCTGTTGCTCACAATCAGTACACGCCGGATTTAGTGGAGGCCGTTAAACGTTTTCAAAAATGGCAGGGACTGGAAGCTGACGGTATTATTGGCGGACGTACCCGTCAGTGGCTGAACGCCTCTCCGCAATTGCGTGCGACCTTACTGGCGCTGAATATTCAGCGCCTGCGCATTCTCCCTGGCAATGTGAACACCGGCATCATGGTGAATATTCCAAACTATCAGCTCACCTATTATCTCAATGGTAATGAAGTGTTGTCGTCACGGGTGATTGTCGGGCGTCCAAGTCGTAAAACGCCATTAATGAGCAGTGCGCTGAATAATGTGGTAGTCAATCCGCCATGGAATGTGCCTACTACGTTAATACGTGAAGATATCGTGCCTAAAGCCATGAATAATCCCGGTTACTTCCAGCAACATGGCTATCAGGTGCTGTCCGGCTGGAGTAATGATGCGGAAGTGATTGATCCTGCAATGATTGACTGGGCAATGGTATCGCCTAACCATTTCCCATATCGCATCCGTCAGGCACCAGGCGTGAGCAATTCCCTCGGTCGGTATAAATTTAATATGCCGAGTTCTGATGCTATTTATCTGCATGACACGCCAAATCATAATCTGTTCAGCAAAGATATTCGTGCGCTGAGTTCAGGTTGTGTGAGGGTGAATAAGGCGTCTGAATTAGCCAATATGTTATTGCAGGATGCGGGCTGGAATGACACGCGGATCTCTTCAACATTGCAGGGTGGTAATACCACGTATGTAGCGATACGCCATCACATACCGGTAAAACTGTTTTATCTGACGGCGTGGGTCGCAGATGACGGTAAGCCTCAGTTCAGAACAGATATTTACAATTATGATTCAACGGTGAGATCCGGCGCACAAATCCTGCCTCAGGCAGAAATTTTGCTTCAATAAATGCAGTAAATCTAATCTGATAAGGGTCAGAGTATTTGGCCATCGGACGAGCGTGAGCCACTGGCACGCTCGTTTTGCTTATATGGGTCCCCTTGACTCGCAGAAAATTGGCAGTTAAGGTTCAAAACGGCTCAGATCAGAGCTTTTTTTTGACTCTCTTACCGGATAGTAAACTGTTCATGAATGAAATCGACACACATCGCCGTAAATGGCTGGCATTAGGCAGTGCCGCTATGGGGATTGCATTACTTCCAGGTCGTGCATTCGCCACTCTTTCCACACCTCGTCCGCGTATTTTAGTGGTTAACAATATAAATACCGGCGAAACCCTCAAAACCGAGTTTTTTGATGGAAAGCGTTACAACAAGGATGAGTTGGCCCGGTTGAATCATCTGTTCAGAGACTATCGTGCGGAAAAGGTAAAATCGATCGATCCCGCGTTGTTCGATCATCTCTATCGTTTGCAGGTGATGCTCGGCGGAACCAATAAACCGGTCCAGCTGATTTCGGGTTACCGCTCACTGGCGACAAACAACAGTATGCGTGAGCCAGGAAGCGGGGTAGCGAAGCACAGTTATCACACCCTCGGGCAGGCAATGGATTTCCACATCCAGGGCATCGAACTGAGCAATATCCGCAAAGCCGCATTAAAAATGCGGATGGGTGGTGTAGGATATTATCCACGAAGTAACTTTGTGCACATCGATACCGGTCCCGCGCGGACCTGGTGATGTGTGTTATTAATGGCCTGCCGGAATGTGCAGGCCATTTTGTGGAGCTCTATGAAAATCCATTTAATTACCGTCACGGCGTTCAGCCAAAACTGTTCACTGATTTGGTGTGTTAAAACCAATCAGGCTGCTATTGTCGATCCGGGCGGTGAAGCCGCAAGGATCATCCAGGAAGTTTCTGCCAAAGGTGTATTGGTTACGCAAATTTTGCTGACTCACGGTCATCTTGATCACGTAGGAGCAGCGGCAGAGCTGGCTGCTCACTATCAGGTACCGGTTATCGGTCCTCAGAAAGAAGATCAATTCCTGCTGGATGCGCTGCCCACCCAAAGCCAGATGTTTGGCCTCGACCATTGTGATCCGCTGACGCCAGATACCTGGCTGGAAGAAGGGGATTCAGTGAAGGTCGGCGAGGAAATCTTATCCGTGCTGCATTGCCCGGGCCATACGCCGGGGCATATTGTCTTCATCAATGATAAAGCGCGAATTGCCGTTTCCGGTGATGTGATATTTAAAGGTGGCGTAGGCCGCAGTGATTTCCCGCGTGGTGACCATCAGGCGTTGATTCATTCCATCAAAACGAAATTATTACCGCTCGGCGATGACATAGTATTTATTCCCGGCCATGGCCCGATGTCGGATTTTGGTTATGAGCGTAGAACCAATCCGTTCCTGCAGGATGAAATGCCGGTCTGGTGATGACGTTTGCTGTTTATCAG
>NZ_JAFMOS010000280.1 GCF_019049755.1 Rahnella perminowiae
GGATAATATTCGGAAGAGGCTGTTATTAATTAACCAATTTCAATTTTTATCTCATAAAAATCACACTGGTGGTTAATATTCCTGATTCACTGAGAGGATTTTGCGAGGCATCTTCCAGATTTGACAACAAACCACTGTAATTATAACCAGTCTATTTCTTTGGTGCACCAACAGGCATACAGTTCTCTGGCAGCGGCAATCACCTCGCCAGTACCGGAGGCCTCGACTCACTGACAATGGAATGACTTGTATGACTGATTCTGATAACCACACCGCGTTTACGACTAACTCTATCTCCGTTTTTCGCTCGCTTATCGCCGGGCTGGATTTCAGTCACTTTGATGATGCACAGTTATATGATCTTAATGCGCTGGCGTCAGAATCTGCCAGCGGGTTATGTCAGGGGCTGTTGTGCTTAAGCGAAGGACTTGAGAACAGCGAGATATTGCTCCCGGAGGGGATTGCACAGGTCAGCGATTATCTGAAAGCTTCCGCTCACCTGATCCCTGTTCTTTTTGAATTATGCGAACAGGCCAACAGCGAGCTCGCAAAAAACAAAAAGTTTACGGTGTATCCGATGAACTGACACGTACAGCAATATCCCGCATCACATTGCGCGCACTCTGGCTGATTCCACCAAGCTGGAAGAAACCGTGGATGACTCCCAAATAGCGCTGGGCCGTGCAGTTCACGCCCTGCTCTGTCATGCGGGAGAACAGCGCCTCGCCTTCATCGCATAACGGATCGTATTCCGCCGTAATGATATGAACCGGCGGCAGCCCTGAAAAATCATCACGCCATAACGGACTGACTTCAGGGTGCATGAAATCAATTTGCGGGAAATAAGCTTCGAATCCACTGAGCAACGTATCGCTGGTCAGCACAAAATCATCGCCATTGCGCTTATGGCTTTCAGAGGACGCTGTTGCATCCAGCATTGGGTAAATCAGCACCAGCAGGTGCGGCAGCCAGTGTCCGGTATTTCGCAGGCGCAGAGCCGTGATAAGGGCAAGATGTCCGCCTGCGCTGTCCCCCATCAGTGTTATCCGGCCGCGCTCTATGCCAAGCCTTTCCGCATGCTGCCAGATGAGGTTTGACGCCTGTTCTGCATCGTCATGTGCGGCGGGATAGGTGTGTTCAGGTGCTAAACGATATTGCACCGCAATCACCCGGCAACCGCTGTAAAAGGCAAGCTGACGTAGCTGATTATCATGAGTCGCAAAACCGCCACTGACAAAACAGCCGCCGTGATAATAGATAACGGCAGGTAATGCGCCATGCGCTTCCAGCGGAGAGTAGACGCGTAACAACATACCGTCGATGACCACATCATCAACATTTACGCGTTGCTCAAGATCGCCCGCTAACACCGTGCTGGCAATATAGCCGGCACGGCGCTCAGCGAACGTCTGACTGCGGGAAGAGGGACGGCCTGCAGTAATGAAGTCGTTAACAAGTTCAGCAATTGTGGGTTCCAGTGCCATGAGGATTTTTTCCTTATTTGCGTATTTAGGTGTCGCCAGGATGATGACAGGCTACGATAATTAACTACATCAAGTCGATCGGTATTAACGATTTGTTCTTAGTTACTGATCTATGCAATCGATTATCTTTCCTCCTTACACTCTGGTTATCCTTGCCTTTCTATAAGGCAGGATTGAAAAGCACATTTACATCTCATATTGCGTTGTACTGTTTATTTGAAACAGTTAATGACTTTAGTGATATTAAGAGAGCGGGGGAATTGGATTTAGTGACATTAATGCCTTCTCATTAATCATTATTCAGCATCTCATCACCTGGCGCTTTCGCAAAAACGTCCGTAAGTTTTCGGAAAACATCCTGATTAACTGGCAACTTTCTTTATTTAATAACTGAGATGTATTTTTCCGTGACATAGTTTGTTTTAGTGATCTACTGATTTATGCTAGCTTTCATTTCCGGAGCGGAACTCGCCGACATACTGTTGGACTGCTATTTTTCCAGCGAAAGTCAGTATATTAATATATTCACACCATCAATATATTATTAATTAGCCCAGTCAGCACATATCGGTTTTGGGGTATTCACGCCCATGAGCGTTAAAAGGACTTAAACGATGAGTATCCAAGATTACATTCTTGCTGGCAGTAAATTACCGGTCCACAACCATTACCAGTTAAGACTTAAACGGCTGGAATCCCGGCAGCCCGGCGTTGATATTTCGGTGCTCAGGTTCAGCGGCAGCGAGGCCATCAGCGATATCCTGCGCTATGAAATTGCGTTCACCAGTGCGGTGAAAGACATTCCCGCTCAGCACATCATCAACTATTCCGCCCTGCTCCTGATGTACCCCGACGGTAAGCCGTGGGAGCCGGTTAAACCACGCATTATCCCCGGCGTCATTACCCAGTTCCGCCAGTGCGGCACCTCCGCCGATGAGACCCGCTACGTCGCCACGCTGGAACACCGCGTCACCCGGTTAAATCAGGGCAGCAATAACGCGATTTACCAGAACGACAGCGTCATCAGCATGACCGAAAACACCTTCCTGCGTTACTACATGGACCGGCTGGATTTCCGGTTTGCCCTTAATGAACAGTACCCGCTGAAAAAATTCATGATGCAGTTCGGCGAAAGCGAATACGCGCACATCGCGCGCCGCCTGGCCGACAGCGGCATCTCGTACTTCTTCGAGTATGACGAAGAGAACAACTGCGACGTCATGGTGCTGGCCGACCATTCTTACGCCTGGCCGGAACCGGTCGCCATCCCGTTCCGTAACCCGGTGGGCCTGTTCGACGGCGGCCAGGAGTCGGTCTGGGAAATGTCGGTCAGCCGCAAGGCCATCCCGAAATCGGTGACGGTTAACGACGATTACTATCCGGCCGCGCAAAGCGATATGACCGCCACGGCGACCACCAATCCGGATTACACGGCGCTGGTTGCCGAGGATTACCGCTGGGGTGAGTCCTATCCTGAGCCGGGCAAGGAATACAGCAACGAGCCCGGACAGGGGATGTGGTACGCCAGACGCCGTCAGGAGCGTTATCTGAGCGAACAAATCACCTTCGGGGGCAAGTCCAACAGCATGACACTGCGTCCGGGAAGGGTCATTACCACGCCCGGTAAAGACTGGCCGGAAGCGCCGGACGGCCTGCTGATAGTTTCCACGAACTCTACCAACGTTGCCCGCGACACGGCGTATTTTGTCACCTTCACCGCCGTGCCGCGCAATACCCGGCATCCGTATCGCCCTGCGTTGTTGCCGTGGCCGACCGTCACCGGTACGCTGCCTGCCCGCATCTCCAGTGCGCATCCGGATGAACCTTACGCCCATATCAGCGCCGACGGTTTGTACCGCGCCCGGTTTGGTTTCGACCGCACCGAATGGCAGAAAGGCTTTGAGAGCTGCTGGCTGCGTCTGGCAAAACCCTATTCCGGTGATACTTACGGCTTCCATATGCCGCTGCTGGACTCCACCGGCGTGGCGATTGCCTTCGAGAACGGCGACGTTGACCGGCCGTACATTGCTTATGCGCTGCACGATT
>NZ_JAFMOS010000279.1 GCF_019049755.1 Rahnella perminowiae
GCCATGCAGTTTTGTGTGTCAGTTGGATTTGTTTCTGATAGCGGAAACCGGCGCGTTTATTCAGCTTATGAATTTTTTCATTGCGAACATCCGGCTCGACTACCACGCGCCGGACATCGGGCTGGCTGAACAGGTACTCCATCACCGCTGAAAACACCTGCCAGCTGAAGCCAGTCACCGGCTTTTCAGCCGGTGACAACAGAATATGCATGCCCATATCACCGGGTTGTACAGCGTAATGCTCATGCAGCGGGTCATCCTCAACCGGATAGCATTCGATGAGAAATTGCGGCTGTCCGTCGATTTCGCCCATCAGCGCTGCCAGCGGTTTATCCTGAGTCAGGTCGCGATAGAAATTGCTGACTTCTGCAATGGTGCTGTTTTGCATCCCCCAGAAATGCGCGTAGGGCTGCGTCATCCAGCCATGTAAAACGGCGGCGTCTTTTTCCGGAGACAGCGGGCGTAAAGACAGTTTCCCTGCATCGCGCAGGCAGGAGAATACGGCGGTAGAAATGGCATCAGACATGAGTAAATCTCCGTTAGTTTGCGTCAGGGCTGCGGGTGCCAAAGGTCTGGAAAGCAATGGTTTTTTCCACCGGATACACTTCATGGCCGAGCATTTCGCGGATAATAGTGCTGTTGCGGTAGCACGCCATGCCCAGATCCGGTGTGACGAAACCGTGCGTATGAAGCTCGGCGTTTTGTACGAAAATCTGGTTGTGCGCATCGATGCTGTAATTGCGGTTGACGGCGTAACGACCGGCTTCATCCCACTGAATGCGGTTATAAATGCCCTCCACAAACTGCGGTGGCTGATAGCCGTACCCGGTCGCGAGGATCACTGATTCCGTGCGGTGCCGGTATTGCTGTTGCTGTTCGTGGTGGAACAAGGTCATTTCAAGTTCGCCGCTGCGGCTGCGGGTCAGCGCTGTCAGTTCCGAATGTGTGTACAAATCGACACTCAGCGGGCCGTCGAGGCGTTTGACGTACATCAGGTCATAAATATCGTTGATCAGACTGATGTTAATGCCCTTATACAGACATTTTTGTTCCCGATTGAGCTGATCGCGCTTGCTTACCGGCAGCGCGTGGAAATAGTCGATATATTCCGGTGAGGTCATTTCCAGCGTCAGTTTGCTGTATTCCAGCGGGTAGAAACGCGGTGCACGGGTTACCCACGTCAGATGATAATTGTGCGTGTCGATGTCGGAGAGCAGGTCATAGTAAATTTCTGCGGCGCTCTGGCCACTGCCGACTACGGTGATGGATTTTGAATTTTGTACCTGCTGTTTATTCGGTAAATAGGCCGAGGAGTGATGCACGTTTCTACCGGCATCCCGCGCACAGGCAGGCATCCACGCTGACGGCCCTGTGCCGAGAACCAGCCTTCGGGTACGGTAAATCTGTTTTTCGCCGCTTTTCGTCGAGCGCGCCTCTATCCGATAGCATTCCTGTGCCGCATCCCAGGTAACGCCCTCCACGCGCGTGGAGAATTGCAGGCTGGTCAGCTGGCTGCATGCCCACTGACAATACTGATTGAACTCTTTACGCATCATGAAGAAATCTTCACGGATGTAGAATGAGTAGAGTTTTCCCTTTAATTTAAGATAATTAAGAAAACTGTAAGGGCTGGTCGGATCGGCAAGCGTCACCAGATCGGCCATAAACGGGGTCTGTAAATGTGCGCTTTCCAGCATCATGCCGGTGTGCCAGTCGAAGCTGTCATTCTGGTCTAAAAACAGGCCGTTCAGCGCTTTCAGTGGTTCAGTCAGACAGGCCAGCCCGAGGTTAAACG
The DNA here is from genome assembly GCF_019049755.1 of Rahnella perminowiae. Classification (GTDB taxonomy): domain Bacteria; phylum Pseudomonadota; class Gammaproteobacteria; order Enterobacterales; family Enterobacteriaceae; genus Rahnella; species Rahnella perminowiae. The sequence continues at coordinate 1,796 of NZ_JAFMOS010000279.1, forward strand.
GACCGATTCCTACGGCGATAAAATCATACATAGGGTCGTTTGGGTGGGTATTCATGGTGTGGCTCCTTTTACCGGTTTTTCGCGGCGCTCAGCGCACTGGCAGTGAGTTCTTTGCCGTAATGAGTAATCAGGCTAAGCACATCGGCAACGTCTTCCGTGGTGGTGGCTGGGTTGAGTAAGGTAAATTTCAGATACTGGCGCTGATGTACTTTGGTTCCGGCGATAACGGCGCTGCCGTCGCGGAAAATGGCCTTACGGATCCCGGCGTTGATGTCGTCAATCTGTTCATGCGTCATGGATAAACGCGGTACGAACCGAAACACCAGCGTGCTCAGCTCCGGCTTATGCAGCACTTCAATATTCGGATTCTCTTCCATCATCTGATGCGTTTGTGTCGCGCGGGCCAGCAGCACATCAAAGGATTCTCCTAATGCCTGCTGACCCATAATGCGCAACGTCAGCCACATTTTGAGGGCATCAAAACGTTTGGTGGTCTGGATACTTTTATTCACCAGATTCGGCGTGCCTTCCAGTTTCGCACTCAGCGGATTCAGATATTCGGCGTGATGTGTCACGTGCTCCAGATGACGGTGGTCATTAACCAGAAACGCGCTGCAGCTTACCGGCTGGAAGAAGGATTTGTGGTAATCCACGGTGACGGAATCGGCCAGATGGATGCCGTCAATCCGCTGACGATGCTGTGGCGAAACCAGCAAACCACAGCCGTATGCGGCATCTGCATGCATCCAGATTTTTTCCTGGCGGCAGATTTCAGCGATCTCATTCAGCGGGTCGATACTGCCAAAGTCAGTCGTACCGGCGGTTGCCACGACGGCAATCGGGATCAACCCTTCAGCGTGGCAGCGCTCAATTTCCTGACGGAGTGCGGCAATATCCATGCGAAAAGCGCTGTCGCAGGCGACCGGAACCACGGCGTCATAACCCAGGCCGAGCAGGGCAGCGGATTTCTGAATACTGAAGTGGCTGACCTGTGAACTGAAAATACGCCAGCGGTTGGCTTCCGGCGGCAGACCCTGATATTTGATGCTGTGCTGCGGTCGGGTGCGTTTGCAATGGCTGTCGCGCGCCAGCAGCATGGCCATCAGGTTGGACTGGGTCCCGCCGCTGGTGAAAATACCGTCTGACTGTGCGCCAAAACCGATACGGGCGAGTGTCCAGTCAATGACTTTTTGCTCGATGAGCGTGCCGCCTGCGCTCTGATCCCAGGTATCCACCGAGGAGTTGATGGCACTGATAAACAGCTCCGCCAGTTGGGAAGGTAAGACGGTCGGACAGTTGAGATGCGCCAGGTATTTCGGATGATGGAAATAGACCGCGTGCTGAAGATATAAATCATCCAGTTCTTCCAGCGCCAGCCGCGTTCCGTCCAGAGGTTTAGTCAGGTCAATATGGCGAAATTGCTCGGCTAATTCAGCCGGAGAAACACCGGAAAAGGGTTTCTCAGTATGGTTAATATGGGATTTAATTAATTCAACGCCTTGTTCAATCTGCGCCTGCCAGTCAGGGGTATTGTGGTGGTTAAAAATATAACCCTTATTTTTGCTTATATTTGCCTGGGCTGGGGTGAGATTTTGGCTACCGGATTGCATTAATTCCCAGTTATTTATCTGGCTCATTCTGTATCCTTTGGGTTAGTCCTTTTCATCCTCAGCAGGCGTGGGGCGGCCGCCCGGATAAAGTCAGGATTTAGCCTGTCTCT
>NZ_JAFMOS010000278.1 GCF_019049755.1 Rahnella perminowiae
GGTTGGGGTGGGGTATTAATGGTGGTGTAATTGTATGAGTTGCCATCAAACCCACACTCCTTCCCTTCGTGAGAGGGGAAGGAGCAAAAGCAAAATCGCGCAGTGTTTGCCGGGGAAGGAGTAAAGCAAAACCTTTGTCACATGTGTGTGGCAGCTAAAGCACCTTCTCCAGGAAAGCCTGGGTTCTGGCGTGAACCGGCCGTTCCAGCACCTGTTCGGCAGCGCCGCTTTCAACAACGCGACCATCGACCATAAATACCACCTGATCCGCGACCTGGCGCGCGAAGCCGATTTCATGAGTAACGACCACCAGTGTTACGCCTGATTGCGCCAGTTTCTTAATCACATCCAGCACTTCGCCGACCAGTTCAGGGTCGAGGGCCGATGTCGGTTCATCAAACAGCATGACTTTAGGATTCAGCGCCAGCGCGCGGGCGATGGCGATACGTTGTTGCTGTCCGCCGGACAAATGACGCGGCCAGGCGTGGGCTTTCTCACGCAGGCCGACGGTGTCGAGCAGTTCACCGGCGCGGATGATGGCGTCTTTGCGACTCATCAGGCCGTGAACTACCGGCGCTTCGATGATGTTATCCAGCACCGTCATATGCGGGAATAAATTGAAATTCTGGAATACATAACCGACGTGTCTGCGTTGCCTGAGAATGGCGCGCTCTTTCAGCTCATACAGTGTATCGCCTTTGCGGCGGTAACCAATGTAGTCACCATCGATCTGAATAAAACCTTCGTCGACGCGCTCAAGATGATTAATCGTGCGCAACAGTGTCGATTTTCCCGAACCGGACGGGCCGAGGATCACGGTCACGGTGCCGGGTTCAATGCTCAGACTGACGTTATCCAGTGCTTTGTGCGCGCCGTAGTACTTGCTCAGATTATTGATCTCTATACGCCCGACGGTGGCTGCCTGAGGTTTGCGCGGGAACAGCTGTTCAACCGGGGCTTCCCTTGGGCGGTTAACGAATAAATCAAAGGCTTCAGACATAGTGCTTTCCCTTTATTAAGAACGGGCGACGCGCCACTGACGCAGGCGCTGCAAGGGGGTTGGCGCGACCTGGCGCACAGTGCCGCGGGAGAAATAACGTTCGACGTAATACTGTAAAACCGACAGCACGGTGGTGATCAGCAGATACCAGACGGTAGCGACCATCAGCAACGGGATCACCTGTTGCGTGCGGTTGTAAATCACCTGCACGGTGTAAAACAGTTCCGGTATCGACAGGACGTAAACAATCGATGTGCCTTTCGCCAGGCTGATCACTTCGTTAAAACCGGTTGGCAGAATTGAACGCAAAGCCTGCGGCAAAATAATGCGAAATGTGCGGCGGTAGGCCGGTAATCCCAGCGCGGCGGCGGCTTCGTGCTGGCCGTGTTCTACGCCCAAAATCCCGCCACGAATGATCTCTGCGGTATAGGCTGATTGCACCAGGGAAAGGCCGAGCACGGCGACGGAAAACTGATCCAGCAAATTAACCGTCGGGGTGCTGAAAAAGGAAACTGTGGTGAACGGAATGCCAAGCGAAAGGTTGTCGTAAAGATAGGAAAAGTTGTAGAGGATGATCAGCACCAGCAGCAGCGGCAATGAACGGAACAGCCAGATATACCCCCAGGCCAGCGCATTGAGCAAATAAGATTTAGACAGACGGGCGAGGGCCAGTGCGGTGCCGAAAATCACGCCGAACAGCGTGCCCAGCAGTGTCAGCAACAGGGTTTTTCCAAGCCCGGACAAGATCACCGGATCAAAAAACCACTGGCGAAATACGCCCCATTCCCAGCGGGAATTGGTGGCGATTGACTGGATGATACCTAAGAGAATAAACGCCGAAAATACCGCACCGGCCAGTCGCCACGGATAGCGCGCCGGTACCACTTTCAGCGGCGGATGATTCACAGTTGAAGGGGTATTTTCGCCCATGGAGTTCCCTTGTCGTTATGTCGCAGATGAGGTGACCGGCACCTGCGCTTTCAGTGTTTTGGTAAACGGCAGTCGCCCGTCATACGGCGGCCGGGAATAGACTTCCGGGTCGAGACGGGTATCGAATTGCGGCTGATAACCGTGTGACAGATACAATCCGACCGCTTCAGGCTGGCGGAATCCGGTGGTCAGAAAGACCCGCCGGTAACCATACGCGTCAGCACGCCGTTCCAGTTCATGCAGGATTTTTTGCGCCAGTCCCTGACGGCGCAGCGCGCGGTGCGTCCAGATGCGTTTTAGCTCGGCGGTCTGTTCGTCGTAGCGTTTATACGCGCCCATCGCAACGGGCTCGCCGTTTCTCAGCAGAACAATGAAGGCGCCATCGGGGGCGGAAAAAACACTGTCATCTTCCGGCGGCTGGCTCGAAAAGAAATCGCCGTAGCGGTCACGGTATTCACCGAACAATCCGTCGATGACCGGTGCAATCAGCGGGTCTTCCGGCACGGTCTGAATGAAAATATCTTCGCTCATCGTTTCTGCTCCTGATCAGTCGCCCAGTCCCGGCGGGTTAATTTCAGAGTGATCGATCTTCTCGACGCTTTCACCCCAGCGATCCAGCACTTTGATGTAAGCCCCGCTGGCAATGGCGCTGTTCAGCGACGCCTGCACGGCATCCACCAGGCCATTCCCTTTTTTCAGCGTGACGGCGATATTGGCAGTCTTCGGCCAGCCGCCAGGCACGGTGCCGACCAGTTTGGTTTTGCCGGTCAGCAGGGATTTATACGCGCCGGTCACGTTCGGGCCGAACGTCGCGTCAGCCCGGCCGGACTGGATCGCCAGCGTCGCGGCAGCGTCATCGGTGACATACAGCGGTTTCAGCGCCGGTAAGCCTTTGGCCTGATTCTCTTTGTCCCACGCCAGCAACACGGCTTCCTGATTGGTGCCTGAGCCGACAATAATGCGTTTACCGGCGATATCGGGTGCGGATTTAATGGAGGTGATTTTGCTGTCACTTTTCACATAAAAACCGAGGGTATCTTCGCGGTAAGTAGCGAAATCAAATTTGGTTTTGCGATCTTTGGTGACCGTGATGTTGTAGATTGCCGCATCGTATTTGCCGGAAGTCACGCCCAGCGGCCAGTCCTCCCAGGAAGCCGGAACCACTTTAAGTTTCAGGCCTAAACCGTCGGCGACCAGACGGGCAATATCCGCCTCGCTGCCGATCACAGTTTTATTATCACGGGCGTACAGCCCGAACGGCGGTGCGCTGCCGAGCACGGCCAGTGCAACGGTCAGCGTGCCCGGTTCAACAAACTTAAAATTGGCCGGGATTTTCGCCACAGCCTCCGGGCTTTTGGGTGTATTTACCGGCGTTTCATTGGCAACCAGATCAATACCCGGTGCGGCGTATGCGGCTGATGAAAAACTTAATATTGCCGCGATGGCGGTCGCTGTAAGGGTTGCGCTATGCTTCATCATCATTATTATTTTTTATCCTGCAATCTTATTTTATGGAGTGAGAACCGTGAGGTGACGTTTTCACTATTCCCGAGTGTTGCCGGGA
>NZ_JAFMOS010000611.1 GCF_019049755.1 Rahnella perminowiae
TATGAAATCCGCTGCCGTTGCGGACAATAACTAACTCATCGAATTCATGCCTGTGCACATCTTCCATCGACTGACGGTTCATATCGAATAAACTAAAAGCATGATGTTTCGAAAGGAAGAAATCACTGACCTTGAGTATTTTCATACATTCACCGGTTTAATGAATAAAATAATTAACTTTAATCAATGTGTGTAATAAAAATATATTTTCCTGATAAAATGATTAGACCGTAATAATTATGACAAGTCTATATGAGCCACTGGCACTGTGGCGTAACCGCCCGTGACATTTGTTTCATTTTTGTATCAGAAATCACTTCCGGGGATCATCAGACATAAAAATGCGCAGAAAGATCTGCGCAGCGGGGGAAATAGAATGAGACGGTTTTACTGAGCGTTATCTCTGGTGTAACCGGTGCTTATGCCCTTTCATCAGGCTCAGTGAGGCTGAAAACGCCGCGCCTTCGTCGCCGGCCATGATGGCTTCGTAAATGCGTTGATGTTCGCTGAGGCACATCCCCCCTTCTTTTGAGGAATACTCAAAAAACCATTTAAAAATGGTGGTCAGAACGTTGCCGAACGGCACGTAAAAACAGTTACCGGAAGCGATGAAGATCATCCTGTGGAACTGCGTATCGATATCCACCCAATGTTGGGCATCGAAATTTTCAGCAACGTGGCACATCTGGCGGTAAATACGCGACAGTTCAATGCGTTGCTCTTTACTGGCATTCACCGCAGCCAGCGCGGTAGCATGCGGTTCAATCGCCTTGCGGAATTCCAGAAACTGATGATAGATCTCTTCTGTCGCTTCCATGCCCTGCATCCATTCCAGCAACTGCGGATCCAGCATGTTCCATTGCGGACGCTCTTTCACACGGGTACCAATTTTGGGCCGCGACTCAAGTAACCCCTTGGAGGTCAGTAATTTCAGCGCTTCACGCAGCGCGGTGCGGCTGACGCCAAACTGTTCGCCCAGTTCAATTTCACTCGGCAGGATCGCGCCCGACGCCAGTTCGCCCGACAGAATTTTGCGGGCGATATCGCGGGCGATATGGGTATTCAGGCCACGGGTCATGCCTGCAGCGGTTTCAAACTGCATCGTCATATTCTTCCCTTTTTCCTGTGCAGGTTGCCGTCATCATAGTTCAGGCGGCGGTGAGCTGCATGCCTGCGCCGCACTGAAACTCCCGAACTGTGCGCTATGGCGCCATCTGGCCGCCATTCACATCCAGAATCTGACCGGTTATGTAGCCACTGCAGGCATGCGAGGCGAAAAACAGATAAGACGGTGCCAGCTCTTCAGCCGTGCCGAAGCGCCCCATTGCGATGGAACTGGCAATTTTCTCCCGCACTTCCGCGCTTTTATCCGCATGGAAGACGGTGTCGATGGTGCCCGGCGCAATCACGTTAAAGCGGATGTTGTCCCGGGTGAATTCCTTCACCCAGTTGCGGTGCACATTGTGCAGCCAGGCTTTCGAGGCGGCGTAGAGACTGGCACCTGGCCCGCCGCCTTCCCGGCCGGCAATCGAGCCGGTGCTGATCACCGAGGTGGTTCTGCCGCTCTGTTTCGCCGCGTGACGCAAATGCGGAATGGCAAATTTCGTCACCATCAGCGCCGAACGGGCATTAAGATCCATCACGTGGTCATAAAAATCATCATCGATGTTTTCCAGCCCCTGCCGTCCGCCGAGTCCGCCTGCGTTATTGACCAGCACATCAATGCCGCCAAACCGTTCGACAAAGTTCGCCACCAGCGTTTCGCATTCTGCAGACTTTGTGACATCTGCGCCAAAATAGACCACCTCACCGCCGTTTGTAGCGATTTCTGTCGCCAGTTTGTCGAGACTGGCATCATGACGGTGGCCGTTAATACCGACTTTTGCGCCTGCCGCCGCGAACGCTTTTGCCGCAGCCAGCCCGATGCCTTTGGTTGAACCGGTGATCAGGACTCGCTGACCTTTCAAATCGTTAAACATAATGACTCCTTTATGATTCAGGGATATTCAGGGGTGAAACGGATTGCCACGCCACGCTGAAAGCGTCTTGCGCTGCCGGCGCGTCGCGGTTACTGATACGAACGTTTAGCGTCCGTTGAGCAGCAAAGAAAATATTCAGTTCGGTTTGTTGATCATCATGACTGACCACGCTGACCCGCTCGACCTTGCCACGCGCGTCCAGGGACGTTTCGCTGGCTTCATCGAAGTTACCGTGAGTTTCAAATACGCTGGCAAAAAGGGCCTGAGTGCCGTGGGTTCGCAGCAGTAATGCCGGTTCATTACGCAGGTTGAAATGCGGGTCGCTGGCACCGGTACGGGCGACAATCAGTTCGCCGCCATCCGGGAAGGCGCTGATCAGCGTGCGGTAGCTGTCACCGTCGAGCCAGCTGAATAAGGCCGAATCCCCCGCCGCCATCCCAGCCCGTGCGCAATCCCACAAATGCTGATATCCGTGCCCTTCGCCAAGCGGCGTTAGCTGGCTGGCTGCATGAAGGCTGGTATCAGTGCGGACAAACTGACCGAGATGATGCAGGCAATAATCGTACTGATGGAGTTCATGACTGGTAAGCCGGAATACATCGACGATCAGCGGCGAGGACAGTTCCGGCAGGTTCAGCATCAGCACCGTGCGTTGCTGATTGACACCCGGATAGTAGCCGCCGAGCCGCGCACTCATGCCTTGTCCGGCCGGATTATCCGTGACAAAGAAATGCCGTTCGCCCCAGCGTTTTTCTGCCTCCAGACTGTTACCGCCATTCTGGCTTTGTTCGTCAACCACCACGGTGTTATGTGCGACGGTCTGCTTACAATAACTATTGTTTTCAGGAATATAGCGACCACCGAATTTGGGCTCGACGTTAACCCAGCGGCCAAAGCCATAATCACGCAGGAACTCGCGTCCGCAGCTGAACAGGCTCAGATGCAGTCCGTCAAAATGGCCGTGATTAAGTGCCGAATGCAGGCGCGGGATACTGCCGTGCTGGCCATACCACATCAGCGCCATAGCCTGATTTTCTGCGCCACTGCGCAAAATCCCGATGCCGCCCTGCGCGCCTTGCGGCCCATCACGCAGTTCGATGCTTCCCCAATCCACGGGCGTTGCCGGAGCATCTTTCAGGGCAGCTGAAAGTTCCAGCGCAGCCTCACTGGCCCATACCGTCTGTTGTTGTTGCGCGACAGCGATCCACTGCGGGTGGTGACCATAGCGGGAATAGCAGACGCTGGCGGCGATCACCGCGCCGTCATCACGGATATTGATGGTTTTAGAGGAATCATTCAGTGCAGGCCAGACGCCATCGGGGAATGCCGTTTGCATCAGGGCTTCACAGGTTTTACGGATAATCTGATCGCGGAACTGATAAATCTTTAACGCCGGCTGACGCCGTTCAATGGCCTCCGCCAGCAGCAGCAACGGGCGCAGCGCGAAACGGTGATAATAGGGCCCTTCAATGTAATAACCGTCCGGCGAAAAAAGCTGACTGAGCTGGGCAAAGAATCCGCCACTTTCACTGTCACCTTTCAGACCATACAACGCTTTTTCGACCAGCGCCGGATCGCCCAGCGCGTAACCGCTGATCGCCGCCGCCGCCACCGACCAGATCCCGTGGTTATGCACGATATCAAAATCGCGGCTGTGCCGCTTCAGTGCATCATCCGCCATCACCCGAAACAGGTTAGCTTCAATATATTCACGCTGAGCTGCATCAAGTGAGGGCATCACGCAGTGATAACCTTCGGCGGCGTACAGCCAGAACATATTCTCATTCAGTGTCTGATGGAACAGGCGTCCTGGAGTATTGCTGTCTTTGCTGGTTGCGCTGCCCAGCGAGGGATAAATGTCAGCATAAGCGTTCAGCAGTGCCAGCGCGTAATCCGTATAACGGGGCTCCCCTGTGATCAACGCGAAACGCCCTGCCAGGTTGATCCCCAGATAGTTCTGCTTATGCTGCGTATGCTCCGGGCCGCCCGCCTCACCCTGGCCGGGAACCGACACGGGCTGCATGAGCATGTTTTCCAGCGTGGCGATTTGCGCACGCAGCGCCACCCCCAGAGGAGAATCTGCGTTAATCTGCCTGTGCAGTTTTTCCGCCCCGTCAGGGCTTATCAGCAACGGCTGCCAGTGATTCATTTTTGTACCTCCGGCGGCTGCGGCGCGACATAACCAGCCGCAAAAGACGGCAATGACAGCAGCCAGGTGTCACGTTCGGCTTCCATTACCGCACCACGCGTAACATCTTCGTGATAACCGCCGGATGCCGGTTTCACCGCCGGCGGCAAGGTAAATCTCGCGCTGCGGATGTACTGTTCGTAACGTTTTTCCCCCGTCGCGTTATCCGCCCACGAGAGCAAAGGCACCGGACGCACACGGATCTGATCGAGTGATTTGTACGGCCACGGCACCGACGGATCGGTAAAGCGCGCCATGAAATCCAGCGATGTCAGCACGCTGCCGCCTTGTGGTGTTTTGTAATGCCAAAGGTCAATGCCGTTTTTCTGCGCCAGCACCGCCATCATGCTGATCGCCTGTAAATTGAAATAGCTGTAATGAAAAGAACGTGTGCGCGCCAGCTCGGCGGGCTGAGTACCGTCAGGTTTCAGCTGTACATCAAGCTTACTTTTCATCAGTTTCGCCATATCGCCAATCACCGCGTTATCCCCCAGATACCATGCAATGCCCGATACCTGCGTCACATACCAGTTACCGTGATTGTTCTCTGTGCGCCCTTCTTTTTTCGCGATTTTACTGCCCTGTAACCAGCGGAGATACGCCTGCATCCACGCCCGCATTTGCTGTTCGTCGTTGTCCGTCCATGCCGGATCCCCGCGCAACAACACTAATGAATCCACGATCCGGGTGGAAAAATAGCGACCATCCAGCACACCGGCGTTGCGTCCCGGCGAGATGCCCGGCACGCCCTGCGCAAAATTCAGATTCGGGTTCATGCGCGTTTCCGGCGTGATAAACCAGGTACGCAGCAGGCTGACCGCCTTATCCGCGTATTTCTGTTCGCCGGAGAAATACCACGCCAGCGTCAGGTTCTGCACCCGTGCGGTAAAATCGGCCAGCCGCACCCCGTCGCTCTGATCGTTTTTACTGGCGGGATTCACATGGCCATCCTTGCGGATCCAGGGCAGCCCGTCGGATTTACTTTCGTCCGGCCACCAGTACGCACTCAGGCTGAGATAATCGTGCTTCGATCCCCCGGGCGGCGTCATCCCTTTGTCAGTGACGCTCAGTTCAGGCTTCTTCAGCGCGGAATCCGCCGCCGCCAGCAAGTGCTGATAGGCCTCTGCCGTTTGCGGTGCCGCACGGTGATCATGCAGTTGCTGACGGACAACGGCCATTTGTGCCGTATTTAAAAATGCCGGTTCGCCCGCCAGTGCATCCGCAGAAGCGGCCATCAGCGTCAGTATCAGCATCGCGCCCACCGTGATCCCCGTTCCCGCATCTTTCACATTACAGCGCTGAATTAACTTCATGTTTTCTCCCGGCTACACGCCGCTGCTCCGTTGAGATTTCACGCTTTAGTCATACTAATAAAGCAATGAACCTTCAGTTTCGCCAGTCGGAATTGACTCAAAAGCAGACAATAAGCCCAAATAGCGACCAGAATCACAATTTGATAACAAACTAAGCATTTCTTATTTGTCCGACTTTTAATTTCCATTCCCTCTTCTACGCTTGCTCATTACATAACCAAAAAACATCTCACCCTACAAACGAGAGAGTAACGACAATGGATATTAACGTTCTGGTCATGATCGGTTACTTCGTCTTAATGATTGCCATCAGTTATGCCTTCAAAAAAATGGCGTCCGGTTCCTCCAGCCATTATTTCCGCGGCGGCGGGCGAATGCTCTGGTGGATGGTTGGCGCGACCGCCTTTATGATTCAGTTCAGCGCCTGGACGTTTACCGGCGCGGCCGGTCAGGCTTACCGCTACGGTTTCAATGTCGTCAGCGTATTTGCAGGTAACGTGTTCGGTTATCTGATTGCCTGGTGGTGGTTTGCCGCACGCTTTCGCCAGTTGCGCGTCGATACTGCCACCGAGGCCATCAACCATCGCTTCGGCAAAGGCAACGAACAGTTTTTCACCTGGATGATCATTCCGCTGAGCATCCTCAGTGCCGGCGTATGGCTGAACAGCCTGGCGGTGTTTGCCAGCGCAGTATTCCGGCATGACATCACGCTGACACTGTGGGTGACGGGCACCGTGGTGCTGGTGATTTCGCTGCTGAGTGGTGCCTGGGGCGTGGTGGCCAGTGACTTTGTGCAGACGCTGGTAGTAGCAATTATTTCTATCGCCTGTGCGGCAGTGGCACTGTTTAAAGTCGGCGGCCCGGTCAAACTGGTGACTGAGTTTCCGTCCGGCTTCATTACCGGCCCTGACGTTGGGCCGCATTACATTTCCCTGCTGGTGGCCTGTTTTCTGTTCTTCTTTATCAAGAATGTACAGAGCATCAATAACCTGCAGGATTCGTACCGTTTCCTGAATGCTAAAGACAGCTTCAATGCCAAAAAAGCGGCATTGTTCGCGTTAGTGTTGATGCTGGCCGGTACGATTATCTGGTTCATTCCGCCATGGGCGGTAGCGATCTTGTATCCTGACGCGGCAACTGCACATCCGGAACTCGGCAAAAACGCAACGGATGCGGTGTATTTGATTTTCGCTGAACGCGCGATGCCGGCAGGCACCGTGGGCCTGCTGATGGCCGGATTGTTTGCTGCCACCATGTCCTCAATGGATTGTGCACTGAACCGAAACTCGGGAATTTTTGTACGCAGTTTCTGGACGCCCGTCATCAACCGCCACAGTGAGCGCAGCGACAAATACCAGTTGCGCGTTGGCCAGATTGCCTGCGTGGTGAATGGTGTACTGGTGATCCTGGTCGCGCAGTATATGCATACCATGCAGACGGTCAGCCTGTTCGATCTGATGATGAAAGTCGGCACGCTGATGCAGGCACCGATTGTCGTCCCGCTGTTCCTCGGCGTGTTTATCCGCAAAACCCCGGACTGGGCCGCGTGGGTGACTGTACTGTTTGGATTATGCGTGTCTTATGTCGTCGCCAATCTGTTCACGGCACCGGATGTCGCCCGCCTGCTGGGTATCTCGCTGACGACACGTGAGCTGCTGGATGTGGCCATCATGTGGAACATCTTTGCGCATCTGGTGTTTACCGGCGGGTTTTTCTGCCTGACCACCTTGTTTTATCGTGAGACCAATACAACGCGTGAAATCCGGCGCAAACAGTTCTTCACCGATAGGGAAACGCCTGTCTATGCCGACCATGAACAGGATGAATTTGACCGGTTGCAACGCGATAAAATCGGCCGGATTTCGATGTACATGGGTGCGGGTTTGCTGCTGATGGTGCTGGTACCTAACCCGCTGTGGGGACGTCTCCTGTTCCTGCTGTGCGCCCTGTCAATTCTGCTCTTTGGCTGGATATTGCATCGCAGCGCAGAAAAAGGCATGAAAGCGGCTCAGGCTGAAAAAGCCTTAAAACGGCATGTAGTAACGTCACAACGATAGGGAAAATCACGCAGGGTTTCCGCCGGAAGCCCTGCCCGTTTATTTACAACAGTCCGCGCTGTTTCAGCGTCATGCGCGTGGCTTCATTAAGATCGTACTTCGCCAAATCTTCTTTGCGCACCCAGGCATAACGTTCAAATTCATCGTTAAGGGTGATGAGGGTATTCTTCGCCTGGCAATGGAAGATCAGATAAATCATGTAGATCTCTTCTTTGCGACCATCCGGATAAGTTTTAGTGCGAATATCATCACGGAAGGTCCAGGGCGTGATATGGGACAGTTCCAGCGATTCACCCAACTCTTCCCGCACTTCACGCAGTAATGCCTGTTCGATGGTTTCTCCCGGCTCCATCCCTCCCCCTGACAGTGCCCACTGACCGGGAAAGACACCCCGGCCGGAGGGCATTTTACACAGCAGATATGTTTCTTCATGTTCAATTAACGGGCAGACAATAGTTCTCTGGCGCATATTTTCCTACACAGTTATCGGGGATTTTCAGCAGGGAAAAATAGCATATTGCGGGGAACGGATACCGGTATTCATGTCATAAAAAACCCGTCCTGACGACGGGTTTTAATAGGAAACAAAATAAAGATTACGCACCGGGTTTATTTCGGGAGTTCTGATACCTGTTTCACTTCAGTTTTGCTGATTTGCTGTTTCACACCATTAGCATCAGTGTATTCGAGCAAGCCGGAATCGGCCTCTTTCGGTTTACCGTCACTGATAATGGTTCGCGCATCATTGGTCTGAATGGCATAACTGGTACGGGTGCAGCCTGATAGCGCAGCGACACACATAATAGCAGCTAAAGGTAATAACATTTTTTGTGGCAATAAATTCCTGTTCATCGTTCTCTCCTTAGGGGTTATTTCAGGGTAAATCAGTTATCCAGTTCACTCATATTTTTAACCTGGTCGCGGTTAATCTGCTCAGTTTTACCCGTCTCGGCATTTTTATAAGACACCAGACCGGTATCATCATCTACCTGAGGTTTACCGTCCGTGACGATGGTTTTCCCGTCCGTGGTTTTAATCGCCTGATTAGACGCACAACCTGCAACAAAAAGAATGGATACGGCAGCAAGTGATGCGGCAATAAGGTTTTTCCTGTTCATACTTTCTCTCCTGAAAGGGATCCTGATTTAACAATGTTTTCAGTAAGCTTAGTTAACATTTCAGACTCTTCATTCAGAAACATCTGTATTTGCCCTTCGTCACTTTATAAGCGGCGCGTCATTAAAAGCACAAAAACCCTTAACAGACCGGCGACTCCCTTTCCCCAATCGGCGCATGCTGGAATGCTGCTATAAAACGCGCTGACTTTTCACGGCGTAATCCGTATCATACGCGCCACACGTACGCATGCCGGATGCTGACTGCGGGAACGAACCCGCCTTTTATCATCCGCCGGTAAAGCATGAAAGCGACCCGACCGGTATGCTGAACAAGAAACTCGCGTTACAGGTTTTCCCTGTTGCGTCATCAGATGAATCGAACATAAAAATGTCAGATAATCAAACAGTTAATAAAAAAGAGCAGTACAACCTCAATAAATTGCAAAAACGCCTGCGTCGTGACGTAGGGAAAGCGATTGCTGACTTCGGTATGATCGAAGAAGGTGATCGCATTATGGTGTGTCTCTCCGGCGGGAAAGACAGCTACACCATGCTGGAAATTTTGCGCAATCTGCAACAAAGCGCGCCGGTGAATTTTTCACTGGTGGCGGTCAATCTTGACCAGAAACAACCGGGTTTCCCGGCACACATCCTGCCTGAGTATTTAGAAACACTGGGCGTGGAATATAAGATTGTCACCGAAGACACCTATTCCATCGTTAAGGATAAAATCCCGGAAGGCAAAACAACCTGTTCACTGTGTTCACGTCTGCGCCGCGGCATTTTGTACCGTACTGCGACAGAACTGGGTTGTACCAAAATTGCCCTCGGCCATCACCGCGATGACATTCTGCAGACGCTGTTCCTGAATATGTTCTACGGCGGCAAGCTGAAAGGGATGCCACCAAAACTGATGAGCGACGACGGCAAACACATCGTGATCCGCCCGCTGGCCTACTGCCGCGAGAAAGATATCGAGCGTTTTGCGATTGCGCGCGAATACCCGATTATCCCTTGTAACCTGTGCGGTTCGCAGCCAAATCTTCAACGCCAGGTGATCGGCGACATGCTGAAAGACTGGGATAAAAAATATCCGGGCCGTATTGAGACCATGTTCAGCGCAATGCAAAATGTGGTGCCTTCACATCTTAACGACATGAATCTTTTCGATTTTAAAGGGATCCGTCACGGTGACGAGGTTGTGGACGGCGGCGACCTGGCCTTTGATCGCGAAGATATTCCGCTGCAACCGGCTGGCTGGCAACCGGAAGAAGATGAAGCGACGGCGCCGGCTGAGCGCCTGAAGGTGCTGGAAATTAAATAGTCTCCGGCGCAGCGTTCGTTGTGAATCTTATAGCCCGCGCAATGCGGGCTTTTTGTTTCTCAGGCTAATGTGAACGTCTCAGTCCAGTTGTAATTCGTCATGACTAGTTTCACCGGCAGACTCAGCGAGCCAAAGTCTTTCTGCCGGTTTTTCCGGAACCAGACACGCAGCGTTTCGGGCAGGTATTGCGCGCTGTAACGCAGCAACGTGCTGTGCCAGAAGACTTGCGGGATTTCCGTGTTGGGATATCGCTCTCTGATTTTTACTGCCCAGGGCGTATTCAGTAAATGTTCCACCAGCGCCTGCCTCACCCGCAAACTTTCCGCATCCGGAAATCCCGCCAGCAAAAGTTGATCCGGTAAAGCCACCAGCCGCAAATCGCTTATCTGCATAACATGGCTGCGGCAATATTGTTCAAAGATACTGATCAGATCCGCGAGATCTTCCGCGTCTCCCGGTTTGTCATACAACGCCTGCGTGATGGCGAAAAAGGTGAAATGCATTCCGTTCACCTGTGCCACATCGGCCAGCGGATCCCCCTGCGCCGCAGTGGCTAACTCGTCCAGTAACGCTGCCATCGGGGAGCCTGCGCGATGACCACTGGTGATAGCAAGCCGTGTCGGGTGATAGAAAGGTTCAGTGCGGATTTCGCCCGTTCCGCGGTGGGTATTCCAGATTGCTGACGTTTTAGCCGTCGTATTTTCATACGCCTGATGAATAATTTCCCGTGTGTGCAAAGCCACCTCCTGTTATGTCGAAAATAAGATCGTCAGGCGAAAATGCCTGTGCAGGCCTTCCGCAGCGAGAAACCCCAAAAAGATTGAGCGAAATCAACATTAGACGGGCCGGATCGGTGCAATATCTATTCCGCAGGTGAATGCAACGTCAAGCGATGGGCGTTGTGCTCCATATTGTCTTATTTCCAAATTTTTAGAATTAATGCATAGCACAATTTAATTCGAACGACGCCGGTCTTATGACCGGCTTTTTTTTGCTCTTTTTCAGCAGGTTAACCTTCTACAGCCAGCGACTTTTCTTCATCCACAGTGCCACCCCTCCGCCCAGTGCCACCAGACAGGCACAGAAAATCCCGAAGCCAAACGGTGACGTATTACCGGGAATACCGCCCAGATTGACCCCAAACAGCCCCGTCAGGAACGTCGCCGGCAGGAAGACCATCGCCAGCAGTGACATGGTGTAAGTGCGGCGGTTCAGTGAATCAGCCATCAGTGAACTGATTTCATCCGAGAGCACCGCTGTACGCGCAATGCTGGCATCCAGATCATCGAGCCCGCGTCCTAAACGGTCCGAAATTTCCTGCATCAGACGGCGGTCATCATCATTCATCCACGGCAGGCGTTCACTGGCAAGGCGCGAGAATACATCGCGCTGCGGTGCCATATAGCGACGTAATACAATAAGTTGTTTGCGCAGCAACGCCATTGCGCCCCGCTCCGGCACCTGCTGCTCCATCAAATCATCTTCAATATCGATAATTTTATCATGCAGGTCTTCAATGAAATTACTGGTGTGTTCAGTCAGCGCATCACAAATTTCCACCAACCAGCGCCCCGTATTCTTCGGCCCGCTGCCTTGTTTCATATCCCCGATCATCTCTTCCATGGAAAACACTTTCCGGTGACGCGTGGAAACAATCATTTTGTCGGTAAGATAGACGCGGATAGTGACCAGCTGATCGGGCCGTGCATCTGCATTAAGATTGATACTACGTAAGGTGATCAGCGTACCCTCGCCAACGCGCATGACTTTCGGACGGACGCTGTCCCCGGCCAGGGCTTCACGCACGGTATCCGGCAGCACCGGGGTGCTGTTAATCCATTGTTCGCTGGCGGGAAGCGTGTAATCGAGATGCAACCAACAGGGTTTATCTTCACTGGCGACACATTGCGGGCTGATGACATTCACACCGCCCTGTCCGTCCATCTGGAAAGCATAAACGGCATCTGAAACCTGTAATTCTTTTCCCTTAATGACTTCCACGACGTTCCTCGCTTTTTCTTCGTTATCAGTGTTAAGTCTGGCGTTAAGTCTCTGACATTCAAAAACCCGACTCAGGCCAACATGGCTGGCATCCCCTGCCAAAGCAGATCATGCCACGGGATTTATCTAAAGATGTTACACATATGCTGTTAAATATGTCGTGATATCACAGAGTGTGTCTCTCCGCCGGGCGCCTGCATTTCGGCCAGTTCAGGCATCACGCTGCGCATCATTTCGAGGAATTTACGCAGGCGCGCCGGATAATAACTGGAGTACGGATAAACCAGATACACCGGCAGCGGTAAGGCGTTCCAGCCGGGTAATACCCGCTGCAATCGCCCTTCAGCGATATCTTCTTTAACAATCCATGCCGACACAATGCCGGCTCCTAATCCCGACAGAACGGCCTTTCGCACGGCGTATAAACTGTCAGTCGCCATACGCGGCGAGATGCTGCAACTTTCCATTCTGCCGTCGTTATCATGTTTTAGCGCGAATTCGTTGCGGTAAAAGGTGCTTAAAGAAATCCAGGGCAATTGTGGCAGTTCGCTGACCCGGTTAACCGGATGCTGTTGCAGCAGTTCCGGTGTCGCCACCACAATACGAGGTACCTCGGCCAGCAAAATGGCGACCATCGACGGATCGACAATATTCCCCACCTGAATGGCGCAATCGATATCTTCCGAAATGAAGTCCGGCGTGCGGTCATTCAGCATCCAGTCCACGGAAAGATTCGGATAACGCTGTAAATAACGGGTCAGCGGCGCGATCAGCTGGTCCTGCCCGAACGCATGCGGCGCACGCACCCGCAGGATCCCCACCGGTTCATCGCCCGCACCGTTTAACTGATCTTCCAGCGAAACCCACCGCTCAAGCAGTAATTTTGCCTGCTCATAACACCGCTGACCGTCGTCGGTGAGCTTCATCGCGTGGGTGGTGCGCAGGATAAGTTTCGCACCCAGCAGACGCTCAAGTGACTGCAAACGGCGGCTGACGGTCGGCTGGCTGGTGCTCAGTTGCGTCGCGGCGGCGGACAAACTGCCGCTTTCCACTATCCGCACAAAGGTTTGCATCAGGTCGATGCGGTCGATACCACTGGTGCCGGGATTGTTCATACGCCTCACGTATAACAGTTTTACCTTTCTGCAGGCTACCACTTATAACCGTTTGGGTGAAGAATGCATTCCACGTACTTGCAGTTATAAACTTATTATTCAGGGGTCAGGCCATGTCAGAACTTACCAGCACATCCCATGTTGAGGGATCCGCCCTGTCGGGCAAAATCATTTTTACGCTGGCCGCCGGTGCGGGATTAAGCGTCGCCTCGATTTACTACAGTCAGCCGATGCTCGGCATTATGGGCGATAATCTGCACGCCAGCCCCCCATCTGTCGGCCTTATCCCGACGCTTACTCAGGCCGGTTATGCATTGGGGATCCTGTTCCTCATTCCGCTGGGTGACCGCCATGACCGCCGCACCATTATTTTGCTGAAAAGCATGCTGCTGGCCGCGGCGTTGCTGCTGTGTGGTTTTGTACCGGGCATTCACGGCTTGCTGGTAGCCAGCCTGATCACCGGCATCGGTGCAACCATGGCGCAGGATATCGTGCCCGCCTCAGCGCATCTTGCACCCGCCGCACTACGGGGGAAAACGGTCGGCACCGTGATGACCGGGCTTCTGGTCGGGATTTTACTGTCCCGCGTACTCAGTGGTTTTGTGGCAGAGTATTTTGGCTGGCGGGTGATGTATCAGCTGGCGGCGCTGAGCGTCGCGCTGATTGGCATTGCGTTGTGGCGGGTTCTGCCGCGTTTTACGCCGGACACACGCCTCAGTTATGCCAGCCTGTTGCATTCAA
Organism: Rahnella perminowiae; assembly: GCF_019049755.1. Lineage (GTDB taxonomy): Bacteria > Pseudomonadota > Gammaproteobacteria > Enterobacterales > Enterobacteriaceae > Rahnella > Rahnella perminowiae. Next base: position 13,837 of record NZ_JAFMOS010000611.1, read on the forward strand.
TGTTTGGTCTGTGGAAAAACTATAAAACACTACGCCATGCCGCGCTGGCTCAGGGGTTATTGTCCGTAGCGTTCAGCGCCTTCTGGTCCACGCTGGCGATTATGCTCAACGAACAGTTCCACCTGGGCAGTGCGGTGGCCGGCGCATTTGGACTGGCAGGAGCAGCCGGTGCCCTGGCAGCACCGCTGGCCGGCGCATTAGCGGATAAAAAAGGGCCGGCGCGCGTAACCCAGATGGGCTCAGCACTGGTGATGATTTCTTTTGCGGCGATGTTCCTGTTACCGCTGTTGTCACCGCACGCTCAGCTGGCGCTGATTGTTCTGAGTGCCATCGGTTTTGACTTAGGTATTCAGGCTACGCTGGTAGCCCATCAGACGCTGGTTTATGGTCTTGAACCGGCCGCCCGTGGTCGTCTGAATGCCCTGCTGTTCACCGTCGTCTTTATCGGCATGTCAGCCGGTGCGGCGCTGGGCAGTAAAGCGCTGGCAACCGGGGGCTGGACAGGTGTAGTGGCGTTGGCAACGATTGCGGCGGGTGCGGCACTTTTGCTGCGTCTGTTCAGCCGTAAAAGCTGAAGGGTGGGATAAAAGATCAGCGCCCGCGGCTATTCGCTGCGGGCGCTTTTTTATGTCAGTCAGATCAGTGTTTCAGAATATACATTTCCTGACTGTAAGCGACGTCTTCCGGATTATTAATCGGGTAGCCTTTTACCCAGGGCTTGATCAGTCGGCCGTTGGTGTACTGATAAATCGGCGCAATCGGTGCCTGTCCGGCGATAATTTGCTCGGCTTTGTTGTAGTCATTGTTGCGGCGTGCGTCATTCGTTTCACGGCTGGCGTCACTGATGACTTTGTCATATTCCGCGTTGCTGAATTTGCTGATGTTGCCATTGTGCGTGGACGTCAGCAGCGACAGGAAGGTGGAGGCTTCGTTGTAATCGCCAACCCAGGAGGCACGGATCACATCGAAACTGCCGGTATTGCGGCTGTCGATGTAGGTTTTCCATTCCTGATTCACCAGCTTCACATCGGCACCCAGCGTCTTTTTCCACATCGAGGCCACCGCGATAGCAATCTTCTGATGGCTTTCCGAGGTGTTATACAGCAGCGTCAGGTGCAGCGGTTTAGCCGGGCCGTAACCTGCCGCCGCCAGCAGGCTTTTCGCCTGTGCGTTCAGTTCTTCCTGCGAATATTGTTGCAGCTCACTTTCAGCCGGTTTGAAGCCGTTCGTCACATCCGGTGTAAAGCGCCACGCCGGTTTTTCACCGGTGCCCAGCACTTTTTCAGCAATAATTTTACGATCGATACTCAGTGAGAGTGCCTGACGCACGCGGGCATCATCGGTCGGCGCACGGCGGGTATTGAAAGCGTAATAGTACGTTCCCAGCTGATACGGCGTGTAAACCTGTCCCGGCAGATCATGCAGCAACTTTTTATACTGGTCTTTTGGGAAGGATTCGGTGATATCGATATCATTAGCCAGATAACGTTTCGTCGCGTTGGACTCTTTATTGATCGGCACAAAAGTGACTTTGGTCAGCACCGTATGGGCATGATCCCAGTAATACGGATTCGGCTCCAGCACCAGCTTTTCATTGACCACGCGGTCTTTCAGCACATACGCGCCGTTACCCACCAGATTGCCCGGTTTAGTCCAGTCATCGCCGTATTTTTCAACAGTGGCTTTATGTACCGGGAACAGGCTGAAGTTCGCCAGCAGACTGACAAAATAAGGCACCGGCTTATCCAGAGTAACGCGCAAAAGCGTCGGGCTGACAGCGGTCACGCCCAGTTTATCCACCGGCATTTTCCCGGCGATGATCGCATCAGCGTTAGCAATACCAGCCAGACCGGCAAACCACGCGCCGGATGATGACCCTTTCGGATCCACCAGACGCTGCCAGCTGTAAACGAAATCTTGTGCAGTCACCGGATCGCCATTCGACCATTTGGCGTCTTTGCGCAAGGTAAACAGGAATACCTGATTGTTCTGGTTTTGCCAGCTTTCCGCTACGCCCGGAATACTTTTCCCGGTGGCATCCTGATTTACCAGCCCTTCGAATAAGTCACGCGCCACCTGCGCTTCAGGCAAACCGACAACTTTAGCCGGATCCAGTGAGGCGGGTTCGTCTTTAATATGACGGACAATTTCCTGTTTCGCAGCAAGCTGGGTACCGGCGGGAACCTGTGCTGCCGTAGCCTGACCGGCAGTCAGTGCGACCAGTGCGGCGCATGCGGAATAGGATAAAAGCGGATATGAATTTCCCTGCGGCATAAATTCTCCTGAACTGACAAAGGGCTACGCCCTGAAACATTCACGAGTTTTATCATTATCGGTAAGAATCCCCTATAAGAAATCGTTACAGATTTGCCTTCACGCACAAAACCGCCGGGTTTGATGAATAAAAAGCCGGATGAAATCAGTCCGAACCGGCAACATCAATGCCGCCGCAGTGGAATTTCAGCGCCGGTTCGACATCCTGTGCCAGCCAGGTCGGTCCATCAAGATCGATAAACTTCGCCCCTGCCGTCAGCGGTAAAGCGGCGCGAACCGCCCGTGATGTGCACAACATGCAGCCGGGCATGATCTCAAAACCCTGTTCACGCGCGGCGGCTGCCAGCAGCAGTGCGCCGGTCAGACCGCCGGTTTTATCCAGTTTAATATTCACCATGTCATAACGGTTTTTCAGCGCGGGTAAGCCTTCCACCGTATGACAACTTTCGTCGGCGCAAACCGGCAGCGGGTGGATAAAATTTTCCAGCGCCGAATCTTCACCGGCGGGCAGCGGTTGTTCGAGCATCAGGATGCCAAGGTCAGCCAGCAACTGACAGCGCGCCGCCAGCCCGTCGCTCTGCCAGGCTTCATTGGCATCGACAATCAGCGAGGCATTCGGCACGGCGGCCCGCACAGCCACCAGACGCTCTGCGATCAGCCGGTCATCAAGTTTGATTTTCAGCAGCGTCGCCCCCTTCTGTTGCAAGGCCAGCGCCGCTTCGGCCATGGCTTCCGGCGTACCCATGCTCACGGTCTGCGCCATGCTGACGGATGCCAGTGGTTCTGTGCCGGTCAGTTGCCATAAATTCAGGCCACTCGTCCGGGATTCAAGGTTCCACAGCGCACAGTCCAGCGCATTACGTGCAGCACCCGCCGGAAGCATATGTTGCAATTGTTCACGGGTAGCGCCCTGTTCAATCGCCGTTGCCACGCTGCCAATTTGCGCCATCACCGATGTTTCACTTTCATCATAACGCGGATACGGCGTACATTCCCCGACGCCACGAATGCCGTTTTCTTCAATTTCAACCACGACTACCCGCGCTTCAGTACGGCTGCCACGCGAAATGACGAACGGTGTATGTAACGGCCAGGCTTCCGGATAAAAACGAACATTTCTCATAACGTCTCCAGTGGTGAAATGCGTCCTGCGGGTTACAATCAACATATACAAGTTATTAACAAATAATCTATATCCAACATAGCATTGTTACCCTAAACTGAAAGCCGTTTGACTCCAATGGACATAGGAAATAATCATGACCCAGACAGTACACTTTCAGAGCAACCCGGTTAGCGTTGCAGGCAAAATCCCACAAAAAGGCGATGTCGCCAAGCCTTTCAGCCTGGTCGCTAAAGATCTTTCTGATGTCAGCCTGAGCAGCTTTGCAGGCAAGCGTAAAGTCCTGAACATTTTCCCAAGTATTGATACCGGCGTTTGCGCCACGTCTGTGCGCAAATTCAATCAGCTGGCGGGTGAAATCGACAACACCGTGGTACTGTGCATTTCGGCTGATCTGCCCTTCGCCCAGTCCCGTTTCTGCGGCGCGGAAGGTCTGTCTAACGTGGTCACATTGTCCACCCTGCGTGGCGGTGATTTCAAATCCGAATACGGCGTGGGTATCACCGACGGCGCATTGGCGGGTCTGACCGCGCGTGCCGTGGTGGTTCTGGATGGTCAGGACAACGTGCTGTACAGCGAACTGGTGAATGAAATCACCACCGAACCTGACTATGAATCTGCGCTGGCTGTGCTGAAGTAATCACCTCTTCACAGGCAACAGATGAAAAAAAAGCAACGGCGTAATCCGTTGCTTTTTTTATGTATGCGATCCCTGAGAAGCAAATTACTCTTCGCTGTCGCCCGTTTCTCCCCGACGGCTGCTGAGGCCGTATTCGCGCAATTTATTGGCAATGGCCGTATGCGACACCCCCAGACGTTTCGCCAGTTTACGCGTACTCGGATAAGTGCGGTAAAGACGGGTCAGCACAGAACGTTCGAAACGTTTACTGATATCGTCGAGCGAGCCGTTCAGCGCTTCCTCACCGAGGGTCACTTCCGCATCAAAATCTGGCAGAACGATGTCCTGCGGGCGCAGTTCGCCGCCTTCCAGTTGCGTCAGTGCGCGATAAATGGCGTTCTTCAACTGACGGACGTTGCCCGGCCAGCCGTAATGCGTCAGGTAATTCGCCAGCTGTGAGGACAGCCTTGGACGCGGCATGCCCTGTTCATCAGAGAAACGCGCCACGAACAGCTCAGTCAGTGGCATCACATCCGCCGGGCGATCGCGCAGTGGTGGCAGTGTCAGGCTCAGCACGTTAAGACGGTAATACAGATCCTCACGGAATTCGCCGCGCTGCACCAGTTCCACCAGATTTTTCTGGGTGGCGCACATTACACGGACGTCCACCTTCACTTCATGCTCTTCACCCACGCGGCGGAAGGTACCGTCATTGAGAAAACGCAGCAGTTTGATCTGCATCCGGGGTGACATCTCACCAATTTCATCGAGCAGTACGGAACCGCCGTTAGCCTGTTCGAAGAAGCCTTTCTTGCCTTCCAGCGCATTCGGATAGGCGCCGGCAGCGTAACCAAACAGCTCGCTTTCTACTACGTCATCCGGCAAAGAAGCACAGTTAAGGCCGAGGAACGGTTTCTTACCCCGTGCGCTGCGCAGATGGCAGGCGTGAGCCAGTAAATCTTTGCCGGTGCCGGTGTCACCGACAATCAGCAGCGGCGCATCCAGCATGGCAAGTTTGCGCGCCTGATCTAAAACGTGACGCATTTTGGTACTGACCGCGACGATGTGGTCAAACTCGCTGTCGTCGTTAACGGTCAGATCCTGCAACTGGCGCCCCATGCGGGCGGCCGATTTGAGCATGACAACAGCGCCGGCAATCCCGCCTTTTTTGTCTTCGTCATCCACGTGGATTGGCGTGAGGTCCATCAGAAAATCCTGGCTGCGGATCACAATACGTTCAGTGTGTGGCTGGGCATTGTCGCTTTCCAGCCAGCGCGTGACGTTGTAACCGGTGATCAGGTTTGCTGCCGTCACGGTGCGGATTTTGTCTTCATCGAGTTCAAACAATGCCATCGCGGCCGGGTTAGCCTGTTCGACCTTGCCTTTCATATCAATGGAAAAAACCGGTTCCGGCATGGAAACCAGCAAAGCGCGCAGCGCGCGGTGTTCGCGCTCGGAAGGCATGAACGGCACGGTCCGCACATCCGTTACGCCATCGATGCGGCGGATTTCAGCCATCAGGGCGCGAAAAGTATCAAAATCCAGTTGGGAAAAATTCAGGTAAATGCGGCCAATCGAGGCAATCTCGATACCGCGTAAATCGATACTGCGTAAAACCAGTAAATCGAGGAGTTCACGGGTGAGACCCAGGCGGTCTTCGCAAAAAACTTCCAGACGCATCAGTGTTGACCTTTTTCTGCCGGTGCGGAAATCGCTGCAGGCATAATACTCTTTCATGTACAGCGGAAGAAGAGACTGTCACGAAAAGTTGACAAAATAATTCACTTAATGACCACGGCCCATCCTGATGATCCGGTCTGTATTTTGCTGTGGCAGTGATTTGTGCTGTCCGCACCCGTCATATGCCGGTTTCTCCCTTCGCCCTTTTTCTGCTACTATCGCCCTTCTGATTTCATCGCCCAATGGTTCCCGACTATGAAGTTCGTCTCCTTTAATATCAACGGATTGCGCGCCCGCCCACATCAGCTTGCGGCAATAATCGAACAGCACCAGCCTGACGTTATTGGTTTACAAGAAACCAAGGTGCATGACGATATGTTCCCGCTGGAGGAAGTCAGCCAGCATGGTTACCACGTCTTTTATCATGGACAAAAAGGCCATTACGGCGTCGCCATGCTGACAAAGCAAGAACCCGTCGCTGTACGCCGGGGTTTCCCCGGTGATGATGAAGAATCTCAGCGCCGTATCATCATGACCGATATCGAAACGCCGCAAGGTATTCTGACGGTGATCAACGGTTATTTCCCGCAAGGCGAGAGCCGTGACCATCCGACCAAATTCCCGGCCAAAGAGAAGTTTTACCGTGATTTGCAGGATTATCTGACCACCAGCTTGTCGGTGAATAATCCGGTCGTGGTGATGGGCGATGTGAATATCAGCCCGACTGATCTGGACATCGGTATCGGCGAAGATAGCCGTAAACGCTGGCTGCGCACCGGTAAATGTTCCTTCCTGCCGGAAGAGCGTGAATGGATGGATCGCCTGAAAGGCTGGGGGCTGGTAGACACCTTCCGCGCGGCGAACCCGGACACTGCCGATCAATTTTCGTGGTTTGATTACCGCTCGCGTGGCTTCGATGAAAACCGCGGTCTGCGTATCGATCTGATCATGGCGAGCACGCCGCTGGCCGCGCGTTGCACCGCCACCGGGATTGATTACGCTATCCGCGGGATGGAAAAGCCGTCTGACCATGCGCCTATCTGGGCAACGTTCGATCTGAAATAATGTCATGAAGACGATTGAAGTGGTCGCCGCCCTGATTGAGTGCGAAGGCAAATTGCTGATCGCCCGACGGGATGCGTCCGGCGATCAGGCCGGTTTGTGGGAATTCCCCGGCGGAAAAGTGGAAGCCGGGGAAAGTCAGCCCGCCGCATTAGTGCGTGAGTTGTGGGAAGAAATGCGCATTAACGCGACGGTGACCGGTTTTGTCGCCACCAGCGAGGTACAACACGCTGCACGGCTGATCCGTCTGCACGGCTGGCGGGTCAGCGGATTCACCGGGACAATAACGTTACAGTGTCACTCTGAAATCCGCTGGGTAACGCCCGCCGAAGTGTTATCGTTTGAACTGGCACCGGCAGATGTTCCGCTTATCGAAGCTTATCTGATGAAATTTGCCACGTAACCGGCTACTGCAAACAAAAAGGCGCGGACTGTTGCCCGTCACGCGCCTTTTCTTTATCTGAAGATTGAGACGGTGTTATTTCTTCAACACTTCCCATTTCAGCTCGTTGGTGCCCACCACGTTCGGGTCACGTGAGCATTGCAACACCACGCTGTCAGCCGTAACCACCGCACCTTCGCTGTAACTCTGGTTATTGTAGATGCAACAATTGTGACAGGTCGGCGCACTGTTATTGTTGTTGCCGCTGTTCTCCCAGATTTGCGGCGGCAAGGGCACCACAACATCCGCGCCGTTGCCAATATTGCTGCGGTTAGCCATTGCGGGTGCAGCCAGCAATGCGGAACTGATCAGCCATGTCATCAGCGCTTTACGGATAAAAATATTATTCATCACTGTTTGCGTCCTTCCCTTTGGTGCTCGCTTTGCGTCGTTTAGGGGCGCTTTTGCCTTTCGCTGCAGCGCCTGCTGGTTTGGAAGGCAGACTGCGGAATGCTGAAGATACCCGGTTCGTTTTGGCCTGCATGATGAGATTCTGCAACGTGGCGACCAGCGGTTGCATGAAATCCTGATAACGGCAGCTTTTTTCACTGATACGCGTCAGCGTGGATTCCCAGTCAGCGGTCATATCCGGGCGGGCTGCGATGTCCGGCAGCGAGTGGATCAAGGCACGCCCCGTATCGCTGGAATGAATATAGCGCCCTTTCTTATACAAAAATTCGCGGCGAAACAGCAGTTCGATAATCCCGGCACGCGTCGCTTCGGTCCCCAGTCCGTCAGTCGCACGCAGAATTTTTTTCAGTTCCTTATCCTGCACAAAACGCGCAATCCCGGTCATGGCGGAAAGTAATGTCGCATCGGTAAAAGGCCGCGGCGGCTGGGTCTGACGCTCAACCACTTCTCCGTGCTCGCACAACAGTTCATCACCTTTTGCGACCACCGGCAGCGGAGTACCTTCGTTTTCCTCGTCGCGTTCTTTACTGCCCAGCAATGTGCGCCAGCCTGCCTCAGCCAGGAAACGCGCTTTGGCGATAAATTTACCGCCCGCGATATCCAGGTCGATCACACATTTGCGATACACCGCATCCGGGCAGAATTGCATCAGATACTGACGTGCCACCAGACCGTAAATCTTACGTTCGTCATCGGTCAGGTTGACGTGACTGCTGCGCGCTGTCGGGATGATCGCATGGTGCGCATCGACCTTTTTGTCGTCCCAGCAGCGGTTACGCAAATCAGTATCTATCACCGGTTGTGGCATCAGATCAGGACGGTGAATACCGATAGCGTTCAGCACGGCGTGACGCCCGGCAAAATGCTCTTCTGGCAGATATCGGCAATCCGAACGCGGATACGTAATCAATTTGTGCGTTTCGTACAATTTCTGGCAGATATCGAGGATCTGCTGGGCGCTCAGGCCAAAGGCTTTTGAGCCTTCAATCTGCAATGTGGAGAGCGAAAACGGCAACGGCGCAATGTCATTCTCACGCTTGTCATTATAGCCGGTGACCATTGCCGGTTGTCCGGCAATGCGGGCCACAACGTGATCGGCCAGCGGACGGTGCAGCAAACGGCCCTCTTCATCCTGATAGGGTTCGCAGGAATCACTCGGCTGCCACAGCGCCACAAAACGCTCTTCGGCAGGCGTAACAATGTGGGCTTTCACTTCAAAGAAATCTTTCGGCACGAAGTTTTCGATATCTTCGTCGCGGCGTACCACCAGCCCGAGAACCGGCGTCTGCACGCGTCCGACGGAAAGCACACCGTTGTAACCGGCGTTGCGCCCCAGAATGGTATAGGCGCGGGTCATGTTGATGCCGTAAAGCCAGTCGGCGCGGGCGCGGGCCAGCGCGGAGACACACAGCGGAATAAAATCGCGGTTATCACGCAGACGTTCAATAGCGCGCTCAACGGCCTGCGGGTTGAGATCGTTAATCAGGCAGCGCTGGGTAGCCTGACGTTTTTCCGGCGTCAGTTCGAGATAATCCAGCACTTCATCCACCAGTAATTGCCCTTCGCGATCCGGGTCGCCGGCGTGGACGACCTGCGAGGCTTCGAGCAATAAACGCTTAATCACGTTGAGTTGTTTGGCGACTGAAGCGCGCGGCTGAAGCTGCCATTTTTCAGGAATAATGGGCAGATCCGCCAGTGACCAGCGCGCAAAACGGCTGTCGTAGGCGTCGGGTTGCGCCTGTTCAAGTAAGTGCCCGACGCACCAGGTCACTACCTGATCGTTACCACAGGCAATATAACCATCACCGCGGCGATGAGGTTTCGGCAGGACATCCGCAATCGCGCGGGCAAGGCTGGGCTTTTCGGCAATGAACAGACGCATCAACAGGCACCTGTTTGCGGTGTAATCGCGACAAAAATTTCCATTCTCCCACCCTTCATTTCACTACGTCCTCATCATGCAGAATGGCTATGTTAGCCGCTGGCGGCGTAATTAGTAAGATGGTTAAAAGGATCCGCGAGAGTGGTCGCTCATTTAGGCAGCAAAAAACCGGTTTAATCGGAAAAGGCCGATCAAAACCGGTTAATCAGTGAGCATTCTGGTTTTATAAATGCGTGACGAAGGGTGAGCTGTCGGCCGGGATCACCTGCAGACTGGCTTTCAGCTGCGGCGTGCCGAGATACAGGAAACCGACAATTTTATCGTTTTCACCGCATTTGAATGCCTTGCGCACGTCCGGATGATCGGTCCACGCGCCGGTACGCCAGATGCCATTAAAACCCTGCGCCAGCGCGGCCATCTGCATGGCGTGCACGGCGCATCCGGCGGAAAGCAGCTGTTCCCACTGTGGCACTTTCGGGCTTTCTTTGCAGGCAGCAATCACGGTAATAATTTGTGGTGCACGCAAGGGGGCCTGCGTGGCTTTTTCGATGGCTTTTTCATCGGCACCGTCTTTGATGGCTGCCGCGCGCAGCACTTCGCTAAAGCGGGTCAGACCGTCGTTTTCAGCAATCACAAACCGCCAGGGCTGGAGCGCACCGTGATCCGGAGCCCGCATACCGGCATGGATGATATTTTGCAGTGCTTCGCCCGCCGGTGCCGGAGCAGCCAGACGGGAAGCAGAACGGCGGTTAAGTAATAAATCCAAAGCGTCCATGGTGTTCTCCTGAGAATAATTGCTATTTGGATTACGTTAACATAAGCGTAACGCCTTTTTCCAACAGTCAGATGGCTTTCAGATAATGCATCACTGCCAAATTCTGACATGATTTAAAGCTGACATTTTTCTGGCGGGTCATTAGGATAGCGGGACTTATCTGTCTTGTTGGAGAGACCATGCGCACATTGTGGCGAATTATCGCCGGTTTTTTTAAGTGGACCTGGCGTCTTCTTAATTTCGTCAGAGAATTTATTCTCAACGTATTTCTGATCCTCATCATTCTGGCCGGTGTTGGCATCTGGTATGCCGTACAGGACAAACCGGTTGAGGCGACTAAAGGCGCGCTGCTGGTTGACCTGAGCGGAACGGTGGTCGATAAACCTTCTGTGAATAATAAAATTCGCCAGTGGGGTCGCGAATTGCTCGGCACCTCGAGCAGCCGTCTGCAGGAAAACTCACTGTTTGATCTCGTCGATACGATTCGCGCGGCAAAAGATGACAAAAACGTTACCGGGATTGTGTTACAGCTGACCGATTTCACCGGTACGGATCAGTCATCGATGCAGTATATCGGTAAAGCACTGCGTGAATTCCGCGATACAGGCAAACCGGTTTACGCCATCGGCGACAGTTATAACCAGTCGCAATATTATCTGGCCAGCTATGCCAACAAAATTTACCTGTCGCCACAGGGCGCGGTCGATCTTCACGGTTTTGCAACCAATAATCTGTATTACAAATCGCTGCTGGATAAGCTGAAAGTCACCACCCATATCTTCCGCGTCGGAACCTATAAATCTGCCGTTGAGCCATTGATCCGTGATGATATGTCCCCTGCCGCCCGTGAGGCCGATAGCCGCTGGATCGGCGGACTCTGGACCAACTATCTCAATACCGTCTCAGCTAACCGTCAGATAACCCCTGAACAATTGTTCCCGGGGGCAGCGGGCGTGCTGGCGGGAATGCAGGCAACCGGCGGTGACATGGCGCAATATGCGCTGAAAGCCAAACTGGTTGATGCACTGGCGTCACGCACCGAAGCCGACAATGAAATGGTAAAAGCCTTTGGCTGGAATAAAAACACCAAGGATTTTAATTACACCAGCATTTACGATTACTCGCCGAAACCAAAACCGGACAATAACGATCCGCAAATCGCAGTGATCTTTGCGACCGGTGCGATCAACGACGGTGAGGAACAACCGGGTGCCGTCGGTGGTGACACCACAGCACAGCAAATTCGTGATGCCCGTCTGGATCCGAAAGTGAAAGCGATTATCCTGCGCGTTAACAGCCCGGGCGGCAGCGTCAGTGCTTCTGAAGTGATCCGTTCCGAACTGGCTGCCGCAAAAGCCGCAGGCAAGCCGGTTGTGGTATCAATGGGCGGGATGGCGGCATCCGGCGGTTACTGGATTTCAACCCCGGCCAACTATATTATCGCCAGCCCGAGCACCCTCACCGGCTCCATCGGTATCTTTGGCGTGATCAACACCTATCAGAACACGCTCGATTATGCGGGCGTGCATACCGATGGCGTGGCAACGTCGCCGCTGGCGGATATCGCTTCCACCAAAGCGCTGCCACCAGAATTCTCGCAGATGATGCAGCTGAACATTGAGAATGGTTACAAAACCTTCCTGGGTCTGGTGGCCGATTCCCGCCACAAAACACCTGAGCAAATCGATCAGATTGCCCAGGGTCATGTGTGGATCGGTTCTGATGCCAAAGCCAATGGTCTGGTGGATGAGCTGGGTGATTTCGATGATGCCGTGAAGAAAGCCGCTGAACTGGCGAAGCTACCAAACTGGCAACTGAACTGGTATGTCAGTGAACCAAGCCTGAGCGACCTGGTGTTCTCGCAGGTCAGCACATCGGTCCATGCCATGTTACCGGCTGCGATCCAGGCTTATTTGCCTGCGCCTGTCAGCAAAATGGCGACGGAGTTGAAATCGCAGGCTGATCTGTTCAGCAATATGAATGACCCGCAAAACCGTTACGCACTTTGCCTGACCTGTGGGGATGTGAAGTAAGGTTCAGTGTTGGGATAAAGAATCACCCTAATATACAGCCCGGAGCTTCTTGCTGAGAACTCCGGGCTTTTTTATGGTGGGACGCCAGCCGCGAAGCCTTTATACTTAGGGCAGTTGCTTTCACCTTTCTAAAAAAAGAACCTCTCGATGACTAAAAAATCTATTTACGTTGCCTATACCGGCGGCACAATCGGTATGCAGCGTTCTGAACAGGGTTACATTCCGGTTTCCGGCCATTTACAACGCCAGCTGGCGCTGATGCCGGAGTTCCACCGCCCGGAAATGCCTGAATTCACTATTCAGGAATATGCGCCCCTGATGGATTCCTCCGACATGACGCCGGAAGACTGGCAACATATTGCCGACGATATCCAGGCGCATTATGACGACTATGACGGTTTCGTTATCCTGCACGGCACCGACACCATGGCGTTTACCGCTTCCGCCCTGTCGTTCATGCTGGAAAACCTGAGCAAGCCGGTTATTGTGACAGGGTCACAAATCCCACTGGAAGCATTGCGTTCTGACGGGCAAATCAACCTGCTGAACTCGCTGTATATCGCGGCGAATCATCCGGTCAACGAAGTCACCCTGTTCTTCAATAACCGCCTGTACCGGGGTAACCGCAGCACCAAGGCGCATGCCGATGGTTTCGATGCCTTTGCGTCACCGAACCTTTCGCCACTGCTGGAAGCCGGGATCCACATCCGCCGCCTTTCCACACCCTCACTGCCACAAGTGCCTGCGGCGAAACTGAAAGTTCACCACATTACACCGCAGCCCATTGGCGTGGTGACAATTTATCCGGGCATTTCAGCCGAAGTGGTACAAAATTTCCTGATGCAACCGGTGAAAGCGCTGATCCTGCGTTCGTACGGCGTCGGTAACGCCCCGCAAAAAGGTGATCTGCTGAAAGTGCTGAAAGACGCATCTGAGCGTGGCATCGTGGTAGTCAATCTGACCCAATGTATCTCAGGACGCGTCAACATGGGCGGCTATGCCACCGGCAATGCCCTTGCCCATTCAGGCGTGATCAGCGGCTTTGATATGACCGTAGAAGCGGCGCTGACTAAACTGCATTATCTGCTGAGTCAGTCGCATTCTCCGCAGGTCATCCGCGAACTGATGCAGCAAAATCTGCGCGGTGAACTGACTGAATAAATAAGGGGAGCGAGATGAAATCTGCTTTGTTGCTGGTCGATCTGCAAAACGATTTTTGTCGCGGTGGCGCACTGGCCGTGACTGACGGCGACGCCACGGTTGCGGTCGCCAATAAAATGATGACGTGGTGTAAAGAACAAGATATTGCCGTGGTGGCGTCGCAGGACTGGCATCCTGCCGGTCATCGCAGCTTTGCTACCAATTCCCGCGCGGAGCCCTGGACGCAGGGCGAGCTTAACGGCCTGCCGCAGGTCTGGTGGCCGGTTCACTGCGTTCAGCATGAACCGGGCGCAGAATTTCATCCGGCACTGAACCTGCCGTTGGTGGATTTTGTGGTGCAGAAAGGCACCAATCCTGACATCGACAGTTACAGTGCATTCTTCGACAACGGACATCGTGCTGCAACGGTGCTCAATGACTGGCTGAAAGCGGCGCAGATCACGCATTTATATGTGATGGGGCTGGCGACGGACTACTGTGTGAAATTCACCGTGCTGGATGCGCTGGAACTGGGATATCAGGTGACCCTGCTGACCGACGGCTGCCGTGGTGTCAACTTACAGCCAGAAGACAGTACTGAAGCGGTTGTGACCCTGCGTAAGGCGGGTGCGAAAATCAGTACGTCTGCGGATATTACCGGCTGACGCTGTCTTCCGGCTTATGAAAAAAACCGCCCCGAAAAGGAGGGCGGTTTGCCGCAAAGGTTTCCCTGGTGTCGGGGGTCAAGATGATGATACGCGGCCTAACTCTTGATCGAAACGCTGCCAGCTTTCTGTTAAATCGATGACTGAACGTTTTTTTCGCGCTTCGTCGATTTTTATTGCCGTTAACCCGGCCTCAAGTGCATCCACCACAGAGACATTAAGCGGGCTGCCTGTCTTAAGATGTTTCACTACATGTTCGGCCATCAGTGCATCCGCACCGTAATGACCGTCATAGGCATTACCTTCGTATTCGGTAGAAATTACTTTATCCCCCGAACGTGCATCATGAACCCGGAAGAAATTACGTACAAAGTCCCCCTCTGCCATGCCCTGTGAGCCAATCACGCAGAAACGGCGGAATTCATCAGGAACGTTCAGATTGGCGTGAAACGCCAGCGTTGCACCGCCGCTATATTCAATCAACGCAGTCTGGTAATCGATAATGTCGGCATCGCTGGTAAATACCGCATCGGTACCTGACCAGCCGCTGGGTTTACTATGGTAAAGCCCGGCACTGGCGTTAAAATCACCCCGGGGTTCCTGATCTGGTGTGAACGACTTTCGCCCGCCAAAACTCGCCACTCTCACCGGTCTTTCCCCCATCAGGCCCTGATAGAGATCGATATCGTGGCAGCATTTTTCCAGAATGTACGGGCCGGCATATTTCTCATAGCGACGCCAGTCCCGTTGGAAAAAAGCGCCATGGAACGGGCGGATGTGCTCGGTGGCCTCAATCGAAGCAATCTCCCCCAACAACCCTTGCTGCCTGGCGTGCATCAAATCAATAAACAACGGCGAATAGCGCAGCACCAGACCCACAATAATATTGTCTGAGCCGTATTGCCTGATCAGCGCGGCCATCGCCAGGGTTTGCTCTTCGTTAATCACCACCGGCTTTTCAGTAAACACTCGCTTACCCGCCTCAAGGCCAGCCCTGACATGCTCCAGATGCAGATAATTTGGTGAGCCCACCATTAACAGGTCGAAATCGGCATTTTTAAGCAGATCATCGAGCGACGAATACGCATCTCCCGGCTTGATACCAAAGGTATGAAGATTAGGCAGACCGGCAGGCGCGGGGTCAACGTACCCGGCGATACTAAATTCCGGGTCTACCTTATGAAACTCATTAACCACATTGGACATGCGAAAACCGAGACCGACAATGCCTACTTTCATGTTTTATCCCCTGGCTGCCTTAATAAGGTGAGCTCAATGCTAAGGTCTGCGCCGGAGGAAGGTCGCCCGGCATACAATTGTATAATGATTAAACACCAACTTATTACGGTGATAAAAGTAATGTCAACAAACCTGACAGCGCATAAAGAGCATTATTGATTTATATCATTGAATATATTGATATTACT
>NZ_JAFMOS010000277.1 GCF_019049755.1 Rahnella perminowiae
CATTTGAGTTTCATCAAGCGGATATATTTGTGCTTTATATCCAAATGTTTTATCACCCGATATAATGGTTGATGCACCTTTCTTTCCTGTCGCATCGACAGAAGCACCTGCGGTATCAATAGCGGCTCCTGAATTATTCAGCAATCTCACACCGACCTGCTGAGCACAGCTTTCGTCATCGCAATTAGCAATATATCCGTTCGGTGCACCCACAGGTCTTTCACCCCGAAATTGAAATTGCACTGAGGTTTGATCAGGGCAACTAAATATCAGCGTAAAGGGGACTTCCGCGCCCCGCCTGACCTTCCGGCTCTGAAAATCAGCCAGGGAATAGGTGCCTAAATCAACGTTTTGAGTGGTTGTTAAAATGGCACATGAGCGTGGCACCACATCAATAGGTGCCCCTAAATTAATAGTGACAATATCAACCGGCGTACCCGGACTGGTATCCGCAACTAAACTCACATGCCCGATAAGGCCAGCAGGGATCGTCCCGCTTTTGATGACACCAGTCTGAACAAACTCCAGAACGACTTTATCAGCAGGTTCAGTACATATGCCTATGCACTCAAAGGCATCGGGGAAATAGGCATTTCTGGAAGCCGGCCAACTTAACCGGATCCCAAGACCGACAATGTTCGTATTATAAACATTGTCCGATGCCTGCAACGTTGACTCAGGCCGGGTAAAAGCTGAGCGCCAGGTATTGCGGACTAACCCGCCGCAGGTATAGGTAATGGCAGAAGTATTCACTTCGGCCCTTCCTAATACGGTTCCCACTGTGCCTTTACTGGCGGGCCTGAGCGTCGGTATTATTACGGAAACATTAATGGCTTTACCCTGTGTGATGGTACAGTCATTAGCGGCAAATGCCACAGACACAGGCATCAGCCAGGATAATAAACCCAGCATAACGACTGATATTATCAACCTCATCATGCCCCTCCTTAAGTTATCAATAAATATGAGTTATCGTTATTCACACACTTTATTGAGTGTGGCGATACCAACTGTTTTTTCTGCAGATTCCTTTTCGTCTGGAATATATCTCATACGACAAGAATGAGCGTTTTTCTTTTCAGACCAGGAAACGGATAACCATTGTTCAGCATTATTTTCAGGCTGAGCCACCATCGCCCTTCCGCCCTGCCCAACAATCCCAAGGACGATTTCATCACTGTCTTTAATCATCGCTCCATAAGGGACAACAACACCTTTTTTATCTTTAATAAGTAAGAATTTATTGATGTTATTTTTTGTTTTAAAACTTAGTTTTACTGAGGCGCCGGCAGTAGGAACTAAACTTGCCTTAGTATCGTCAACTTCGACTTCCATATCCGCACCCTTAGTATCAAGATAAATATCGTTATATTGATAAGGATTGAGTGAGGAAATAATGGCATAGCCATTCTCTGAAACCTGAGAGATCATATCAGGGTAAACATGTGAGCCTGTTGCTCCTTTCGCTTCGACAATACCGAAGGTATCGCTCAATGCAGAACTGTAATTAACGCCTCCTTCATGCAATACGATCCCGCCACTGGCATTCATCGTGGTCATAAATGAAGTTTCGGTTTGGCTATACCCGATATTCCCCTGCATGGCACTGCCGCTGTAACCTAAATTTATCCCTGCATTTGTCTGGTGATCCTGTACATAGTTTATCCAGCCACCATACGACATCTGGTTATATTCCCCGGCAGTACCGTTCAGCGCGGTTCTGATGCTGGAGTCTTGGTCGCTGTAGCTGACAGACGCATTAAGTTTCGGCACCTTCGAGTGCAGCGTACCAAATGGCACTGACATACTGAGATATATCGCATCATCGGTATCGCCATCTTCATCAATAGTTTTGCTGAAGTTAATGTTATAACTCATTGCATGCCATGAATTGGAATAACCAAACTGATAGCTGCTGGCGTTATTTTTTTCTGTTTGTGAATCCCAGGCACGGCCATAGTATCCGGAGAGATAAACATTCCCCCAGCCATCGATAAGATTCTGGCTAATATTTATTTCAACCTTATCCCGGTAGTTAATAGGTAAATATTTACCATCATCGTCCTCTAATGCCTGAGCGGTCAGCAGAGCATCACTGAGAGAATAATAATCCTTACTTGAATAACGGTAACCCGCAAGGCTGAGGTTCGTTCCGGTGTCATTGAAAAATTTAGCCAGACTCAGTTTCAAACTCATATTGCAGAAACGATCACAGGAATCCTCATCTTCCACCTCGAACGAGGTGAAGGACCGGGTAATATCGGCTCCCAAAGCCCCTAAGGGTGTATTGACAGCAGCACCGGCCATCAGCGCGGAATATTCGTTATCCTCTGTGGTCTGAAAACCTGTGTAAGCGGTGACCTGGTTAGTCAACCCATATTGGTAAGTTCCCTCCAGAACCAGGGGTTTATCGCGTAATGAGTCATTACGTATTTCACCGACAGTGGTTGAAAATCTCGATTGCCCCGGACGTAATAACATCGGTACGCTGGAGTAAGGCGTAATAAAGGTACGTACCTGACCTGTTGCCTCGGTGATTGTAACTTCCAGATCACCGCCATAGCCCGTAGCATAAAGATCCGTGATTTCGAATTCACCGGGTGGAACCGTCAGTTCCTTAAGGACATTACCATTTTGTCTGATGGTTATTTTTGCATTGGTATCCGCAACACCACGGATCACCGGCGCATAGCCGCGCAGTGAATCAGGCAGCATGCGTTCATCAGTGGCTAAACTGACACCACGCAGCGAAACGGTATTAAACAGTTCGCCGGTCGTGTTGATATCACCGGCTTTCATTTCGGCTTTAAGCGGTGCGATTGCACGCTGTGTATACGCTGAAATATGATCCCACTGGGTGGAAGTGCTGTCTTTAGTAACGCTGTCGAACGTATAGAAACGCCATGCTCCCAACTTTAATGATGAGAGGGCATTCCCGTAATAG
Source organism: Rahnella perminowiae (assembly GCF_019049755.1). GTDB lineage: Bacteria > Pseudomonadota > Gammaproteobacteria > Enterobacterales > Enterobacteriaceae > Rahnella > Rahnella perminowiae. The sequence continues at coordinate 2,945 of NZ_JAFMOS010000277.1, forward strand.
TAATCATCGGAGGTATGATCCTGATTACGCACATTCGTTGCACTGAGAGAATAGTTTACCGCTAAAGAAGGTACACCATTATCCCAAAGCGCAGGGTTAACATACCCTTCAGGATTATTGAGTAAGCTTACCTGGGGTATAGAAAACTCTAATGTTTCTTCATCAGAGTCATACTTAAATGTTGCGGAAGGAATGAGCTTACTTAATAGTATACACTTATCCACATCCCATCCGGCATGAAGCTTAGAAGTATCAATATCGAACTGATAAATAAACTCTTTTGTTAAACAAGGTTGAATTTCGCTACCTACAGAGACATATTTAATTTTTTTTACGCCAATAGATTTGCCATTGACTTTAACATCTACGTGATAGTCGCCTGGTTTCGTTAATTCTTCATTATCAAACGCCGAGAGATCCATGCCTGCAAGATTGCCGACCATAAACCCATTGTTAAACCGTACGGCTTTTTTCTCTTTTACAGTACTCTTAGATTCAATATTGCTTCCAAGCGTCATTCCAGTAACAGGCACTGTTTCGCAA
>NZ_JAFMOS010000276.1 GCF_019049755.1 Rahnella perminowiae
ATATAATCATATATTTAATTCAGCCATTGATTTGGATCCGTTTACTTTTGCGCAGCCGCAAGTCCCCGGCCTATCGTAAACGCTGGGCTGAACGTTATGGCTTCTGCAAGGGAAAGGTTGTCTCCGGTGGCATCATGCTGCATTCCGTTTCCGTCGGAGAGACGCTGGCCGCGATCCCTTTAGTCCGCGCATTGCGTCATCGTTATCCTTCCTTGCCGATTACCGTCACCACCATGACACCGACCGGCTCAGAGCGCGTTCAGTCCGCTTTTGGTAAGGGTGTGCACCACGTTTATCTGCCTTATGATCTGGCGGGTTCGGTAAATCGTTTCCTGGATGAGGTGAACCCAAAGCTTGTCATCATCATGGAAACCGAGCTTTGGCCGAACCTTATCAGCGCACTGCATCGTCGCCAGATTCCGCTGGTGATAGCCAATGCCCGCCTCTCTGACCGCTCGGCAAAGGGATATCAGAAGCTAGGCAAATTCATTCGTACCATTTTGCAACGCATCACCCTGATCGCGGCGCAGAATCAGGAAGATGGTGAACGCTTTCTGTCCTTAGGGTTAAAACGCAACCAGCTTGCGGTGACGGGTAGCCTGAAATTCGACATCTCGGTTACGCCGGAACTGGCAGCAAAAGCCATTGCACTGCGCAGCCAATGGGCGTCACGCCGTCAGGTGTGGATCGCCACCAGCACGCATGAAGGGGAAGAAACCTTGCTGCTGGAAGCGCACAAAGAATTACTGAAAGCACATCCGACCTTGCTGCTTATTTTGGTTCCACGCCATCCTGAACGTTTTCCGGTTGCTTGTGAGCTGACGCGCAAAGCCGGCCTTTCTTTTATCCAGCGTAGCTCAGGTGAAGTCCCTTCATCAGCCACCCAGGTGGTGATCGGCGATACGATGGGTGAATTAATGTTGCTGTATGGCATTGCTGATCTGGCTTTTGTCGGCGGCAGCCTGGTCGATCGCGGAGGCCATAATCCGCTGGAGGCGGCAGCCCATGCCATTCCGGTACTCATGGGGCCGCATACCTTCAATTTCAAAGATATCTGCGCCAAGCTGGCCCAGGACGACGGTCTGATCACAGTCACTGATACCGCATCACTGGTGAAAGAAATTTCTACACTGCTGACCGATGAAGATTATCGCTTGTATTACGGTCGCCACGCCGTTGAAGTTCTGCATCAAAATCAGGGAGCCTTACAGCGCCTGCTGCATTTACTGGAGCCTTATCTGCCTGTCCGGAGTCATTAATGACTGATAAAAAACGTTTATCCGTCGTACTGATTGCCCGTAATGAAGGGGATTTATTACCTGCATGCCTTGAGTCAGTGACTTGGGCAGATGAAATAATTCTGCTCGATTCCGGCAGCAACGATGCGACACAGGATATTGCCCGCAGCTTCGGCGCCAAAGTATTCCTTAACACTGACTGGCCGGGGTTTGGCAAACAGCGACAGCTGGCGCAAAGCCATGCTACAGGCGACTATATTTTGATGATAGATGCCGACGAGCGTGTATCCTCTCCGTTGCGTCAGTCGATTGAAAATGTGCTGAATTGCCCGCAGGAAAATACCGTTTACAGCCTCGGACGCAGTAACCTGTTCCTCGGGAAATTCATGCGTCACAGTGGCTGGTATCCTGATCGTGTCAACCGTTTGTATCCTTCAACGTTCAGCTATAACGACGATCGGGTACATGAATCACTGAACACAGGGAATGCCACTGTCGTTCCGTTGCAAGGCGACCTGTTGCACCTCACCTGTCGCGACCTTTTCAGTTTCCAGCGAAAACAACTCAGCTATGCGCAGGCATGGGCAGAGCAACGCCATCAGCAAGGCCGCCGTTGCAGCTTCTTCTCGATTATTTCCCATACGCTGGGCGCATTCGTCAAAACCTGGATCCTGCGGGCCGGTTTTCTGGACGGAAAGCAGGGGTTGATCCTGGCGGGCGTCAATGCACAATATACATTCAATAAATATGCCGCCCTGTGGGCGCTCAGCCACCAACTGCAAAAGTGAGCCGTTATGAGCACTAAGGCAATTTATCCCGGTACTTTCGACCCGATGACCAACGGGCATCTCGATATCGTCACCCGTGCGGCGCAGATGTTCGACCATGTCATTCTTGCAATTGCAGCCAGCCCAAGCAAAAAACCGATGTTCACGCTGGATGAACGCGTGGCGCTGGCAACTCAGGTTACATCCCATCTGGATAACGTTGATGTCATTGGTTTCAGCGATTTGATGGCAAATTTTGCCAGGGCTCAGGGCGCAAACGTGCTGGTACGCGGATTACGTGCGGTGTCTGATTTTGAATATGAGATGCAACTGGCGAACATGAACCGGCATTTGCTGCCCACGCTGGAAAGCGTGTTCATGATGCCGTCAAAAGAATGGTCGTTTATTTCTTCATCTCTGGTCAAAGAAGTCGCCCGCCACGGTGGAGATATTGCGCCTTTCCTGCCGCAAATCATCACACAGGCACTGATGGAAAAAATCAGCGCCTGAATCAGGTATTAACGCTGGCAGCGCGGGCAGAAAAATGTGGTGCGCTGCGCCTGTTTCTTACTTTCAATGGGCATACCGCATGCCCGGCATGGCTCGCCCGCTCTTCCATATACCTGCAATTCCTGTGCGAAATATCCCGGTTTCCCATCCGACTGGAGAAAGTCCTTCAGCGTCGTCCCGCCTTGTTCAATAGAGCGCAACAATACCGCTTTGATGGTTCTGACCAGCAACTCTGCCTCATCACGTTTGAGTGAATGTGCAGGCCGGTCAGGGGAAATTCCCGCTACAAACAAAGATTCACTGGCATAGATATTTCCTACGCCAACCACGAGTTTATTATCCATCAGCCAGGGCTTAATGGGGGATTTCTTCGTGCGGGATTTCTCACACAAGTAATCCGACGTGAAATCTTCGCTTAGCGGCTCCGGCCCCAGATGGGCTAAAACATTGCTGGCAGTCAGATCCGAAGACCATAACCAGGCACCAAAACGGCGCGGATCGGTATAACGCAGCACATGGCCGGTATCCATCACCAGATCAACGTGGTCATGTTTGCCTGCTTCGGTTTCTTCCGGCAATACCCGCAAACTCCCTGACATACCCAGATGAATAATGATCCACCCGGTTTGCAGCTCAACCAGCAGATATTTTGCCCGACGCTGCACACTCAGAACCGGCTGATCGCTTAATGCTAAGATTTCCGCCGAGACAGGCCAGCGCAGGCGCGGATTACGCACGATGGCATGCAGTATTGTGTGGCCTTTAAGATAGGGTTCAATCCCTCTGCGGCTGGTTTCAACCTCAGGTAATTCCGGCATAATTTTCCCTTGAGCAAAAATCGTGTTCAGAGTTTGTCGCAGACACTGACATCAGGCAAATAAAAG
>NZ_JAFMOS010000275.1 GCF_019049755.1 Rahnella perminowiae
CTGCCCGCCCCTCCGTTTTTGTTTTATTCCCGCCCGAAATATCAACATTCATACAATGTTCATAAAATAATCACTTTATTTTCCTTTTGTGATCACTCTCAACCTTGATTGCAACGAAAGAAACGAATAAGGTTTCATCCTGTGGGGGTATACGAAACTTCTTAATAAAATTGCCCCGCAGCCTGAAGCTCAGGCAAAAACTGTCCGATAACATCAACAGATGAAACCCACCACAGCGGAGAACACAGCGTTAACAGCATGTCATGTTCAAAAGTAAGTCGTACCTGGGGGAATGAATGTTAACTCGAGATTTCCTGCGTAACGCAGATTGCAAAACAGCATTTGGCAGCATTGATGAATCGATGCTACTGACCCCTGAACAGCGCGCTGCCTCTTTGTGCTGCACGCTGGCGCGTCGCCCCGACAACAGCCCGGTCTGGATTTTTGGTTACGGTTCACTGATGTGGAACCCGGTTTTTGACTCAGAAGAGGCGCGGCCTGCCACCTTGCACGGTTATCATCGTGCCTTCTGTCTGCGTCTGACCGCCGGGCGTGGCACCCTTGCGCAACCCGGCCGTATGCTGGCGCTGCGGGATGGCGGCAAAACCACTGGCCTGGCGTTCCGTCTGCCTGAAGACACCCTTCTCGATGAACTCGAACTGCTGTGGAAACGTGAAATGCTCACCGGCTGTTACCGTCCGACCTGGTGCGAACTGGATCTCGACGATGGCCGCAAGGTGACCGCGCTGGTGTTTATTATGGATCCCTCGCACCCGCAATATGAAGCCGATACCGATTATCAGGTTATCGCCCCACTGATTGCGCAGGCCAGCGGCCCGCTCGGCACCAATGCGCAATACCTGTTTGCACTGGAAAAAGAGCTGAACAACTACGGCATGCGTGACGATTGTATGAGCGAGCTGGTCAAACAGGTGCGGATGCTGTTGTCTGTTTCTCCGGGTCTGGATGTCCCGGGACTGAGTTAACGTCGCGTCTGGTATTGCCGGCTGTGCGGGGTTGCCGTGCAGCCATTTCATTCATCTCTCCCGTTTTAAGCGCCTGTCTTTTCGCTGTTCATAAAATATCTCCACCACGGGCTTTGTACAGTAACAATCCGCCGCAAAGCCCCGTCTTGCCTCATTAATAACCAATCAGATAACGTTATGCAAAATTCGCATAACGATAGTCTTTATCAGACTTTCTGCCAGATAGAAGAAACTTTACACTCAACAAAATCTTAGCAATTTCGCTACCTTGGAGAGTCTGTCTTGATGAAAGCTTTATTACCGTCCGTTCTGTTTACGGCTATTGCGGCTACTTTCTCCGTGCAGGCTGCTACGCCGCCGGATACGCTGGTTATCGCACAATCCATTGATGACACCTCCAGTTTTGACCCGGCGCAGGGATTTGAACTGACCACGGTTCAGGCTTTTAATAATATTTATCAGCGCCTGGTCCAGTCTGACCCGAACAATCCGATCGATTTAAAACCGACGCTGGCGGCCTCCTGGGAAGCAGGCAAAGATAACCGCAGCCTGACCTTCACGCTGTCACCGAAAGTCACCTTTGCCAGTGGCAATCCGCTGACTGCCGATGACGTCATATTCTCGTTATCACGCGTGGTGAAGCTGAATCTGGAGCCTTCATTTATCCTGACGCAACTGGGCTGGACCGATAAAAACGTTGATACCTTCCTGACTAAGATTGATGACCAGCATGTGAAAGTCAGCTGGACTGCCGATGTCAGCCCGTCATTCGTGCTGAGCCTGCTGTCTGCGCCGGTATCTTCTATCGTGGACAGTAAACTGGTGAAAGCTAACGCCACCGCTGACGACCTTGGTCACCAGTGGCTGAGCAATCATTCTGCCGGTTCCGGCCCTTACCAGATCCGTAACTACATACCGCATGAAGTCGTGATTTTATCTGCGAACCCGACCTCACCGGAAGGCGCGCCGAAGCTGAAAACCATTCTGATAAAAAACGTACCGGATCCTGCTGCGCGCCGCTTGCTGATCGAGCAGGGGGATGCCGATATGGCGCGTAATCTCGGTTCTGACCAGATGGCTGCACTCGCCGGTAAAAAGGGTGTTAAGCCTCTGGCGATCCCGTATGCCTCACTGTACTTCATGCAGTTCAATGTCAAAGCCTCCCCGGCGCTGGGTAATCCTGCATTCTGGGAAGCGGCCCGCTACCTGTTCGATTACAACCACATTGCTCATGATCTGATGAAAGATCAGTTCCAGGTGCATCAGGCCTTCCTGCCGGAAGGCTATCTGGGCGCGCTGAACGACACGCCATACACCTATGACCCGGCAAAAGCCAAAGCGATTCTGGCGAAAGCCGGGCTGACTAACGTCAGTTTCACACTCTCTACCGCCAATCAGCCGCCGTATCTGGACATCGCACAGGCGCTGCAGGCCAGCTTTGCGCAGGGCGGCGTAACGGTGAAACTGGATCCGGGTTTGAGCTCGCAGATTTCTACCAAAGTGAAATCACACAATTACGACGCGTATATGTCGTCATGGGGACCGGATTACTTTGACCCGAACACCAACGCTTCAGCGTTTGCTTTCAACCCGGAAGAAGGGAGCAGCAAAACACTGGCATGGCGCGCTAACTGGTCCATTCCGGCACTCAATAAACTGACGCTGGCTGCGATTGCGGAACCGGATCAGGCCAAACGCGTGGCGGATTACCGTCAGTTGCAGCTGGAAGTCCAGAAAAACTCGCCGTTTGTGATTGGTCTGCAAGCCAAAAGCCTGATTGCCGTACGCGACAACATTAAAGGTTACGTGCAGGGCATCAACCCTGACATGGTCTTTTACAGCAAGGTCACGAAGTAATGGCAGACAGTTCAACACCCGCCGGATTCGTCCGGCAGGGTTGGCGCTGGTCAGGCCGTTTGCTGACCGGCGTGATTTCGCTGGCACTGACGCTGCTCGGACTGCTGGCGTTTACTTTCACGCTTTCCCATCTCGCCCCGATTGATCCGACGTTACAGGTGGCCGGCGATCACGCCAGCGAAGCCACCTATGCGCAGGTGCGTCGCGATTTAGGTCTCGATCAGTCCGTACCGGTACAATTTGTCCGTTATCTCGATCACCTGGCGCACGGCGATATGGGAATTTCCCGTATTACCGCGCAGCCGGTGGCCAGCGATCTGATGCGTACATTCCCGGCAACGGTTGAGCTGGCGACTTGTGCCATCCTGCTCGGCGGCACCTTCGGGATTTTGCTGGCGTTGCTGGCGGTATGGAAACCGGGAAGCTGGCTGGATAATGCGGCAAGGCTGGTGTCGTTGCTCGGGTATTCCGTGCCGATTTTCTGGCTTAGCCTGCTCGGCCTTTTACTATTTTACGCGGTACTGCAC
>NZ_JAFMOS010000274.1 GCF_019049755.1 Rahnella perminowiae
ATTAATGATTAAATTATTGCCGGGTGAATGATGACATTCAGCAATTTTTAATTATGTGATACCGCCTTTCGCACAATAGCGGCTGCAAGATTCTTTTTGTGACCAGACGGGTCGACCCAATTGTTGCCAGAGCTGCGGGGCAAAGTGACATTCACACTCAGGCCCGGATTTTGCGCTTAAGACAGATAATTTGCCGTACCGATTCGCGCAAGCTGATGGTCCGGAATATATCGCGCATCATCGATATATCGGCCTGTAATCCACGCCACCTGCCGATTTTAGCGGCTTTATACGGGCTGATAACGCCCTGCCATCTGATGACCTGTAAGCGAAATCCGGCGGCAATCCAGCGCTGATTGATCCAGACTTCCAGCCCGAAATGCGGCAACCGGCGGATCTCCCCGAGATGCTTCGCCACTAACCCGCGCGCAAACACCCGCTCACCGGAGATATAATCCAGCCCGATAAATCGCCAGACCCACGGGCTGTTACGCCTCAGGCTTATCGTGACATCAGCCTGATGTTGCATCACCGGCCGGATGAGCGCCGTAATATCGTCATCATTCAGCCCGACAAGATCCGCGTCAAGCATCAGCAGATGGCTGCCCGTTGCCACAGCAATGCCTTCGGCCACAGCGTAACTTTTACCGCGATTTTCAGGCAGGCTGATCACCCTGATCCCCCTGCCTTGTGCGATTTGTGCGGTATTATCGCCGGAGCCGTCATCCACCACGATAATCTCCAGCAGCAAAGGGTGATTCTGCACCACATCCAGCACCCTGCCGATACGACCGGCCTCATTGTGTGCCGGAATAATGCAACTCACCGTGATCATTGTTTAGACCTCACCCAGAGCACCCCCGTCACGGCCAGCAGGATGAACAGGCCAAGGGATACCCAGGCTATCCAGTTATTCACCTCTGCGATAATATCGCCGAACATCCAGCCGAGGCCCAGAAGAAACAGGCTTTTAGGAATGGCCGCGATGATGTTATAGAACAGAAAAGGCACCAGCGGCATCCGCGCTATTCCCGCGCCGGTCAGCACCAGTGCGCCAGCGGAATGGGTCAGTTTGGCGAGCACCAGCAACCGCCCGCCCTTGCGATCAAAACTTTTCACCATTTTTTCCAGCCGCGGCTGTGTCAGCCCGAGACGGGCCAGCCAGCCGGGCGGTTGTCCGTCAGCTTTGATCACCCAGCGTCCGAGCGAGTAAAAAATGATATCCCCGAGCACTTCCCCCACCATCACCACGGAAAACATGGCGGACACGCTGAAATAGCCGAGACGGGCGAAGTAACCTGCAATCACCGTCACTACCGGCCCTTCAAGGATGGCCAGCGGCGTCATGATCAACAGGCCGTGCGTTCTGATAAGCGTTTCGAGTGTTTCAAGAGAAAACATGCTGTCCTTATTTCCCTGAGTGCTGACTGGCAGACACCGGTTGTTTTTTGCCTAAGTGCCCTTCACCCAAAATAGTGCCGCGCCACGTAAAACCGCGCCCGGTCCAGCACCATAACCACAAGGCGGGCAGCAGGATATCGCGGATGCACATCGCCAGAATATCTCTTAGCCGATGCGGCCAGCCGAGCGCTTTGGCCAGCGCCCATTCGCCGCCATACCACAACACAAAAAGCACAGGAGCTGCAAACAGGGGTAAATCACCGCGGAGGGTCAGCCAGACCACTGCTGCCAGAGCAGGCAGGAAACCCATAATAATTTCAGGCACAAACAGCCAGAAAAAACCGGCACGCCGGATGCGCGCCCAGCGCAGTTGTCTGCTCCAGACCGCTTCCAGGCTGCGATGCCCGATAGGCTGCACAAAAGGTTGCGCGGGCAGACGGACTTTCAGCCCCGCGCGGCGTACCAGTTTGGTTGAGGCGACATCTTCCGCCAGCTCACTGCCCAGCGCTGCCATTCCGCCACCATTATCAAGCACCTCGCGCCGCCAGCACAATGTTTTCCCCTGCGCAAAACCGTTACCCAGAAAATCCGACAGATACTGCCAGCGCGCCTGATGCGTATTCAGCATTGCGGCTTCTACGGCACCCCATAAATTCTCCGGGATCATTCCGACTGCCGGAGAACTCACCAGCCCGGTCTGACTGTCAAAAGTATTCGCCAGTGAACGCAGATAATCCGGCGGTAACAGCAGGTTGCTGTCTGCCATTGCCACCACGCCTGCGGTGGTATTGCTCCAGGCTTTATTAAGATTATTCACTTTCGGATTGGCGGATATCTTGTCATCGCCAATCAGCAGTCGTGCAGGCTTATCGGGGAATTCCGCCATCAGTTTTTCCACCAGCGGGATCACCGGATCAAACCGTGACGCCACGCAAAACACAATTTCATAAGCGGGATAATCCTGATAAAAACTGGAGCGCATGGTCTCCTCTTCGAAGGCGTTATGCCCGCACAATGGCCGCACCAGCACGATAAATTCCGAGGTTTCATGCACTTCATCGCGCAGGACGCCACTGCGCATCCGCCACCAGGCGATGACGAGAGAGGAAAACTGAAGGGTAATCAGTATGCTGCCAATCATGGCGGTCACTGCGGTGTTTAATACCATGACGATGCCCCTTTATTGAAAATATCTGCGATGAGAATTCCAGACTTCCGGCAGTCAGAACGCTCATCCTACAGACGTTACGTTAAGGAATTCTTAAAGGGGCATCGCGGGGAGACGCTATCCGTCACGTTCAGTTAAAAGTAATACAGCAGGCACCCTGTTCCGTGCCGGAAAGCGGGCAGCGCACGGCCATAACCGATATGTTCTGCGCTCAGATCAGGCTGATAAGGCTGACGTTGTGCCAGTACGGCAGGTTCAAACTTAATTATTAGCAGTGAAACATTTTCCGGGTTACGTATTAACAGGCAAATAACATACACAGCGGGTATTAAATCCCCGGGGATGTTTGCGCGGGATTGATGGTTTAACACCGTATTCACCGCTTAATTTTCCTTTCCGCCTTGTAATTATTTACTTCCTTGTCTATTACTAAATGCAGTGATAACTCATTGTTTAAAAGGTGGGTTATTGTTTAACAGGGATTTCAATCAATAAGCGTCTTCCTGTTGTTCTCCTTCAATTTACTGAGCAATTTTAAATCTGAGGCTTACATGAAAATATCTAAAGCTTTGCTGGCACTGGCTGTGATGGGTTGTGTCTCTTTTAGCGCTTATTCAGCTGAATTAATGAAGAAAGTAGATTTTGAAAAAGTGGCTTCGCAGTATACTAAAGTCGGTTCTGTCACTACCTCAAATAAAACCTCACAGTCCGGTGCCATTGAAGATCTCTCGAAGAAAGCCGATAAAAAAGGCGGCGATGTATTTGTATTAACC
>NZ_JAFMOS010000273.1 GCF_019049755.1 Rahnella perminowiae
CCACATTTCCCTCTACACTGACAGCACTTTACCTTTCTTTTCAAAACTATAAATCTTGAGTTTGCGGATTCATGGATCACCTCAAAAGGCGCAAAGGATGACACAGTCAGGACAACATCAGCCGCAGGAACCGCAGAACACGCTGCAGACGGCGACGCATAACAACAGCCCGCCGGTTCCAGTGTTAGCAAAAAAAACCTCACCGCTGATAGCGATTTTATTGTTACTGATCGCCATGTTGTCATTACAAGGCGGGGCGTCGCTGGCCAAAACGCTTTTCCCGGTAGTCGGTCCGCAAGGTGTCACGGCATTACGTCTTGGGCTCGGCTCTGTTTTATTACTTCTCTATTTTCGTCCGTGGCGTCTGAAAATGCGCGGCGGTAATTTGCGTGCGCTGCTGATGTATGGACTGGCGCTGGGCTGTATGAACTATTCGTTCTATCTGGCCCTGCAAACGGTCCCGCTGGGCATTGCCGTTGCACTGGAATTTACCGGCCCGCTGGCAGTCGCGATGTTCTCCTCGCGACGCCCGGTAGATTTCATCTGGGTAGTACTGGCTGTGACGGGGTTGCTGTTGCTGTTGCCTCTCGGGCAAAGTGCTGGCGGTGTTGATCTCAAAGGCGCGTGCTTTGCGCTGATCGCCGGTGCCTGCTGGGCCGTTTATATCCTCGCAGGACAACGCGCAGGCAGCAGTTACGGGCCGGGTACCGCGGCGATGGGGTCACTGATTGCCGCGTTAATTTTCTTCCCGATTGGGGCAGTACAGGCTCACACCTCTATTTTTAGTTGGGAGATTTTACCGCTCGGTTTGCTGATCGCCCTGCTCACTTCTGCCATTCCTTATTCCCTGGAAATGATGGCGCTGACCAAATTGCCAGCCAAAACCTTCGGCACGCTGATGAGCATGGAACCGGCAATGGCGGCACTTTCGGGCATTATCTTCCTCGGTGAATTCCTGACCGCGACCCAGTGGATGGGTCTGGCAGCGATTATCGCGGCGTCGGCAGGTTCCACACTCACTATCCAGCGGAAGACCAAAATCGAGACAGTCGATATTCCCGGCAACCATCCTTCTGGCAAATAATCCTGCCCCTGCAACACATAAAGCCACGTTTGACCGACGTGGCTTTTTCTTTTCAATCAACAGGTTGAAAATATTTTTCATGTAATTCGTTTTTTTATCGTTTTTCCTGCATCCAAAAGCGGGGGGTGATTCGTATGTATAGATGTGAGGCAAGACCTTACCTACTCAACTCCCAAGGACACCATCATGAAAACATTAATCCGTACCGCTATCTGTGCTTCTCTTCTGCTGAGCACCGCGTCAATGGCTGCAATGATGTCCCAAAGCACCACCATGGTCGGTGGTGCAGAAATGTACCCGTCCAAAAATATCGTAGAAAACGCCCTTAACTCGAAAGACCACACCACGCTTGTCGCTGCCGTGAAAGCCGCCGGTCTGGTAGATACCTTGCAAGGTAAAGGTCCGTTCACCGTATTCGCCCCGACCAATGCCGCCTTCGCAAAATTACCGGCAGGCACCGTGGATAATCTGGTGAAACCTGAAAATAAAGCCACCCTGACCAGCATCCTGACCTATCACGTCGTGGCCGGTAAATATGAAATGAAGGATCTCGAAAAACTGCTGAAAAAAGGTAACGGCACAGCGGAACTGAAAACCGTTAACGGCCAGCCGCTGTGGATCCTCAACAACGGCCCGCACAATATTCAGCTCAAAGACGCCAAAGGGAATATCGCCAATATCAGTACTTATGATGTCCAGCAGAAGAACGGTGTGATCGACGTCATTGATACCGTGCTGATGCCAAAATAATACCGGCTATACTGAGTGCATGATTTCTCTTATGAAACAGCATCTCAGCAAGTCAGGACGGGCGAATGCATGACAATCTTTTAATAAAGCCAACACCAGAGAAAGCGCTGGAAATCCAGCGGGAACTGATGAACGCGATGGCCGTTGGTGACCGACAGGCATTTGAACAATTATACCGTCTGACGTCACCCCGGCTGTTCGCCGTTGCATTACGTATGTTGCGGCGACATGCCTGGGCAGAAGAAGTATTGCACGACAGCTATATCACCGCGTGGAATCGCGCTGCCTCGTACAATCCGGCACTCAGTTCCCCGATGACCTGGCTCACCCATATTGTCCGCAACCGCGCTATCGACTGGATGCGCGGAAGCGACAACCAGTTAGATGAACTGGATGAGACAATGAGTGACGGTGATGCCAGCGACCATGATGAACCCTTGCAACGGCTGCAACAGGACAGTGATGCCAAAATTTTGGCCGCCTGCCTTGCACACCTGCCTGCCGAACAAAGACAAAGCCTGATCCTTGCCTATTATCAGGGCCTGTCGCACGGCGAGGTCTCATCGCATCTTCAACAACCTCTGGGGACGATCAAAAGCTGGATCCGTCGCGCCCTGGATCACTTAAAGAGCTGCGTAGGATTATGAAAAGCAGAAGCCATTATCATGCCGCCCTCGCGGCTGAATATGCGCTCGGCACCTTGCGCGGCGCGGCACGGATTCAGTTTGAGCAAAAAATGCAGGCCGACCCTGAACTGGCGGCCGAAGTGGCCCGCTGGCAGGAAGCCTTCACGCAACTGGATAATCAGATAACCCCGGTCATCCCGCCAGCCTCGGTGTGGAAACGCATTCAGCATAACCTTGCGCTGCAACCGACAAGAGTTCCGGTAACGGCACGACGACCGGTGCGGGCTTATATGGGCTGGGCACTGGCCGCCGGGCTGGCCGCCTTATTGTTGATCCCACGCTTACTGGTTCAACCGCAAGCGCCGATGCCGGTGGCAATACTGGCCAGCAGCAACGCGCCGCAGGCCGGGCAATGGGTGGTCAGTGCTGACAGGAGCACCCGCAGTTTGTTGCTGACACCGATTAATGCACAGAATATCGCCGCAGACCACAGCCTCGAACTGTGGGCCATTGCGCCGGGCGGCAAGCCGCATTCTCTCGGGTTACTGAATACGCAGCAACCGACACAACTGGCGCTGGCAACGAACATGCCGGATGCGGGCTTTACGCTGGCGATAAGCCTTGAGCCTCGCGGCGGTTCTCCGACGGGGCAACCCACAGGTGCCGTATTGTATAGCGGTGCGATGGCGCTTTGAAGGCAACACGCGCTGATTAACGGCGGGGATTATCCCGCCGTTATATTTCCCCTAATGAATATTTCAGGTTGTTACCTTTTATTATTCTTATGCCCTGCCGCAAAAAACCTGATAAAGATATATCCGCATACTGTCACTTACACTTAAAAATATCCTGACTCCCGTAATGAAAATAATTATC
>NZ_JAFMOS010000272.1 GCF_019049755.1 Rahnella perminowiae
CTTATACTCTTCTCCTGCAACCATATTGTATATTTTTTCAGGCAGTAACTGCGCAACAACGGTTATCAGTATGCTCAGAAAAAAATACCCGGCGAAGATCAGATTAAAATCACTTCTCCTGATTTTATTATTCCTTAACTGGCTGTACAGATGAGGGGTCAATGCCTTATTCAGCGCCATCAGCACTACGGTAATAATCACACTCAGCTGAAATGCTGCTGAGTAATTCCCCAATGTGGCACCGGGGAAGTATTTACTGATCATAATCCTGTCCAGTCCGGATCGGGCCAGAAAACTCAAATTATGAATAATGAGAGGAACGCCAAAAAGTAAAAGTTGCGATGATGTCTTTTTAAACGTCTCAAAACGAAAATCTACCTGCTTCAGCCAGACTCTGTTTGACCAGGAAGCAAAAAATATTGAGAGCAGAAAGCCCATGATAATCGCGTAAACCCTGGCCTCATAGTTCGCCCAAAAATAATACAGAAATAATAATGTCATAAAAAATGACATTGCCGCATTAAGCACTTGTGCTATCAGGTATTTTTTCGCTTCTTTTCTGGCCTGACTGACCGAGACCAGATTGGTGTAAACACACTGCAGATAACCTGCCAGCGCTGCAAGGATGATAATTTCATGGCGGTAAAAAACATACAGGACATGGATGTAAAGGATGAAGGCAATGGATAAAATAATGACAGAGGAAAAGAAATAATCTGCAGAATGATATCTTTTTTGCGTGTACTCATATCTAATAATCGCGGCTGATGAATTGAGCCCAATGAAGACAAAGAAGATCGACACATAAGTATTGAATAAAGATATTTGTCCGTACTGTTCAGGCCCCAAAGCACGGGAGAGAACAGGGAGCAGAAGGAAAGGGAAAATTTTTACAAATAACTCTCCGCCAACATAAATAACACTGTCGCTGAATATCTTATTCATTATCTTTCCCTGAAAGATATCATAATGATCCTGGTTTAGTTAAGACCAGTCAGGAGCAAACACCACTTCTCGTAGAGTTCTGCCTATGTCCTGATAACGTAGTGTGATTTTCATAGCTCAGATGCATGATATTCATATATTTCTTTTTTACCATAGCTATAGAAACCAGAAAATTTATTCACCACTGCGTTGAGCACCCCGCCGCTAATATCAATATTATTTCTTTTGAATACTCTGATTGCAGATTCTATTTCACGTACTGTGCTCTGCTCGAATTTAGCAACCAGCAGAGAAATACCCGCATGTTTCCCGATAATAACGGCATCGCTTACCGCCAGAACCGGCGGTGCATCCAGTATTACGAGGTCGTAATTCTCTGAAGCCCATTGAATAAGTTGGCGATATTCCTTGCGCATCAAAAGTTCCGATGGTTTTCTGGATAACTTCCCGCGCGTAATGATATCCAGCCCCGGAATTTTACTGCTCTGGACCGCGTCTTTATACATGATGGAACCTGCAATAGCCTCTGATAAACCTACGTTGTGAATATCAAAGATCCGGTGTGCATACCCTTTTCGCATATCGCAATCAATATATAAGACCCGTTTTTCAGCCTGGCTTATCACCACAGCAAGGTTGGAACTGATGAAGGTTTTACCTACCATCGGGGTAGCACCGGAGATCATCAATACATTTGATCCGGATTCCATCAGCGAGAAATATAAACTGGTTCTTAAATTTCTCAGGGCTTCAATGGCAATATCTGACGGATTCTCAAGTGCCAGTAGGCTTAAGCGTTGCCCATCCTTAATAGCGTCAGGATCGGGGTTATTTTTCCACTCTGATAGCGGCACATTTGAAATAATATTCAGACCGATGTCTTCAAGTATTTCGGCGGAATCAATGCCATGCTGCAGTGAGACTTTTGCCAGGATAAATCCAACGGATGAAATCATTCCCAGACAGGCAAAAATAAATATCACCCTGATTTTATTGGGCTTCACGGGCTTTAATCCTGTGACGGCACTGTCGATAATCCTGACCGTGCCGATTGTGCTGGCCTGGCTGATTTTTAGTTCTTGCTGCTTATTTAAAAGCTGCATATAGATAAGTTGTCCCGACTGAACGTCACGCGTCAGCCTGACCACTTCCTGCTGCATCTGAGGCAATGTGCTGATTTTTTGACTCAGATTTTCCTTTTCTTCTTTCAGTACATGGATTTTTTCAATTAATGCCACGTATGCAGGATGCTGCTTTGTATAGAGCTTTGAAATCTCAGCTTCTTTAAGGATAAGCTGGTTAACCTGACCATCCAGTTGAACCAGGCTGTCGAGGGCCGACTTTGCTTCCATCGGTAAATCCACCGAATTATTTCGGCTTCTGAAGGTGTTTAATTTCGCTTCTGCGATCCCAAGGTTGTTTTTTACCAAGGGAAGCTGACTCCTGAGAAACTCCAGACTTTTTTCTGCTTCTTCTGATTTCCGGTGGATACTTTGGCGGGCATAGTTATCAATAATTGTCTGGAGAATACGCTTAATTTGTTTACGATCATTGCCACTGTAGCTGATAGTCAAAATACCCGTATCTTTTCCCTGATCCATGACGTTGACATTGGTTTGTAAGTCACTGATCACCTTGAGCACTTCGACTTTTATAACGGTGAACTTATCGCCTTTGCGCGCATTGATTGCGTTGACTTCAATACGAAACTCCGGAGTTTCTAACACCCTACCGGCCATTCCCGATGTGGTCGTGCCGGAAGGTGATGTTATCTGATAATTAGCATTCCCGAGAATTTCAAGCGTATAAGGGCTTCCGGTCACTCCCTCGCGTGGTTCAAAGATATCCACCGTGATCTGCGGCAATCCTGACGACGAATATCGCCGTATCGCCTCACCAATAATGGGAAAATGGGCAAAACGGACTTCTGTATCCAAATTTAACTGAGCGACGGTTTCTCCCAGTATTGCCCGGGAAGTAATCAATTGTTTTTCTGTCAGTGAAACAGGTGATTTCGCCGGCAATAATGGCGAGATATGACTTATCATATCGGTTTCGCCTGAGGATTCGATCTGAACTAACGCATCAGTATGATAAACCGGAGCCGACAGAACGGCATATAACAGGCCAATGATGGCAAAGATTAAGGTAATGACAATAATAGTGTATCTTCGGTCAATAACAGCGCCAACGTTTTTGCGTAAATCAAACTCATCCTGGCTATTTTTATTTTTAAAGTGATTCGTTATTTTCACACTCATTTTAAACCCTGATCATCTAAAGCCGCCTTCCAGCCAGATACTGACTCATTTATAAGAGAGAATATAAAATTAAAGGTTGTTATATCTCCCTGTCTCTTATACACA
>NZ_JAFMOS010000271.1 GCF_019049755.1 Rahnella perminowiae
CTTTTTGTGCATCTTCTCCTGCCACAACGGTTGTGCCGTACTGGTCAGCCTCAGTGTATTTTGAATGTTCGTGGTCATGGCAATACAGACATAACAACTCCCAGTTACTGCCATCTTCCGGATTATTGGTATGATCATGGTCGATATGGTGAACCGTTAATTCACGCAGGTTTGAGTAAACAAACTCCCGCGAGCAGCGCCCGCATACCCACGGATAGATTTTCAGCGCTTTCTCGCGATATCCGCTTTCCAGACGCTGGTAGTTTTTTGGGATCAGTGCCATTGAAATGTTATCCGTTACAAAAAGATAATTTTACGTTTGTGCCGCTAATATATCCCGTAATGCGGCAGAAGGAGAAATGAAAGAAGGCCCGGACAGCCACTTTTAAGCAGGCCTTTGCGATAAAAAGAAAAATCCACGCCATGACGTGGATTTTCGCAGAGGTTTCAGAACAATATGCGCTGAGTTTGGAATCAGACGTTGAACAGGAAGTTCATCACGTCGCCATTTTTAACGATGTAGTCTTTGCCTTCTGAACGCATTTTGCCCGCTTCTTTCGCGCCTTGCTCACCTTTGTAGGTGATGAAATCGTCGAATGCGATGGTTTGTGCGCGGATAAAGCCTTTCTCAAAATCAGTGTGGATTTTACCTGCAGCTTGCGGCGCCGTTGCGCCAACAGGGATGGTCCATGCACGGACTTCTTTCACGCCGGCGGTGAAGTAAGTTTGCAGATTCAGCAGCTCATAACCGGCGCGGATCACGCGGTTCAGGCCCGGTTCTTCCAGACCCAGCTCAGCCATAAATTCTTCACGGTCAGCATCGTCGAGTTCAGCGATGTCCGATTCAACCGCAGCACAAACAGCAACGACGACTGAGCCTTCCGCTTCTGCAATTTTGCGCACAACGTCGAGGTAAGGATTGTTCTCGAAACCGTCTTCATTAACGTTCGCGATGTACATGGTGGGTTTCAGTGTCAGGAAGCTCAGGTAGCGGATGGCCGCTTTGTCTTCTTCAGTCAGAGCCAGCGCGCGCAGCATGCCGGCGTTTTCCAGCTGTGGCAGGCATTTTTCCAGTGCGGCCAGTTCTGCTTTCGCGTCTTTGTCGCCGCCTTTGGCGCGTTTCTGCACACGATGAATCGCACGTTCGCAGGTATCAAGGTCAGATAACGCCAGTTCGGTATTGATGACATCAATGTCATCAGCCGGATCCACTTTATTGTTAACGTGAATAATATTGTCGTTCTCGAAGCAGCGCACCACGTGGCCGATCGCTTCGGTTTCACGGATGTTGGTCAGGAACTGGTTACCCAGACCTTCGCCTTTAGAGGCACCTTTTACCAGGCCCGCGATGTCCACAAATTCCATGGTAGTAGGCAGGATACGCTGGGGTTTTACAATTTCTGCCAACTGGTCGAGACGCGGATCGGGCATAGGTACCACACCGGTATTCGGTTCGATGGTGCAGAACGGGAAGTTTGCCGCTTCGATACCCGCTTTGGTCAGCGCATTGAACAGCGTAGATTTACCGACGTTCGGCAGGCCGACGATACCGCATTTGAATCCCATGTTTTTCTCACCTTAATATCTTAATTATCAAACGATTAAATATAACCGCACGATGTAATGACCACAATTCCCCGCATTATACACGAGAACCACATTTATCTCGATCCGCTTGTGGCCGTCCCTGATATCAGCACACAGGATAAACCTTGCCTCGTCTGGTTCATTTTTAGATACTTGTCACAATTTTTTAACTGATCGGGAAATGTACCGGATGTTCTATGTTTAGTCCGCGTGGTCTGAAGTTGTCTGAAGTGAAGAATGAAACGCTGGCCGGATTCGTGGTGGCGGTATCAATGATCCCTGAGGCAGTCGGCTTTTCACTGGTTGCCGGGTTGTCACCGATTGTCGGTCTGCATACGGCGTTTATTATCGGGCTGGTAACGGCACTGTTTGGTGGTAAACCGGGCATGGTCTCGGGCGCGGCGGGTTCCATTGTAGTTGTGCTGATGAGTCTGGCGGCGCAACACGGTATGGGATACGTGTTGTGGGCGACCATTTTTGCCGGGATGATCCAGATACTGATTGGGGTCTTCCGCCTCGGAAAATTTATCCGGCTGGTGCCGTTGCCTGCGGTTCACGGTTTCGTGAACGGTCTGGCGATTGTCATTATGCTGGCTCAGTTGCACATGATTGCCGGGCAGGGGCCACTGATGTACGGGCTGGTGCTACTGGCGATACTGGTGGTGGTGCTGTTCCCGAAACTGACCAAAATCATTCCCGCTTCTCTGGCGGCGCTGATCATCGTTTCTGCCGTCGCGATCGGTTTTAACCTGCATACCTTGCGGGTGAGTGATCTGGCGGATATCTCAGGAGCATTGCCGCATTTCAGCCTGCCGGTTGCACCGTTCAATGTTGAGATGCTGAAAGTCGTGCTGCCCTATGCCGTCGTGATCGCGCTGGTCGGCCTGATTGAATCGCTGCTGACCATGACGGTGCTGGATGAAATGGGGAATCAGAAGGGCAACGGTAACCGCGAGAGTATCGCCCAGGGCGCGGGCAATACCATTTGCGGATTGTTCGGTTGCTTCGCCGGTTGTGCGATGATTGGGCAATCGATCATTAATTTTACCTCCGGCGGTCGCGGGCGGATTTCAGGTACGGTGGGGGCCATCCTGCTGATTCTGTTTGTGGTCAGTCTCTCCGGTTATATTGGTCTGCTGCCCGTCGCGGCGCTGGCCGGGATTATGCTGGTTGTCTGCTACAACACTTTTGAGTGGAGTTCGCTGCGGCGTCTTCGCCGTATGCCGAAAGCCGACGTGCTGGTAATGCTGATTGTCACGGTCATCACGATTTTCACCGATCTTGCTGTGGCGGTTATCAGCGGCGTCATTATCTCAGCGCTGGTTTTTGCCTGGCAACAGGCGCGTATCCGTATTCGTGAGCACAAAACCAAAGGCGATCTGACGGTGTATAAACTGGACGGGCCGCTGTTCTTCGGTTCTGCGGCAACATTTGCTGAACTGTTTAATCCTGAAAACGATCCGCAAAATGTGGTGCTGGATTTTGCCGGTACGCGGGTCATGGATTCCAGCGGGGTGGAGGCGATTGATAAGCTGACTGCGCGTTATCTTGATGCCGGGAAAACCATTCGCCTGCGTCATCTGAGTAATGATTGCGTAAGTTTGCTTAAGAAAGCCGGGCCTTTCTGCTCTCATGAACTCGACGATCCGCAATATTATGTTGCGGAAGATAATTTGTAACGAATAGGTTAAATGTAATTTATTTTCCATCTTTGTGGATC
>NZ_JAFMOS010000270.1 GCF_019049755.1 Rahnella perminowiae
CAATTAAACTGCCTGTAATACCTGTAATAAGTGTCAGGTTTTTCATTTTTTTTAGTTTATTTAATTTAACTTATTGAAAATAAAACATAAAAAATTAACAAGCCAATTTGCACAACACAGAATTACAGCCAAAATGATTCACGTTCCAAGACGAAATGCTGTTTCAGATTTCTATCGTGCTGATAATTCAGAATGCTAACTGTTAAGGAAAATTTATGTCTAAAATTACAAAACCCGATGCCGCCACAACTGAATCTTATCTGATCGACGGATTTGATCCCGCCGTTGATACCGAAAAATTCAGTTATACCGCAGCCCGCGTAGCTAAACCGGTATATAACAAATACAACACTGTAGGTCGCCCAAAAGTCTTTGGTTATTACACCGACTGGTCACAATATGATGGCCGCCTGCAAGGCAGCCAGCAACCCGCAGATCGCGGGCGTGGCGTTGACCTGGCACTTGTTTCGCCAACGGCATTCGACAAATTAATTGTGGGTTTTGTCGGCATTCTTGGTGATTTGGGTGAGAAATCTGCAGCCATCTCCAGCGGGGCAGCAGCATTTGGTATTCACGATCAGGACGGCTCTGTTACTTTCCTCGATGTCTGGGGTGATACCCAAACCTACGTCAATAATGGCTTCCCGAGTTATAAAGACATCACTATGCCTGACGATTTCCAGCAGGAAAAAGTTCAGGGGATTTTAGGCGGTCTGCGGGATTTGCAGAAAAAAGCAAAAACACTCGGTCATGATCTGGTTCTCTCATTTAGCGTGGGTGGCTGGACCATGAGTAACGGTTTTTACAACATGTCACGCGATGCCCAACAGCGTGTTCGCTTCTGTGCCAGCATTGTGGATATCTTCAAACGTTTCCCGATGTTCACAGAAGTCGACATTGACTGGGAATATCCGGGAGCAGCAGGCAATAACAACCCTTATGGCGATGACGACAGTGTTTACTATGTCATTTTAATGAGAGAGTTGCGGGCAGCTTTCAACAATGCCGGATTGCCAAACACCAGAATCAGTATCGCCTCTTCAGCCGATCCGGCGGTTCTGGCGAAAGCCGACATCCCGGGTCTGCTGGCTGCAGGTCTGAACGGGATTAACGTGATGACCTACGATTTCTTCGGTACGCCATGGGCTCCCGCACTGAATCATCATACGAACCTGCATAAAACAGAACAAACCAGCTATGGCGTGGATGCCGCAGTTGACTATCTGATTTCAATAGGTGTGGCGCAGAGTAATATCAACATTGGCTACGCAGGTTATACCCGTAATGCGCGTAATGCGGCGATCTCTCAACTGTCACCTTTGGTCGGTACCTATGAACCAGGTGCCGCAACGACAACGGGGACTTTTGAGTCAGGAAGCTCAGAATGGTATGACATTATTTATAACTATCTGGATCTGGAAGCGCAAAAAGGGAAAAACGGCTTCGAACTCTATACCGATGAAAAGGCTGACGCAGACTATCTGTACAGCTCGTCTTCTAAATTATTTATCTCTCTGGATACGCCGCGTACCGTAAAAGCGAAAGCTGAATATGCCCGCTCAAAAGGGCTGGGAGGCGTATTTACCTGGACTGCCGATCAGGATAACGGTCTGCTGGTCAATGCTGCGCGTGAAGGGCTGGGTGCCCCGATAGTGACACAAGCCATTGATATGGCACCTTTCTACTTTAAAGGTATTAATGCCAGCGTTGATCCGCTCGATCGCGCACCGGTCGCGCAAATCGTGGGGCCAAAAAGCCCGGTCTCTCCGATTACCCAACTTACCTTTGATGGCAGTCATTCCTACGATCCTGACGGTGACCCGATCACTTATCAGTGGAATGTCCCGTCGGGCTTAATTGTCAGCGGCAGCCTGACAGACCCGATTATTCACCTGCGGGTGCCTGCCGCAGGGTATCAGGCCAGTTATACCGTTTCACTTACCGTCTCTGATGGCAGCAAAACCGGTACTGATACCTATACCTTCCTGGTCGCAGGTGGCGTGAATGAGCCTCCGGTGGCGGCAGTCTCCGGCAGTAAAACAGTCAGCAGCGGCGCAACGGGTACACTCAGCGCGGCAAACTCGTATGACCCTGACGGCGAAGTGTTGAGCTACTTCTGGAGTTTGCCAGCAGATGTCACTGCCACATCCGTGACCGGTGAAACGCTGACTTACACCGCGCCAACCGTGCTGATTAATCATTCACTGGTGTTCCAGTTGACCGTGACTGATATCAGCGGAGCGAGCGACACTGCGGCTTACAATGTTACCGTTCAGGCGGCAACCGGGTATCCGCAATGGAGCGCCACGGAGACTTATAATGAGGGCGACCGTGTTAGCTGGGAGGGCAGTAATTATGAAGCGAAATGGTGGACTCAGGGAACAGAGCCAGGCACGTTGGATGAAGCCGGCGGGGATCCATGGTTTAAATTAGGCTCCGGCAATGTCGGAGGTCAACCAAACTGCCCGGGCGTGAGAGGGGGATGCTGCGCACCACGCGGGCGTAATCCGGGTCGTAATATGTAGCGGATGTCCCGCTATTTATCACTGACTATCAGTGCAGGCGGTGATTAGCCTGCACTGATTATTAACGAATGAGTATTGAATATGAGCCAAGCCGAAATTATCACGCCGGTGAGCATTTTTCATTCCGGCAATACAGATATTGATATAACAGACCCACGCCTTGTTTCACATGCCGTACTTCACGGATGTATTTCCGGAAGCAGAAGAAATCAGACGCTCTTATTATCGATGTTTCAACTTCGGCATCGTGTATTTAAACAACGGTTGAAATGGGATGTGGAAAGTTTCAATGAGCAGGAAACAGATCGTTTCGACACTATCGACACTGATTATATTATTACTACCGATATTAACAATAACGTCAAAGGCTGTGTGCGCCTTTTGCCCACTACGGCCCCTTATATGCTCAGCGAAGTTTTTCCTGATTTGTGGCAAAGTCAGGCTCCCCTTCCCTGTTCTGCATCAGTCTGTGAACTTTCACGTTTTTCCTTTGAAAAGAGTCATGACGCCGGGGGATACGGATTCTCGGGCCCGGTAGTCCGGCTCCTGCGTAATTTAGTTTTATATGCACAACGCAACCGGATTTCACAATATGTCTTTGTCACCACTGCTGCCATTGAACGCTTACTGGTGATCCAGGGAGTTTCGATTTACCGGGTGGGGAATGTAGTCAAAATAGGCAGCGCACAAACCGTGGTTATTTTTATGAACATCAATCAGCAAACGGAGG
>NZ_JAFMOS010000269.1 GCF_019049755.1 Rahnella perminowiae
TAAAATGCCTGGGGCGGCTAAAATATTCAGCCAAATCCGATTACGTGAAGTAAAAGGTCTGAAAGATAGAACATCTTACCTCTGTACCCTACAAGAGAAACTTTACCCTATTTTCTGACGGGGAAAAAGAACTTTTTGTAGTTTACTTACACAAAAATCGCGGATTATGCGATCACTCTCATGGTATGAGCACATAATTGTGTAGCTTAATTACAAAAAAAGCTTAATAACTATTCACTTAGTGTGCCTGATCCCAGTTGTCGCCCGTGCCCACATCCACTTTCAACGGAACGGCCAGCGTCATGCTTGCTTCCATCAGATTGCGGATTTTTTCGCTTGCCGCTTCGACATCATCTTTATGCACTTCAAACACCAGTTCATCGTGTACCTGCATGATAATGCGGGCACGCGGCGCGTCAGGTTGTTGCAGCCAGTCAGCGACGCTGATCATGGCGCGCTTGATAATGTCAGCAGCTGTACCCTGCATCGGGGCGTTGATGGCTGCACGCTCGGCACCTTTGCGGCGCATGGCATTACTGGATTTGATGTCCGGCAGATACAGACGGCGTCCATCCAGCGTTTCAACATAGCCCTGTTCAGAAGCCTGAGCACGGGTACGTTCCATGTATTCCAGCACGCCAGGATAGCGCTCAAAATACAAATCCATATAACGCTGGGATTCTTTACGCGCGATATTCAGCTGGCGTGATAAACCAAAGGCGCTCATGCCATAAATCAGACCAAAGTTGATCGCCTTCGCACTGCGGCGCTGTTCGCCAGTCACGCTGTCCAGCGGCGTGCCAAAGACCTCCGCTGCCGTTGCGCGGTGGATATCTTTACCCTCGGCAAATGCTTTCAGCAGACCTTCATCTTTCGATAAATGCGCCATGATGCGCAGTTCAATCTGTGAGTAGTCGGCTGCCAGAATGATGTAGTCTTTTGGCGCGATAAAAGCCTGACGGATACGCCGCCCTTCATCATTACGCACCGGAATGTTTTGCAGGTTTGGATCACTGGAAGACAGACGCCCCGTGGCCGTGACTGCCTGATGATAAGACGTATGCACACGCCCGGACTGCGGATTGATCATCAAGGGCAGTTTATCGGTATACGTCGATTTCAGTTTCGCCAGCCCACGGTATTCAAGGATCACTTTTGGCAGCGGATAATCCAAAGCCAGCTCAGCCAGAACTTCTTCATTGGTTGACGGGGCGCCACCCGGTGTTTTCTTGAGGATCGGCAATTTCTGTTTTTCATACAGAATGGCCTGTAACTGTTTGGTCGAAGACAGGTTAAAAGGTTCTTCAGCCAGTTCATGCGCTTTGTTTTCGAGTTCATTCAGACGAATGGCCAGTTCTTTCGAATGGGCTGCGAGAATATTCTGATCAATCAGAACACCGGTGCGTTCGATATGAGACAGCACAGGCACCAAAGGCATTTCGATGTCCGTGAATACTGCCTTCAGGGATTCACTTTGTGCAATCCGTGGCCAAAGTGACTGATGCAACTGCAACGTAACATCAGCATCTTCCGCCGCATACGGTGCCGCTTGTTCAAGCGCAATTTGGTTGAAGGTCAGCTGATTTTTACCTTTACCCGCGATCTCTTCAAAGCTGACGGTTTTATGGCCAAGATAACGATCGGCCAGGCTGTCCATATCATGACGGCCAGATACGCTGTCGAGTACATAGGACTCAAGCATGGTATCGAAGGCAATGCCTTTCAATTCGATGTCATAACGCAGTAACACACCGCGGTCGAACTTCAGGTTCTGACCGACTTTCAGCTGCTTTTCATCTTCAAGCAAAGGCTTCAGTTGTTTCAGCACCTCATCGCGATCCAGCTGCGCCGGCGCATCCAGATAATCATGTGCAACAGGCAAATACGCCGCTTTTCCCGCTTCGGTGGCGAATGATAAGCCGATGAGGTTGGCAGTCAGCGTATCCAGGCCATCAGTTTCTGTATCGAATGCAAACACATCCGATGCTTTCAGATAACCGATCCATTCATCAAGTGTCTTTTGATCCAAAATGGTGACGTAACAGTCCTGAGAAAGCTGGTTAGGTTCAACAGGCGCAGTGGTGGCAACTTCCTGAGTGGCAGCGCCTTTCTTCGCTGCTGCCTTACCCGTAGATTTTTTACCGCTTAGCCAGGTCCCGGATTCAACATCGGCCAGCCAGCGTTTGAATTCATAGCGACCAAATAACTGATGAAGTTCAGCCGCGTTCGGTTCTGAGACTGTCAGCTCTGCACAGGTCAAGTCCAGCTTAACATCTGTCTTAATGGTCGCCAGTTGGTAAGATAAATAAGCGACGTCTTTATTCTCAGCAAGTTTAGCCGCCATGGTTTTAGAGCCACGAAAACTGAGTGTCGACACCTTATCCAGATCAGCATACAAAGCATCAAGGCCACCAATGCCCTGTAAGAGAGCCTGCGCCGTTTTCTCACCTACACCCGGCACGCCTGGTATGTTATCCGAGGAATCGCCCATCAAAGCCAGAAAATCAATGATCAGTGAAGGTGGAACGCCATATTTATCGACAACTTCATCTGGCCCAAGAATCGTATTGTTCATGGTATTAATTAAAGTCACGCCCGGGGTCACGAGCTGCGCCATGTCTTTATCACCGGTACTGATCAGCACCGCATGCCCCGCCTGTTCTGCTTCAAGAGCCAGCGTGCCGATCACGTCGTCAGCTTCTACACCAGAAACCACCAGCAAAGGCAGCCCCATAGCTTTGACCATTTGATGAAGAGGCTCAATTTGAGAGCGCAGGTCGTCTGGCATCGGGGGACGGTGAGATTTATATTGTTCAAAAAGTTCATCACGGAAGGTTTTGCCTTTCGCGTCAAAAACCACAGCAACATGGCTTGGTGTGTATTGCAGCAGTAAACTGCGCAACATGTTGAGCACACCGTACATCGCACCGGTCGGTTCCCCAGCAGAGTTAGTCAGCGGAGGGAACGCATGGTAAGCGCGATAAAGGTAAGACGAACCGTCTACCAGGATTAAGGGGTTTTCTGCTATCTGGGCCATAACTCTTCTTTATTCGTGATCAGACATACACTAAGGATGCCATAGCCAGCGGGAAAGACGAACCTTGAGAGGGAAATTCATTGCGAAGTTGCGAGGGATCTCGAAGGATCATCCTGTGGATAACTTTGTGAATAGTTTTTATAGCAAATTACTATCTGATCATATTCTGAAAATACTCCAGAATTTTAATTACTGGTTTCATGAGCTTATCGG
>NZ_JAFMOS010000268.1 GCF_019049755.1 Rahnella perminowiae
GGGAGTTCAGAGGGGAAAAGCCTTTCCCCTCTGGTCGGTTTCGGCGCAGCGCGTCATGTGACCGCAGCACTTGAGAAACCGAAATATTCTCGATCCAGCCATCACGGCGAGTGAGAAACCGAAATATACCCGTTCTGCCCTCACTGCAAGTGATAAGCCGCAATTGCTGCGGCCTCAGCAAATCAGAAACTATAGCTCGCCGTCACCGACACATTTCTCGGTTCCCCGTACACCACATACTGATTCACGCTGGTGTCATATTCTTTGTCAAACAGGTTATTCACGTTAGCCTGCACTGCCAGCTGTTTGGTGACCTGATAACGGCTGAACAGATTAACCAGCGCGTAGCTGCCTTGTTCCGCATAGCGCGTACCGTTGCCGCTTGGCCCCGGAACCGTATCCCAGACATGTGTCTGCCAGTTCACACCACCGCCGACGGTCAGATCCTGCAACATCGGCAGACGATAGCTGGAGAATAATTTCAGCTGGGTGCGCGGCAACTGAGGATTAACTGCATCGCTGTTTTCATCTTCTGCAATATAACGGGTGCCGCCGAACGTCATCTGCCAGTTATCAGTCAGGGCGCCGTTCACTTCAAATTCTACGCCGCGACTGACAGTGCCATTTTTACCTTCGTAAGCCGTATCGGTTGAGCCCGGGATTGTACGGCCGGTACTTTGCGCGACGTTGTCCAGCTCTGCACGGAACACGGAAACAGAGGCCGTCAGGCGGCTGTTGAACCAGTCGGCTTTCACCCCCGCTTCGTAATTCTTACCAATGACCGGTGACAGGTAGCCGCCGTTAATATCACGGTAAGTCTGTGGCTGGAATACTGACGTATAGCTGGCATATGTGGACCACGTATCGTTGATGTCAAACACCAGACCCGCGTACGGTGTGATGTTGTTCTTCTCGATCTGGTCGGTCAGGGTATGAGAATTCCAGTTAGTGTAACGCGCCCCAACGATCAGGTGCAGCGGGTCGGCCAGCGAGAGGCGCGTAGCCACGTAAGCTGATTTCTGACGAATAACATCTTCTTCTGCCAGAGCACGCGGGGCCCAGTCGGTTTCGGGGAACTGTCCGTTGAAATCGTTAAAATTGCCCAGTTCTTCGGTGGTGATATTGGCAAATGAACTGTAATAAGTGTTCTGCTGTTTACTGTAGCTCACACCGGTCATCAGTTCATGCTGACGGCCAAACAGTTCATACGGGCCGCTGGCGAAGGCATCCACACCATCGACTTTCCGTTTACCGGTGTTATAGCCGGTTCCTGCGACCACCGGATAACCGGCATAGGCGGATTCACCTGCCCCGGTTGTTTTATCGAATGTCCCGTCGATATACATCATTTTGCTGTCGATATGGGATTCAGTACGGGTGCCGTTCAGCGTGGCCTGCCAGCCATTATCGAATGACTGTTTCAGGGTGGTGAACAGCTTGGTGGTTTCTTTATCGCTGTAAGCCCAGTCCGGCGCTGAGTTAAACCCGCGACGATAATCGGTTTTGCTGCCGTCCAGATACCAGCGTGGCATGCCGCCCCAGGTCGGGCTGTCGGTGTTGGTTTGCTGGAATTCGTAGCCTGCGGAAAGCAGGGTGGAATCAGTCAGGTCAGCATCAACGGTGGCATAGACGAATTTTTTTGTTGCGCCATAGCGTTCAACGTAGCTGTTTTTGTCCTGATAACCGGTGATCAGACGGCCACGTATACTCCCGGATTCGTTCAGCGGAGTGGCTAAATCCGCCACGTAACGCTGTTTATTCCAGCTGCCGTAAGTAGCCGAAACATTACCGGTGAATTCTTTGCTGTCGGCGTGTTTACGCACCTGGTTGACGGAGGCCGACGGGTTGCCCGGGCCAGTCATCAGACCGGTTGCACCACGCACCACTTCTATACGGTCGTAAATTGCCGTGTCTGACTGTGAATCGCCCAGGTCCCAGCGCGGATCGAAAGTGGTCGGAATGTTATCGACCATGTAGTTGTCGATCAGAAAGCCACGGGCGTAATAAGTACGACGGTCAAGATCCGAAACGCTTTCCTGAATGCCGGTGGTATTTCTCAGCACGTCACCCAAAGACTGTAACTGCTGATCTTCCATGCGCTGCTTGCTGATGATGCTGACGGACTGGGGAATATCGCGCGCTGTCAGAGCCATTTTTGTGCCTGCGGTGGTGACCGGGACACTGTAATCGGTGGCGGCGGTATCAGCGGTGCTGTTGGCGTTACTCTGCCCGGTGACCACCACAGTATCGTCACCCGTTTTCTTAACGGTGGTGTCTGCGGCATACGCAGAATGCAATGACGACGAAATTAACAATGCGATCACTGAAAGTGAAAGTTTCTTTCCTGAATTATTATCCATATTTTGTCTATTGTTCCTGACAGCGCAATCCCCTGAAAAAACAGGCATAACTATTCTCCACACGGTTATTTTATTATTTTTAAGCCACGGCATTTTTGTATGAATACGGCTTTATCTGCATGAACAAACCCCGCCAGAATCCCCCGGACAAGGGCTGGACAAGATAAAATGGTCATGGTTAATAAAGCGAATGAGAATAATACGCATTGGGTTTATCGCTGTAAATAAATATTACAGACGGGGGCGTCCACACAGGCCTTTTAAGGTCAAGACCGTGGGCGTCGGCCCACACCGACTTGGGGGACGGCCTATCGCCGCCACCCCCCAAGACCCCCCGGGCTCTTTCACTGCGCGCTGTCGCGGGCACGACGGACGTGTTTCGTGGCTATAGTGAGTGGCGCAAATCCAGGTGCTTCGCACTGCCTTCTCTCGGTGTTACTCGGCCTGCGGCCTCGCCCTTCGGGCCGTCACTTCGTGACGTTGTCTCGCAGAGCTCGACCCGAGCCACAGGTCTCGAAGCCGCTCCGTTCAGCTGAATTTTGAGCACGCCAATCAACCTTTTTAAAAGATAAAAAACAGTATGCCGTTGAATTTAAGATCGTGGGGGCGATTCAGAAAGCTTGCTGAACGGAGCGGCCTGAAGACCTCAGGCTTCAGGACCGAGAGAAGGTACCGCGCAGCGGCAAGATTTCCAGCCTGTCGCGGAGATACCTGAAACATAGCCAGCGAGCGGAGCGCGTATTGAAAAAGCGAGGGGAGTTCAGAGGGGAAAAGCCTTTCCCCTCTGGTCGGTTTCGGCGCAGCGCGTCATGTGACCGCAGCACTTGAGAAACCGAAATATTCTCGATCCAGCCATCACGGCGAGTGAGAAACCGAAATAT
>NZ_JAFMOS010000610.1 GCF_019049755.1 Rahnella perminowiae
GTCAGGGGGTTTTTGCCGAGAATGTCGAGGAAGTTATGGCCTACAGTACTTTTTCCCAGAATAAAAACGATCAGCTTCTTGAGCCAATGTTCTTTGGCCAGTCGGTTAACGTTGCCCGTTTCGACCAACAGAAGCATGAAATTTTTGAAAAACTGATCGAAAAGCAACTGTCATTTTTCTGGCGTCCGGAAGAGATTGATGTTTCCCGTGACCGTATCGATTTCCAGGCGCTGCCGGAACATGAAAAGCACATCTTCCTGAGCAACCTGAAATACCAGACGCTGCTGGATTCCATTCAGGGCCGCAGCCCGAACGTCGCACTGCTACCGCTGATTTCCATTCCGGAACTGGAAACCTGGGTCGAGACCTGGGCGTTTTCAGAAACGATTCATTCACGGTCTTATACTCATATCATCCGTAATATCGTTAACGATCCGGCAATGGTATTTGACGATATCGTGACCAACGAAGAAATCCTCAAGCGCGCGAAAGACATCTCCGGTTATTACGACACGCTGATTGAAATGACCAGCTACTACCATCTGCTGGGGGAAGGCACGCATCAGGTCAACGGCAAAACGGTCGTGGTTAATCTGCGTGAGCTGAAGAAGAAGCTCTACATCTGTCTGATGAGCGTTAACGCGCTGGAGGCGGTACGTTTCTACGTCAGTTTCGCCTGTTCATTTGCGTTCGCTGAACGTGAACTGATGGAAGGCAACGCGAAAATTATCAAGATGATCGCCCGCGACGAAGCGCTGCATCTGACCGGCACTCAGCACGCGCTGAACCTGCTGCGTTCAGGCCAGGACGATCCGGAAATGGCTGAAATTGCGCGGGAATGCCAGCAGGAATGCCACGACCTGTTTGTTCTGGCGGCACAACAGGAAAAAGACTGGGCAGAATACCTGTTCAAAGACGGTTCCATGATCGGCCTGAACAAAGACATTCTTTGCCAGTACGTCGAATACATCACCAATATCCGTATGCAGGCTGTCGGGCTGGATGCGCCGTTCAAAACCCGCTCGAACCCAATCCCGTGGATCAACGCCTGGCTGGTGTCCGATAACGTGCAAGTTGCGCCGCAGGAAGTGGAAGTCAGTTCGTATCTGGTCGGTCAGATCGACTCTGAAGTTAACGCCGATGACCTGAGTGATTTTGAGCTTTAAATGACCGACAGGATCCTCACACTTTCAGCCAACGGACAGCAACTGGTCTGTAAAGCCGGGCACCGCAATTTGCTGGAAGTGTTTGAACATCATCAGGTTGAAGTGGAATACCAGTGCCGGGAAGGTTATTGCGGATCGTGCCGGATGAAGCTTATCAGCGGGGAAGTCACTTACAGTGAAAAACCTTTAGCCTTCATCTCAGACGGCGAAATTTTGCCGTGCTGTTGCATGCCGGCCGGGGATATTGAAGTCGAGTTTTAGTCCTTGCTCCTCCCCTTCACAGGGGAGGAGCTAAAACTCAGACCTTAGCAACCCGATCCAGCCACGGGTAATCCGCCACCGGCTCCCAGCTATTCAGATAGCGCCGCAACATATCCATCGCCACCATCGCCATCGTCTCCTGCCGTAATGCCAGCCCGTGACGCGTCGCGGTATAACGGATCGTCAGGCCACGGGTGCCGGCCGGGGTATGCAGTGCCAGACTTAACTCTTCACCAGACAGCGCCCCGACAGCCAGCGCCAGTTGGGCGCCGGTAGTTTCGGCCAGCGTCTGTGCGCGTGCCAGCAGGCATTCGAGGGATTTCTCCGGGGAAGCTTCACTGTCCTGTGGCAATAATTCACCATTGGTCAGCGGGACACCTGCACTTTGCAAACGCCAGTTCAACAGGCCACCGGTAAAACTTTCGCTGACCGCCAGACGTAAATCCTGTGCCAGCAGACGTTCAGCAAGACGATCCGGCAGGCTGCCCGGTCCTTCGAAAATGGTGCTTTCCCCGGCCACTTCCCGCACACGTTCGAATGCTTTATGCATCGCGTTTTCCTGCGAACGCGGACCGGTCACTTTCAGTTCAATGATAGGCGATGACGAACGGTACCCCATCACCACGCCTTCGGGCAGTTCGAGTTTATCCAGTTCGGTGGCAAGGTCACTTTCACCCCGTCCGAAGGTGGTCAGACGCAGACATAACGGGGCTTCCAGCGCCGGAAATTGTTTGTGCAGACGCGGAACGATTTGTTGTTCCACCATCACTTTAAATTCAGAGGGTACGCCAGGCGTAAAGAATATCTGGCAACGGTTAAGTCGCACACTGAAGCCGCAGGCAGTCCCGACCGGATTATCCAACAACTCGGCATTGGCGGGGATCTGGGCCTGTTTACGGTTGGATTCAGCCATCGGACGGCCGCGTTCCCTGAAGAACGCCTGCATGGTTTCAATCCAGCCGGCATCTTCTACCAACTCCACCCCACAGGCTTTCGCTGCCGCCATCGCACTTAAATCATCGGTCGTTGGCCCCAGGCCGCCGTTCACGATAAGTACATCAGCAATGTGGCTACGCTCTTTGAGAACAGCAACCAGCGCATCCAGGCTGTCGCCCACCGTTTCACGGCTGGTCATCGGTAAACCTTGCTCAAACAGATAATTCGCCAGCCACGCCGAATTGGTATCTACAATCTGGCCATGCAGTACTTCATCACCCGTACTCAGCATCTCAACCCTAAGCATCCCGTTCTCCTTCTGTATTTTTTGTTATTCCACTGTAGAAAGGCTGGGCAAGAAAAACAATCTCTCTACGGCAGAAAACAAAAAGGCCCGCACGAATGCGAGCCTCAGATCTTGCTTCAGACAACATCAGAAATTCACTGCGCCGCCTACATAAGCACCGTCTGCCACCACGTTATCGCGGTTGCCGTCTTTACCATCCATCGCCATGTAGCGGTAACCCACGCTCACGGTAACCAGCGGGATGGCGGTCAGACGCACGCCGGCGTTAGCTTCTTTGTAGTTGCCAATGCCGCTCGACAGTGAATCCGGAGAATAGTAGTAGTCACCGTACAGGGTGAACATTTTCGCGATTGGCAGTTGCAGACCACCGCCGACAGCCGCAGCATAACCTTCGTCACCGTCTTTCGGATTGGTATACAGACCTTTACCGCCAACCGTTGCCATGAACGGGCCGAGCGGAATGTTGTATCCCAAACCCAGGCCAGCCACATCACCGTCGTCATCGTTATGGGTGTAATCACCGCTCAATGCCAGACCCGGCGAGGCAGTGCCAAAGCCCACACCCAGATGCGTGTAATGTTCACCGACTTCACCATTGACACTGATTGCGCTGGCAGAAGCCGCGACAAACATCAGGCTGGCAGCAGCACCAGCGACAAGTAACTTTTTCATTATTTATCCTAAATAACAGTCAAACGACAATAAATCTTCCGTCCGAAGTCTAAAGCAATTCACTCTGCTGTAACAACTTTTTGGCGCGTTAATGCATTCACAGAGGTTCTGAAAATTGTAAGAAACATCGTTTTCATTGATGAAATGAACGTTTCCCATCGAAATGATAATTCCCACCTATTTGCCTCTGATCAATATAGGGTTTATTTGTAATCGGTAGAGTTAATTTGGCTTAGGGAGACAACCTGCTACCCGGGCAGATTTAAAGAACTACATCAACGTCACTACCCCTATACACCCGCACTCACTGAAAGGAATTTTTATGACCAAGAAAGGTTTAACAACCGCCGCTGGCGCGCCTGTCGTCGATAATAACAACGTGATTACCGCTGGCCGCCGTGGACCGTTGCTTTTGCAGGATGTCTGGTTTCTTGAGAAATTAGCGCATTTCGACCGCGAAGTGATCCCTGAGCGCCGTATGCACGCGAAAGGCTCCGGCGCTTATGGTACTTTCACCGTGACACACGATATTACCGCCTTCACACGCGCGAAAATCTTCGCTGAAATCGGCAAACAAACTGACCTGTTTATCCGTTTCTCGACAGTTGCCGGTGAACGGGGCGCAGCAGATGCGGAACGTGATATTCGCGGTTTTTCGATAAAATTCTATACCGAAGAAGGCAACTGGGATTTAGTCGGCAATAATACCCCAATATTTTATCTGCGCGATCCACTGAAATTCCCTGACCTGAACCACGTCGTCAAACGTGACCCGCGCACTAACCTGCGTAATCCGGCGTATAAATGGGACTTCTTCTCTCATCTTCCTGAAGCCCTGCATCAGCTGACCATTGATGTCAGCGACCGCGGCCTGCCAAGGTCTTACCGTCATATCCACGGCTTCGGCAGCCATACTTTCAGCTTTATCAATGCAGAAAATGCGCGTTTCTGGGTGAAATTCCACTTCCGCTGCCAGCAGGGCATTGAAAACCTGATGGACGAGGAAGCGGAAAAACAAGTAGGTGCCGACCGCGAGAGTTCTCAGCGGGACTTGTATGAAGCAATTGAACGCGGCGATTTCCCGCGCTGGAAACTGTTTGTGCAAATCATGCCGGAGCAAGAAGCCTCAAAGCTGCCTTACAACCCGTTTGACCTGACCAAAGTCTGGCTGCACAGCGATTATCCGCTGATCGAAGTGGGTGAATTCGAGCTGAACCGCAATCCGGAAAACTACTTTGCAGAAGTAGAACAGGTTGCAATGAATCCGGCCAATGTCGTGCCTGGCATCGGTTTCTCACCTGACCGCATGTTGCAGGGGCGTCTGTTCTCTTACGGCGACGCGCACCGTTATCGCCTGGGTGTGAATCATCATCAGATCCCGGTCAACGCACCAAAATGCCCGTTCCATAATTATCATCGTGACGGCGCAATGCGTATCGACGGCAACAGTGGCAACGGTGTGACTTACGAGCCGAACAGCGCAGGTTTATTCCAGGAGCAACCGGATTTCAGCGAACCGCCACTGAGCATTGAAGGCGCGGCCGATCACTGGAATCACCGTGAGGATGATGATTACTTCACTCAGCCACGTTTGCTGTTCAACCTGTTGTCTGAGGCTGAACATCAGCGCATGTTTGCACGCATTGCCGGTGAGCTGAAACAGGCTTCGCCGGACACGCAGGTACGCCAACTGGCGCTGTTTTATAACGTCGATCCAGCTTATGGCGCAGGGGTTGAAAAGGCACTGAAAGACTGATTTTTTACCCTCAGAAATGACAAGGGCCGCATTGCGCGGCCTTTTTTGTTTATTCCAGTCTCTAGTTTTACGAAAGCATTTCTATCCATCGCCGGACGCTGGCCCGCGAGATTTTAATCCCGCCCTGCGACAGGGCTACGGGCAGCGGATAATAGGCCACCGGCCACTGGAAGCGCGGGATCTTATTGCTCAGCCAGAGGTTAAGTTCCTCATACCGCAGCCCGGCTTGTGCGTCGAGCACAGCGACCGGTCGCTGACCAAATTGCTCATCCTCCACCGGTACCACAAACGCCTGCAAAACCTGCGGATGGCTGACCAGCACTTTTTCGATATCTTCAGGCTGGATCCCTTCCCCGCCGCTGAAAAACAGATTATCCAGCCGCCCGGCGATCAGCAGTTCGCCATCACGCCATTCTCCGCGGTCACGGGTATGCAACCAGCCACCGGCGTCGGCTACCGGCGATAACTGACCGTTTTTCCAGTAACCACTGGCCAGGCTGTCAGTGCGGATCAGGATCTCCTGATCCGCAATTTTAACTTCCTTTCCCGCCAGTGCCTGACCGACACCGGCGCGGCCATCAGCGCGTTTCGCCGTGACGGTAGACGCGGTTTCGGTCAGCCCGTAGCCGCACCAGCAGCGTATTCCCGCGCTTTCAGCCTGTCCGGTGAGTTCAGGAGGGATTTGCGCGCCGCCAAGCAAAACGTCTTTCAGCTTTTCAGGCACCGCAGTCCCTTGCAGCAAGCGCCAGAGCTGCGTGGGTACCAGCGAAGCGTGGCTGCAGCTGGCCAGAGCCACTTCAAACGGCTGCCCTTCAGTCAGCACCAGCGTGGCGCCCGCCGTCAGCCAGCGCCAGAGAATGCCCTGCCCGGAAACATGAAACAGCGGCAGGGAAAGCAGCCAGCTGTCGTTGCAGGTGAAAGGGATCACCTTCAGCACACCCGCCGCACTGGCCAGGTGTGCCGCAACCGTGTGCGCGGCAGCTTTCGGTAACCCGCTGGAACCTGATGTCAGCGTCAGTGTGGCGATGCGCTGCGGTTGCCATCCGGCAGAACTGATCCAGCAGGCATTCTGCAGGGTCAGCGCGGGGATATTCAGCAGCAGCCCCGGCTCTGCCAGATCCAGCATAAAAGCGATATCAAGCTGTGAAAGCAGTTCGTCACATAATGCCTGAGGCAGTTGCGGATTAAGCGGCAACAGGCGTGCGCCAGTTTGTAATAACGCCAGATAGCTGAGTACAGCATCCAGGGTATTTTTACTGCGCAGAACAACACCCGCGCCTTCTCCCACGCCCTGTGCCATAAAACCGGCTGCCAGCGTATCAATACGGTGCTGTAAATCACGCCAGCACCAGGTGATATCTCCCGCTTTCAGCGCCACGGCAAAAGGTGAAAGGTTTGCCCTTTCACGCCATGGCCAGTCGTTGATCATTTGCTCTGCCACACAATCTCCAGATCAGACGCGTCAGTCAGCGGTAATTCAGAGCCCGGCCAGCGACGGATAAGCTGCGTGTGCATGAGATCCAGCGTGTCCAGTCCGGGAATGGTGTCCGGCGTCAGCCACTGGGCAATGCGCGCCAGTTGCGTCAACCCGAGGCTGGATTCGAGGGAGGAACTGATCACTGCTTCCAGCCCTGCGGCATGCGCCTGCGCGATCAACTGGCGACAGCGCATCAGGCTGCCGGTAAGTGTAGGTTTGATGATAATTGCCGCCAGCCCGGGTTCGGCCTGTACGGTAAAACCGGTTTCGCGCACACTTTCATCCCAGGCGATCGCGATACCGGTCAGACGGGCGAAATCACGGGACTGCCCGCGGGTCAGACACGGCTCTTCAATAAACGCAATACGCGAACGCAGTTCAGGTGCCACATGGCGGGCAAATCCTTCGGCTTTAACCGGCGTCCAGCTGCGGTTAGCATCAAGGCGTAAATGCAGTTCCGGTAAGGCTTCCAGCAGCATACTGACATTCAGACCATCGCCGACGGATTCGTACAACCCCACTTTTACTTTCGCAACTTTCCTGCCACGAAAATCGCCCGGCAGTGCACCGAGACGGGCATAAAGTTCATTCGGATCACCATGACACAGCGGCGCACAGCGCGTGCTCAGTACTTCCGGCAATTCGCCGCGCAGTTCGGCGTCCGCACAACTCAGCCCGAAAGCCACTGAAGGTAATGCACTGAATGCTGAGGCAACGGCAGCCAGCGAGGCACCTTGCACCCACTGGCTCAGACCATGCTGAACGGCATCCTGCGCCTGAGACATATCTTCCAGACTGAACCCCGGCAGCGGTGCAATTTCACCCCAGCCTGTTTTTTCATCCTGCCACAGTGACACGAGAAAACCGTCGCGGGTTTTCAGGCGCTGATTGCGCAGCACCACCCCAGCCTCCATCGGCACGCTGTACCGGTACACCGTGGCGCGACGCATTATGGATTACGCTTAAATTTGCTGAAGTCCGGCTGACGTTTTTCATTAAACGCATTGCGGCCTTCCTGACCTTCATCGGTCATGTAGAACAACATCGTGGCGTTCCCGGCCAGTTCCTGAAGCCCCGCCTGTCCATCGCAATCGGCGTTCAGTGCGGCTTTCAGGCAACGCAGTGCCATCGGACTGTTTTCCAGCATTTCACGACACCAGCGCACGGTTTCTTTTTCCAGATCAGCCAGAGGAACCACGGTGTTCACCAGCCCCATTTCCAGTGCCGCGTTGGCATCGTACTGGCGGCACAGGAACCATATTTCACGGGCCTTTTTCTGACCGACGATACGCGCCATATAGGACGCGCCCCAGCCGCCATCGAAAGAGCCGACTTTCGGGCCGGTCTGGCCGAAGATGGCGTTATCTGCTGCGATGGTCAGGTCGCACATCATATGCAGTACATGACCGCCGCCAATGGAATAACCGGCTACCATCGCGACCACAGGTTTCGGACAAGTGCGGATCTGACGCTGGAAATCCAGCACGTTAAGATGATGCACACCGCTGGCATCCTGATAACCGCCGTAATCGCCACGGACTTTCTGATCGCCCCCCGCGCAGAAGGCTTTTTCACCTTCACCGGTCAGCACGATCACACCGATGCCTTCGTCATTACGGGCGTCGTCGAGTGCACGGATCATTTCTTTGACGGTCAGCGGACGAAACGCGTTGCGAACCTGCGGCCGGTTGATGGTGATTTTAGCGATGCCGTCAGTGGATTTGTGATAACGGATATCTTCAAACTCGCCGGTGCACTCACGCCATTCGACAGGTGCATACAATTGTTTTTCATCAGGATAAATCATGCTTAACTTCCTTTAAGACAGGTGAAGTAATAAATTCCAGCGCCTGACGGGCATATTCGGCCGGATTATCACGGTGTGCGTTATGCCCGGCATTGGCGACAGTGCGCAGCCCGAAACCGGACTGCTGCGCAAGATGAATAAATTTGATGTCCTGGTTGCCACACAGCCAGACAACCGGCAGGGAAATCCGCAGCAATTGTTCGCGTAAATCAGGTTGTACCGAAAGCGACGTAGCGGTCAGCACGGCGGCGACAGTGTGCGGATTATTGTTCTCACGCAACATAATCATTTGCTGGCGTTGCGAACGGGACAGGCTGGAAAACACCGGTTGCTGATACCAGATGTCCAGCGCCTGTTTCCACGGCATTTGCAAAAAGCGAGCCGCCCATTGCTGGTCATGATGGCGGCGTTGTGCCCTTTCGGCCTGACATGTCAGCCCCGGATGTGCGCCTTCGACCAGCAGGCCCTGTAAACCGGTACGATCGCCCTGGCAGGCGTGATACAGACTGATGCGCCCGCCCAGCGAGTAGCCAATCAGCCAATACGCGGCGACGTTTTTCACACGCAAGGTGTCGGTTAACTGCTGGCTGACATCCGCAAAACCGGCAGCCGTCAGCGACGCAGAACGGCCATGTCCCGGCAAATCCACAAACAGACAAGGCCAGCCACCAAGCGCAGGAAGCAAGGGCTGCCAGTCGTCTGCACTGCCCAGCAGGCCATGGAGAAACACCAGCCACGGACGGTCTGTGACCCCGGCGTTGAGAACCTGACAGGCCAGCGTCATGATGCGCTCATCTCCTGTACCAGCGAACGCAGGCATTCTGCCCCTTCTGTTTCACTGACTTTTAGCTCGATCAGTTTCACGCCCCCATGCTGCCAGCATTGACTGACTGCATGATGCAGCTCAGACATCGACACCGGACAGGCATAATCCAGACCAAACATTGCCGCTGCGTGGCTGAAACTCACATTCTGCGGCATACAGTAAAAGCGCTGCCGCTCGGCTTCCGGTGTCGGTAACAACGAGAAAATCTGCCCGCCATTGTTATTCACCACAATAATCACCGTCGGTGCAGAACACTGACGCATCAGCGCCAGCGCGTTTAAATCATAAAGCGCGGAGATATCACCCAGCAGCACCAGCGTCGGTTTGCAGGTTGCGCGCTGTACGCCCGCAGCGGTCGACAGCAGCCCGTCAATACCGCTTGCGCCGCGATTGGCGAAAACAGGATAACCGGCGGGAAGTTGAGCAAAGGCATCGGCCAGACGCACAATCAGGCTGTTGCCGAGAAATAGCTGGCCCTGCTCAGGTAATAAAGCCGGTAGCTGCCACGCAGCGGCGGCCTCGCCAAATACACCTTCGAGACGGGTTTCCATGGCATGTAACGCGCGCTGCGAGCAATGTTCAAGGGCTTGGGCCCAGTCCCCCTGAGGCTGAGCCGGATGAGACTGCAACCATTCACTGACGCTGGCCTGTATCCGACGACCACGATGTTGTGCCGGATCCTGACGGCCAGGCAGCGGATCAATCAGCCAGTACTCATCAGGTTGGCAGGCCGCCTGCCATTGCAGCAGACGCTTACCGGTCAGACCTGCGCCGAACTGGATCACCAGTTGGGCGTGCGCCAGTGTTGCCTGTGCCTGAGGTGACGCCAGCCACAAATCCGCGCAAGGGAGCGGATTACCGGTTGATGCCTGCACATCACTGATCAACGGCCAGCCCAGTTGCTCCGCCCAGTGTGCCACCCGTTCACTTTCACGTCCCGAAAGGCGGCCTGCGATAATGACGCCGCGTTTTTGCCGCCATGAAAACCAGTCCGGCTGTTCGGTCACCGGCAAAACCTGAGAATACTTCAGCCACGGCTGTTGTCCCTGCCACCAGTCGCCCAGCGTTTGCAGCCAGTCCAGATGTTCGCCATTGTCCTCGCCATACAGCGGTTCAGCGAACGGGCAGTTAATGTGCACGGCGCCGTGTGTCTGCTGCGCCAGCACATTATCCAGCGCGGAAACCAGCCAGCTCGCACTGATTTCCGGTGTCGGACGGGGTAATTCCAGCGACCCGACCGGATGACTGGCGAACATACCGGTCTGGCGGATAGCCTGATTAGCACCGCAACCGATGAGTTCCGGGGGACGGTCAGCGGTGAGCAATACCAGTTTTTCGCCGGTCAGCCCGGCTTCGATCAACGCAGGATACAAATTTGCCACCGCCGTACCGGAGGTAACGATAATCGCCACGCGCTGCCCGCTGGCTTTTGCCAGCCCGAGTGCCAGATGGCCGAGGCCGCGTTCATCAAAATGAGTATGGCAGATAAGATGCGGATGTGCGGCGGCGGCCAGCGTTAACGGCGTAGACCGGGAACCGGGTGCGATGCACACATGCTGCACCTGATGGCGGGTTACGGCTTCGAGGATAAGCGTCGCCCAACGGCGGTTAAAAACGGCTACAGACATGTTCAACTCACTCCGGCAAAGGGTTATCCGGCCTGAACGGCAGGCGTGTAATGCTCTTCCAGCAAAGTGCGTAAACCCGCGGCTTTGTTTTCGATTTCCAGCCATTCCTGTGCGGCGTCAGAACCGGCGACAATCCCCGCACCGGCATAGAGTTCAAGATGATGTCCTTTCACCATGGCAGAACGCAGCGCGACGGTAAATTCACTTTGTTCAGCACTGAGATATCCGGCAGAA
This sequence comes from Rahnella perminowiae, assembly GCF_019049755.1. GTDB lineage: Bacteria > Pseudomonadota > Gammaproteobacteria > Enterobacterales > Enterobacteriaceae > Rahnella > Rahnella perminowiae. The sequence goes on from NZ_JAFMOS010000610.1 coordinate 11,071, forward strand.
CCGGCATACCATTCACGATCAAAAGGTTCAAATTCAGCAATGAACTTGCGTGCGGCCTGTCTCGGTAATCCGGCCACGGCTGCGGTCGGTTGCAGGCGTTGCAGACAACCGGCATCATCAGGCCCGGTCAGTTCACCGTGAATATTGCGGCGTAAATGCTGCACTTTGCGCAGACGTAAAACCTCTGCCGGTGTGACATCCAGAGAATGCGCCCCGCCCTGTAAACGCTGACAGATGTCGTCAACGACCAGTAAATTTTCACGCTGATTTTTGCCATCGCTGAGCAGCCAGTCACCCAGTGCCTGCGCTTGCTGATCATCGGGATGATTGGCCACGGTTCCCGCCAGCGCTTCGGTATAGAGTTCGGTGTTATCACGCAGAAATAAACGTTCCGGGCTGGAACCCAGAAACGCCTGTTGTGCGGTGAACGCCAGCATAAAATGATAGCAGTGATGATTAACGCTGCGGCTGGCAGCAAGAAATGCACAGGCATTCAGTGGCTGACTGAGCGTTAAGGTTGTTTTGCGTGCCAGCACGACTTTATCGAACTGATGCTGTTCAATACCTGAAAGCGCACGTTCAACCAGCGCCTTCCACTGCGACTCGGCCGGTAAATGCTGATGCTGTAATACGTGGGAGGTAAGCGGTGGTAAGGTGCGACTGGCCACCAGTGAACGCAGGAACAAGCGTGTGCGGCGTGCCTCATCCTGTAAAGAATACGGACTGAAAAGGGTACAACGCAGCCACCAGGTATTGCCCTGACGGCAAAGTTCGATGCGGGGAAGAAACAGTGCGTTGGCAGCGGATGCATCATCCGCCGTACCGTTAAACGCATTCAGCCCCCAGATATGCAAATCGGGAACCTCAGGAAACTGGCGAATAAACGCCTGCGCTTGCGCAATATGCCCAAAAGAATAAGCATCGCCACAAACGGCAGCTTCTTCATTTCCGTCACGTTGTTGCCAGTAAAATTTCGGGTAACAAGGCTGCGCAGCCAGCCATTCGAGCAGGCCAGTGTCAGGCTGTTTTTGCAGGGAATAACTGAATTGCCGGATCCCCGCAGCAGCAGGCCATTCGCCTGCCAGCCTCGTATCAAGCTGTTCAATGATTGCTGAGATTTGTTTCACCGCTACCTCGGACCATACCGGATGTTTAGTGACGGGCAGAAATACCCTTCTGGATCAAAAAACGGGTTGGATCAATAACGGAAGAATTATGCGGCGATACGAAAAATGAAAATATGCGACAGATCAAGCTGAAGTGAGTGCCGTTAGCTAAGAAGGAGTAGAAGAAGGGAGAAAGGAGTAAGTCACCGGGCAGAAACAGGAGCAGCAGACGCTGCCCCTGTTCAGTGAGATTAACGACGCAGAAGCAGGCCGACAACCAGACCTACGGCAGCACCGACGCCGACGCCATGCCATGGATTTTCATGCACATAATCATCAGTTCTTTCTGCAACCTGACGGGCTTTCTTGCAGTAAGAACGTGCCGCCGGGTCAATACGTGATTTAATATCTTTCAGCGCATTTTCTGCACGTGCTTTGACCTGAATGTATTTCTCATCCGCTTTGTCACCCGAGGATTTGAGTACTTCCTCCAGCGTTTCAGTCAACATGCGTAAATCGTCATCCAACGAATTCTGCTGTGTCTCAAATTGTTCAGCCATGGTTATCTCCTTATGATGGGTTCGTGTAAAAGCATAGACTGCCTTTAACCCTAGCGCATATCGGGAGTAATTGCCTGAAGGATCCGCCCTAAACTGCCGAAAAATCGAGGTTTTAAGAACCTTCCGACCCTTTAGTTTCAGTAAAAACGGTTCTTTTCACAGCCTCGTTCTGCTGCTTTTCACGCTGTTTGGCCAGCCACAATCCACTGTTTTTCATCGCGTAACCGAACATTAACCCCACCAGCAAAGATACCACCACCTGACGCCAGTCACCTTGCGCGGCGAAGGTCGCGCAGGCACCGATAAAGGTGCCCGGCACAAAGGCCAGCCATTGCTGCCGAGCCTGAATACACATCAGGAATGCCACTACGCCAGTCAGCAGATAACCCAGAATGTTCCATTCGGGACGCATGGCGCTGCCTGCAATAATCACGACCGCCCAAAATACACCGCTGAGACAGGTCAGGGTGCTGATCAGCAACCCGCGTAATCCGCCCTGCGGGCATGCGAAATACGCTGTGCACCCCAGGAAACCCGCCCAGCTTATCAGGCCAAGGCTTATCGCCACCCAACCCCAGATACCAGAGAGGATGCCGGTGGTGATGGCGATCATCACTAAAACATTCATGGTGTGAACCTGTACGAATCTGAACAAGCGCGCAGTGTACGCATTGGCAGGAATAATGAAATGGGAGAGATCACAAAACCAATGTAATGATTAGCTGAACGTACATATAAATGCGACATACATCACATAAATCAATCAATACGATTAAAAAAGCCGCTCATGTGAGCGGCTTCGTCAGGTTTTGCAGATGCTCTCAGAGCAGCGGTTGGGCCATCTGTACCAGCGAAATCAGCGGTTGCGGGAAGATACCCAGCAACAGCACTAAAATCGCAGAAATCAGCACCACGACACCGCCTGCGGTCAGTGCCCAGTTGTTCGGGGTATCACGTACCAGCGTTTCCGGTGCACTCAGGTACAGGCTCACGGTGACGCGCAGATAGTAATAAAGACCAATCGCAGAACCCACCACTACAGCACCGGTCAGCCACCACAGATGTGCGGTCACACCGGTCGCAATCACGTAGAACTTACCGATAAAGCCCAGCGTCATCGGAATACCGGCCAGTGACAACATCATCACGGTCATCACCGCAGACAGAATTGGCTTATGCCAGAACAGACCACGGTAAGAGAACAGCGATTCTGCATCCGGGCCTTTGTACGGGCTGGACATCAGACTCACGACACCGAAAGCGCCGAGGCTGCTGAACAGATAACCGGCCAGATACACGCCAACGGTTTCCATCGACAGCTGATGTGTTTGTACCGCAATCAGCGCCACCAGCAGATAACCCAGGTGAGCGATGGAAGAATAACCAAGCAGACGTTTGATATTGCTCTGGCTGATAGCCATCAGGTTACCGACCAGGATCGAACAGAAGGCAATGATGCTCAGCACGATGCGGATTGATTCACTGTCAGCTACAGGCGCGTACAGGAACAAACGCATGACCACCGCAAAGATAGCGATCTTGCTGGCGGTTGCCAGGAAAGTCGAGACCGGTGCAGGTGCGCCCTGATACACGTCCGGCGTCCACAGATGGAACGGTACCAGCGACAGTTTAAAGCCCAGACCCACAATCATCATTCCGAGACCGGCCATCAGCAAAGGCTGATGCAGCATTACGCCATCGCCCAGATTTTTGCCCAAAGACGCAAAGGACAAATCACCGGATTGTGCGTACAGCAGCGCCATACCAAACAGCAGGAAGGAAGACGCAGCAGCCGACAGCAGCATGTATTTGATAGCCGCTTCCAGCGAGCGTTTCTGGCGGTAGGCGTAACCAATCAGGCCGAACAATGGCAGGGAAATCAGTTCGATCCCGAGGAACATTGACGCCAGATGGTTAGAACATGCCAGCAGAATGCCGCCCATGGCCGCAATGAGAACTAACAGATAGAACTCTTCGCGGTTGTCCGGATAACCGGCCAGCCAGGGATAAGCAAACGTACTGGTGGCCAGACTCGCCAGCAATACCAGCCCGATGTAGAACATCGAGTAGCCGTCAACGCGCAGCAGCGGTGTGACATCCTGCGGACCGACCTGCCCGACGTAGTAAAGGGAAAGTAAGGCAACGTTCAGCCCGATGACTGTCAGTGTGGCATTGAGAAAATGGTCGCGTCGCCACGCAATGGACAGCATCACCACCACCACCGTCAATCCGACGATCATCAGCGGTAATAGTGCGATCAGATTTTGAAGTGTAAATGTCATGGCGAGTTACGGCCTTGTCGTTGAAATAGTGGAAACTGAAGACCCGAACCCGTGCTGGATGTTACTCATCGCAGCACTCGAAGTATCCAGAATTGGCTGCGGGAAGATGCCCAGCACCACCAGCAATACCACCAGCAACAGGATGATCGACAGTTCGCGTGAGGTCATACCCTGCAGCGGTTCGTCAGATTTTGCTTTGCCATAGTAAGCGCGCTGCATCATCACCAGTGAGTAAACTGAAGCGAACACCAGACCAAAGGTTGAGATGACAGTGATCACCGGCACAACCGGGAAGCTGCCAAACAAGATCTGGAATTCACCAACGAAGTTACCTGTACCCGGCATCCCTAAAGTGGCGACAGCGAAGAACAGAGACAACGCTGGCAGGTATTTAATACGCCCCCACAATCCTCCCATCTGACGCATGTCGCGGGTATGCAGACGTTCGTAGAGCTGACCACAAATGATGAACATCCCGGCGGCGGACAGACCGTGTGCAATCATCTGAATGACTGCGCCCTGGTATGCCAGGTGGCTGCCGGTGTAGATAGCAATCAGTACGAAGCCCATGTGCGAAACGGAGGTGTACGCGATCAGACGTTTAATGTCAGTCTGGCAGAAGGCCATCCACGCGCCGTAGAAGATACCAATCACACCCAGCCACATAGCAATCGGGGCGAACTGGTGTGAGGCTTCCGGGAACAGTGGCAGACAGAAACGTAACATCCCGTAAGCCGCAGTTTTTAGCAAGATACCGGCTAAGTCGACGGAACCTGCGGTTGGCGCCTGGCTGTGTGCATCCGGTAACCAGCCATGCAATGGCACAACCGGCATTTTCACCGCGAAGGCAATAAAGAAGCCGAGCATCAGCAGGTATTCAACACCGTGCGACATTGGCGTTTTCAGCAGGTCGGCATAATTAAATGTCCACACGCCGGTGGCGTTATAGTGCACAAACACCAGGCCGAGGATCGCAATCAACATCACCAGTCCGCTGGACTGTGTATAGATGAAGAATTTGGTTGCTGCGCTGATACGTGTTTTACCGTCTGACGCTTTGTGGCCCCACAAAGCAATCAGGAAGTACATCGGCACCAGCATCATTTCCCAGAAGAAGAAGAACAGGAACATGTCGATGGCGAGGAACACGCCGATCACGCCGCCGAGGATCCACAATAAATTCAGGTGGAAGAAACCCTGATATTTCTGGATTTCACGCCACGAACAGAGGATCGCCAGCACACCCAGCAAACCGGTCAGTACCACCATCAGCAAAGACAAACCGTCCAGTGCCAGATGGAAACTGATGCCAAAACGTGGGATCCATGGCAACGAAAACTCGGATTGCCACTGCGGAATCCCCGCAGGCGTCGTTAATGAATATCCTCCCTGCAACCACAATTGCACGGAAAGAGCCAGCGTCAGCCCCATCGCAATCAACGCGATCCAGCGCGGTACTTTGCTCCCAAAGCGCTCAGTCTGCCAGCACAGCAGTCCGCCGATAAAGGGGATAAATATTAGCCAAGGTAATAGCATGGCGTGTCGTTCCCTTCTTTTATGCCCGAAGGCTATTTCACTTGCCGCCCCGTTACGGGAACAGACCGGCATTGATAACTACACCTGGAATGCAGGCTTAAATCACCAGCAGCAGCGCCAGAACAACGACTGCACCGAGCCCCATTGACGCGACGTACCAACGTACCTGACCGTTTTCGCTGAGAGTCAGACCACGGTTACCCAGACGGGCAAACAGCGCAGGCAGATTCATCATTGAGTTCAGCGGATCACGTTGCAGGAGTTTCGCGACCAGCAGATAAGGTTTCACGAAAATCATGTCGTACAGCCAGTCGAAGCCCCAGGCATGGAACCACCAGGTCGTGAAGAAACGGCCCGGTGCGCTTTTCGCAATGCTGTTGACCAGCGAGCGTTTACCCAGATACAGGGCCGCCGCCAGCAGAATCCCAACAATTGCAATCACGCCTGATGTGATTTCCAGCGTCAGCACACTGCCGTGCGCCAGTTCAGTGGTATCCGGCAGTACGCCTTTCAGTGGCGGAACAATCATCGCGCCAATGAAGGTGGACAGAACCAGTAACACCAGCAGCGGCAGGTGGTGAGTGATGCCTTTACCCGCATGTGCTTTGATTTTTTCTTCGCCGTGGAAGACGATGAAGATCATGCGGAAGGTGTACAGCGAGGTCATAAACGCCCCGACCAGACCCGCAACCATCAGATTCAGGTGGCCGTTAGCCAGCGCACCCGCGAGGATTTCATCTTTACTGAAGAAGCCCGCAGTGATGATTGGCAAGGCGGACAGTGCAGCACCGCCGACCAGGAAGCAGATATACACCAGCGGAATGGACTTACGTAATCCACCCATTTTGAAGATGTTCTGTTCGTGGTGGCAGGCCAGAATGACCGAACCGGAAGAAAGGAACAGCAGTGCTTTGAAGAACGCGTGCGTCATCAGGTGGAAGATGGCGGCATCCCACGCCTGAACGCCCAGCGCCAGGAACATGTAACCAATCTGGCTCATGGTCGAGTACGCGAGAACACGTTTGATGTCGGTCTGCACCAGCGCAGCAAAGCCCGCCAGTACCAGCGTTACCGCGCCGATAATGCCCACCAGATGCAGAATTTCCGGTGCCATCAGGAACAGGCCGTGCGTACGTGCAATCAGATAAACACCGGCGGTCACCATGGTTGCGGCGTGGATCAGCGCAGAAACCGGCGTCGGACCAGCCATAGCATCTGCCAGCCAGGTCTGGAGCGGAAGCTGTGCGGATTTACCCACTGCGCCACCCAGTAACATCAGGGTCGCCCAGGTGATAGCCGTATCGCCAACGGCCAGTTTCTGTGGTGCCAGGATCATCAGTTCACGGAAGTTCAGGGTACCCAGTTCGCGGTACAGGATGAACAATGCGAAAGCCAGGAACACGTCACCGACACGGGTCACAATGAATGCTTTCATTGCGGCCGCACCGTTTGCCGGATGGGTGTAATAGAAACCGATCAACAGGTAACTGCACAGACCCACGCCTTCCCAGCCGAGGTACATCAGCAACAGGTTATCGGCCAGTACCAGAATGACCATGCTGGCGATAAACAGGTTGGTGTAAGCAAAGAAGCGTGAATAGCCTTCTTCACCGCGCATGTACCAGGAAGCAAACATGTGGATGAAGAAACCGACGCCGGTGACCACGGACAGCATGGTCATCGACAAACCATCGAGCGTCAGCGTGACAGGAATATTGAAATCCCCGACCTGCATCCAGTTCCACAGATTCTGGTTAAAGACTTCAACGCCCGCCGCTTTCTGGCTGAGGAAATTGATACCCACATAAAGGGTGGTCAGCGCTGCCAGACCAATCGACCCGACACCTACGGTAGCGGAGGTATTTTCAGACCAGCGACCGCGTGAAAAGGCCAGTAACAGGAAGCCAATCAGCGGGAACAGAATTGTTAAATAGAGTAAGTTCATCCGCGCATCTCACTGACAGTATCAATATTGAGAGTGTGGCGACGGCGATACAGTTGCAGCAGCAACGCCAGGCCAATACTGGCCTCCGCCGCAGCCAGGCTGATAGCCAGAATGTACATCACCTGCCCGTCCGCCTGACCCCAGTAGCTTCCTGCCACGATGAACGCCAGCGCCGCTGCGTTGATCATCACTTCAAGGCTGATCAACATAAACAGCAGGTTACGACGAACCAGCAGCCCGGTCAGCCCCAACACAAAGAGGATGGCGGCCAAAATAAGACCATGTTGTAGAGGGATCATGCTCTCTCCTCCGTTTTTCTTTTTGTTGCCATTTCGGTCGTTACCGGTGCGTCACCAAAGACTTCACCTGGTTTGTGTTCACGTCCGATATGGAATGCCACGACCAGACCGGCCAGCAGCAACATTGATGCCAGTTCAACCGCCAGAACGTAAGGTCCAAACAGCGCGATACCGACGGCTTTCGCATCAATCATGTCGCCTTTGATACCGTGAGCATGCAACCCGAGGATTGACATGATCATCACCACCAGCAGGATGACCGACAGGATTGAAGGCCCGATCCAGGTGGCAGGTTTAAGCCATGCACGTTCCTGCTCCTGCACGTTACCCAGGTTGAGCATCATCACCACAAAGACGAACAGCACCATAATGGCACCGGCGTACACGATGATCTCCAGGGCACCGGCGAAATACGCACCGAGCGAGAAGAAAACCGCAGCAATCGCCAGCAGAGAGACGATCAGGTACAGCAGTGCATGAACCGGGTTGGTATGCGTGATCACACGCAATGTCGCCAACACGGCCACCAGGGCTGCAATATAAAATGCAAATTCCATGCTTGCGGCTCCTTAAGGCATCAGACCTTTGACGTTGATCGGTTTGGCTTCGTTTTCAGCTTCGCCTTTCGACTTGCCATCAATCGCCATACCGGCCATCCGGTAGAAATTATATTCCGGATATTTACCCGGCCCCGAAATCAACAGATCTTCTTTTTCGTATACCAGGTCCTGGCGTTTGAATTCACCCAGCTCGAAGTCCGGCGTCAGCTGAATGGCTGTTGTCGGGCAAGCTTCTTCACACAGTCCGCAGAAAATGCAACGTGAGAAGTTGATGCGGAAGAATTCCGGATACCAGCGGCCATCTTTCATTTCTGCTTTTTGCAGAGAAATACAACCTACCGGACACGCTACGGCACACAGGTTACAGGCAACGCAGCGCTCTTCACCGTCCGGGTCGCGCGTCAGCACGATACGGCCACGATAACGTGGAGGCGGGTTAACCGGAACTTCAGGATACATCTGGGTTTCGCGCTTGGCGAAGGCATGCATGCCTATCATCCACAAGCTGCGAACCTGGGTACCGAACCCGACCACTATGTCTTTCAATGTCATGGTTTCATCACCCCTTATTGCGCGTTGTACAAGATGACCGCAGCGGTCGCCAGCAGATTAAGCAACGTCAGTGGCAGGCAAACTTTCCAGCCAAATGACATCACCTGGTCGTAGCGGGGACGCGGCAAAGCAGCACGGATCAAAATGAACATCACCATGAAGAAAGCAGTTTTCAGCGCAAACCAGATAAACGGCGGCAGGAACGGGCCCTGCCAGCCACCGAAGAACAAAGTGACGATCAACGCAGAGACCGTCACGATACCGATGTATTCCCCCACGAAGAACAGGCCGAATTTCATACCGGAATATTCAATGTGGTAACCATCGGCCAGTTCCTGCTCGGCTTCCGGCTGGTCAAACGGGTGACGGTGGCAAACAGCAACGCCGGCAATCGCAAAGGTCACGAAGCCAAAGAACTGCGGAATGATGTTCCACACATGCGCCTGCGAATTGACGATGTCTTGCAGATTGAAAGAACCCGCCTGCGCCACGACGCCCATCAGTGATAAACCGAGGAAGACTTCATAGCTCAGCGTCTGGGCAGAAGCACGCATCGCACCCAGCAGCGAGTATTTGTTGTTACTGGACCAGCCAGCGAACAACACCGCATAGACGGTCAGACCGGCCATCATCAGGAAGAACAAAATACCGATGTTCAGATCGGCGGCGAACCAGGTCGGACTGACCGGAACGATCGCAAAGGAGATCAACAGGGACGTAAACGCAATCATCGGTGCCAGCGTAAAGATGGCTTTGTCGGTGAAGTTAGGAACCCAGTCTTCCTTGAAGAACATCTTGATCATGTCAGCCACAAGCTGCAGGGAACCGCCCCAGCCGACACGGTTTGGTCCGTAACGGTTCTGGAACAGCCCCAGCAAACGGCGTTCGCCGAAGCTCATGAAGGCCCCGCAAATCACCACGACCAGCAGGATCACGACAGCTTTCAGAATGGCGATCAACGAATCAATCACGACAGGTGTAAACCAGCTCATTGTGCTGCCTCCCGCAGATTTTCAACCGTTGCGCCAACCAGCACCGGCGGAATACCCGGTAAGCCCAGCGGCAGGCCGACCTGGCCCTGGTTCAATGTTTCACTCAGACGAACCGGCAATTTCAGTGTCTGACCGGCACAGGTGAACTCCACCTGTGAACCTGCGTTCACGCCTAACTGTGCAGCATCTGCCGGGTTAACCATCACATACGCCTGTGGCATACGCTGCTGGATCACCTTTGAACGCTGTGTCATTTCCTCACTGCCGAACAGGTGATAATAAGGCGCAACGCGCCAGCTATCGCTCTGTGCAGTAAACGCAGCCGGAATGGCGGTGAAGTATTCAAGACGGGCTTCGCCAGCTTCAATCAGACGTACACCCGGATCGCCGAAGCGCAGGCTGCCACCGACTTCACTCTGGAATTTGTTCCAGGCTTGCGGGGAGTTCCAGCCCGGTGCCCAGGCAAAGGGTATCTGATTGCGGTGGGCTGTCGGACTGTTGTTCCCTTCCATAGAGAAGGCAAACATGGTGTCTTTATCTTGCGGCTGACGCGGCTCGTGCACGCTGATATTCGCACGTGCCGCAGTACGACCACTCGAACGGATAGGAGAACGTGCCAGTTTCTGACCACGAATACGGAAAGTGGCATCAGGCGCAGCTTCAACAATGCCTGTCAGTTGTGGCAACGCAGCAACACACGCCTGAATGACGTGATCCAGTTGCGTCCAGTCAACATGGCGGCTGTTGATGGTGGAATGCAGCGAATGCATCCAGCGCCAGCTTTCCAGCATGGTGATGGTAGTGTCGTAGTAGGCAGGATCGTAAACCTGGAAGAAGCGCTGAGCACGGCCTTCCTGACTCACCAAAGTACCGTCGCTTTCCGCAAAGCTTGCCGCAGGCAGGATCAGGCTGGCTTGATCCATGATGCGCGTGCGCTGATGGTCAACGACCAGCAGGTTCTGCACGTTAGCTAATGCCGCATTCACTTCCGCTTCAGGCGCCTGACGGTAAAGGTCATTTTCCATCACGATGGCGCTGTCGGCTTCACCCCGGGTCAGCAACGCGAGTGCTTCGTCCAGCGAGCCGCCACCAATCATCGAAAGACCGATGCTGTTAGCTGCGGAAGCCACAAAGGTAATACCGACATCGCTGCCTGCACCTTTCAGCGCTTTCGCGATGTTAGCAGCCGCTTCAATGATGGCATCTGAACCGGCGCTTGTACCGGTGATGATCAGCGGCTTGCGTGCACCGGTCAGCGCCTGCACAATCACGTCGATTTTCTTGTTCAGACCATCAGCAAGGTCGCTGACTGCTGGCGCAGAATTATCCAGCGCATGGGCGATAGCAAAGCCGAAACGCGCCTGCTCATCAACCGGGGCGCGGTAATTGTAAGCGGCGATATCGTCGAGCTTCGTGTTATCCACGTTGGTGATAAACAACGGATGTTTGGCATGCTGACCGATATTCTGTACAGCCGCGATTTGCCAGTCGGCAACACGCTGAGCCGCTGCCATCGCGCGAGCTTTACCTTTTACAGCCTGACGAACAGACAGTGCGATACGCGCACCGGTCTGGGTTAAATCTTCGCCCAGCACCAGAACGGCATCGTAATCTTCAATTTCACGCAGCGCCGGTGTACGCACACCGCTGTTGCGCAGAATGTTCAGCATCAGTTGCAAACGCCCCTGCTCTGCCGCGTTGATACCCGTATAGAAATTTTCAGCACCGACCAGCTCTCGCAGGGCAAAGTTGCTTTCAAGGCTGGCGCGTGGCGAGCCGATACCGATCGTTTTCTTCGCCTGACGGATAATGTCTGCCGCGCCCTGCATCGCCTGTTCAGCGTTAAGTTCGATCCAGTCGTTGCCCCGCAGTTGCAATGGCTTCTTCGGTCGATCTTTGAGGTTCACGTAGCCATACCCGAAACGACCACGATCGCACAGGAAGTAATGGTTTACGGTACCGTTATAACGGTTTTCGATACGACGCAGTTCGCCGTAACGTTCACCCGGGCTGGTGTTACAGCCAACAGAACATTGCTGACAAATGCTTGGCGCAAACTGCATATCCCATTTACGGTTATAGCGTTCGGAATGCGTTTTATCGGTGAAAACACCGGTCGGACAGACTTCAACCAGGTTACCGGAGAACTCACTTTCCAGCGGTCCATCTTCCGGGCGGCCGAAATAGACGTTGTCGTGTGCGCCATAAACGCCCAGATCGGTGCCGTCCGCGTAATCCTTGTAGTAACGGACACAACGGTAACAGGCGATACAGCGGTTCATTTCATGAGAAATGAACGGGCCGAGATCCTGGTTGTTATGGGTTCGTTTGGTAAAGCGGTAACGGCGCATACTGTGGCCGGTCATCACCGTCATATCCTGCAGGTGACAGTTACCGCCTTCCTCACACACCGGACAGTCGTGCGGATGGTTGGTCATCAGCCATTCCACAACGCTTTCACGAAATTCTTTCGCTTCGCCGTCATCGATGGAAATGAAGGTGCCATCAGACGCGGGTGTCATACATGACATCACCAGACGACCGCGCGTGTCTTCCGCATTTTGGTATTGCTTAACCGCACATTGGCGACAAGCGCCGACGCTTCCCAGCGCCGGATGCCAGCAAAAATAAGGAATATCGAGGCCGAGAGAGAGGCAAGCCTGTAACAGGTTGTCCGCTCCGTCTACATCGTATTCTTTGCCGTCTACATGAATCGTAGCCATAGTCAGCATGCTTCCACGTGGCCCACTTAGTGGGCGTTAATCAAAAATTCTTGCCGGGTTGGCGTATATCATTCGACAGCGCGTCCCTTGTTCCGGGAATTCGCGCACAGCGGGCTCACGTCCGCTGCCTGTTGCCTTCACTACCAGCGTTCTTTCAGCAGATTGTTTGGCTGAATTCCGCCAATCGCGCGTGCGTTGTTGAAATGCTGTTTGGCGATACCCGCCTCAAACTCTTCCCGGAAATATTTAATCGCACTCTGCAATGGCTCCACGGCACCCGGCGCGTGTGCGCAGAAGGTTTTGCCCGGGCCAAGCTGGCGGCAAAGCTGTTGGAGAGTTTCGATATCTCCCGGCTGGCCTTCACCGCGCTCCAGCGCACGAAGAATTTTCACACTCCACGGCAGACCATCACGGCATGGCGTACACCAGCCACAAGATTCGCGGGCGAAAAACTCTTCCAGGTTACGCACCAGCGGGACCATGCCGATTTCATTATCAACGGCCATGGCCAGCGCAGTCCCCAGACGGCTGCCAGCTTTACCAATGCTGGCAAAGTCCATCGGCAGATCCAGATGATCAGCGGTCAGGAAGTCGGTCCCTGCCCCGCCCGGCTGCCAGGCTTTAAATTTCAGGCCGTCACGCATGCCACCGGCATACTCTTCAAGGATTTCACGTGCGGTGGTCCCAAACGGTAGCTCCCAGACGCCCGGATTTTTCACCCGGCCGGAGAAGCCCATCAGCTTGGTGCCGGCATCTTCACTTTTGCCCGCCGAAATACCTTTGTACCAGTCCACCCCGTGCTCAAGGATTGCAGGTACGTTGCACAACGTTTCGACGTTGTTGACACAAGTCGGTTTACCCCATACACCGGCAGAGGCCGGGAATGGCGGCTTGGAACGCGGGTTGGCACGGCGGCCTTCCAGTGAGTTGATGAGCGCCGTTTCTTCACCGCAGATATAACGACCGGCACCGGTATGCACAATCAGTTCAAAGTCAAAACCGGTACCCAGGATATTTTTACCCAGCAGGCCAGCGGCTTTGGCTTCTTCGATTGCACGGCGCAGGTTCACAGCGGCTTCAATGTATTCGCCACGCAGGAAGATGTAGCCACGATAAGATTTCAGCGCGAAGGCCGAAATCAGCATGCCTTCCACCAGCAGGTGTGGCATTTGTTCCATCAGCATGCGGTCTTTATAAGTACCGGGTTCCATCTCATCGGCGTTACACAGCAGATAGCGGATGTTCATGCTTTCGTCTTTCGGCATCAGACTCCACTTCAGACCGGTGGAGAAACCTGCGCCGCCACGCCCTTTCAGGCCAGCGTCTTTTACCAGATTAACGATTTCTTCCTGCGCCATGCCTTTGAGGGCTTTTTCCGCACCCACATAACCGTTTTTGCTGCGGTACTCGTCGATCCAGACGGGCTGCTTATCATCACGCATACGCCAGGTCAGCGGATGCATCTCGGGTGTACGTTCAATGTGTCGGGGAATATATGTCATGCGTAACGCTCCAGTAGCGAGCCGATCGCTTCCGGCGTCAGATGGCTGTGCGTGTCCTCATCAATCATCATTGACGGACCTTTGTCACAGTTACCAAGACAGCAGGTCGGCAGCAGAGTAAAGCGTCCGTCTTCGGTCGTTTCGCCCGGCTTAATATGCAACTGTTGTTCCAGTGCGGCCTGGATCCCCTGATAACCGGTGATGTGGCACACCACGCTGTCACAGTAGCGGATCACATGGCGTCCGACCGGCTGACGGAAGATCTGGCTGTAGAATGTCGCCACACCTTCAACATCACTGGCAGGAATACCCAGAACATCGGAGATTGCGTAGATAGCGCCATCAGGCACCCAGCCACGCGCTTTTTGCACGATTTTCAACGCTTCGATAGAGGCCGCGCGGGCATCTTCGTAGTGATGTTTTTCGTGCTCAATCGCTTCGCGTTCAGCGTCACTCAGCACAAATACCGGCGGCGCAACAGGCTCGCTGATATTGATGTACTGAACTTCTGAGTCTTTATTGATATCTGTCATCGTTAGCGGTCCACATCTGACATTACAAAATCGATACTGCCCAGATACACGATCAGGTCGGATACCAGGCTGCCACGGATTACGGACGGGATCTGTTGCAAATGCGGGAAGCTTGGCGTACGGACACGGGTGCGGTAGCTCATGGTGCTGCCGTCACTGGTCAGGTAATAGCTGTTGATCCCTTTGGTGGCTTCAACCATCTGGAAAGATTCTTGCGCAGGCATAACCGGCCCCCACGACACTTGCAGGAAGTGAGTGATCAGGGTCTCAATGTGTTGCAGCGTGCGCTCTTTCGGTGGCGGCGTGGTCAGCGGGTGATCTGCTTTGAACGGACCTTCCGGCATATTTTTGTAACACTGTTCCAGAATGCGCAGGCTCTGACGAAGTTCTTCTACTTTCAGCATCACACGGGAATAGCAGTCACTGACGCCATCACCGGTCGGCACTTCAAAGTCAAAGTTTTCGTAGCCGGAATACGGACGCCATTTACGCACGTCAAACGGAATACCCGTTGCGCGCAGGCCAGCGCCGGTGGTGCCCCAGGCCAGGGCATCATCTGCGTTATACGCAGCCACGCCTTTGGAACGGCCAATCAGAATGGTGTTTTTCAGCGCCGCTTTAACATAGGAATCCAGACGGGCTGGCATCCAGTCAAGGAATTCACGCAGCAGACGATCCCACCCTTTCGGCAGATCATGCGCAACGCCACCAATACGGAACCAGGCCGGGTGCATACGGAAACCGGTAATCGCTTCCACCAGATCGTAAATTTTCTGACGATCGGTAAAGGCGAAGAACACCGGGGTCATCGCGCCCACGTCCTGGATAAACGTAGAGATGTACAACAAATGGCTGTTGATGCGGAACAGCTCAGATAACATGACACGTATAGTGTTCACGCGGTCCGGCGTCACGATACCGGCGAGTTTTTCAACAGCCAGCACGTAAGGCATTTCGTTTACGCAACCGCCGAGATATTCGATACGGTCAGTGTAAGGAATGTAGCTGTGCCAGGACTGCCGTTCACCCATTTTCTCAGCACCACGGTGGTGGTAACCGACGTCAGGCACGCAATCGACAATTTCTTCACCATCAAGCTGCAGGATGATGCGAAATGCGCCGTGCGCAGACGGGTGGTTAGGGCCGAGGTTGAGGAACATAAAGTCTTCGTTGTTGGTACCGCGCTTCATGCCCCAGTCTTCAGGCTTGAAGGTCAGCGATTCCATCTCAAGTTCTTCTTTCTGCCTGGTCAGTTCGTAGGGATCGAACTCAGTGGCACGCGCCGGATAATCTTTACGCAGCGGATGCCCTTCCCAGGTCTGCGGCATCATAATGCGCGTCAGATGCGGGTGGCCATCGAAGGTAATACCGAACATTTCCCATGTTTCACGCTCATACCAGTTAGCATTCGGGAACACTTTGGTGATGGTCGGAACATGAAGATCGTTTTCTGATAATGCCACCTTGATCATGATGTCGCGGTTACGCTCAACCGAGAGCAGATGGTAGAAAACGGAAAAATCCGCGGCCGGTAAACCGTCGCGGTGTGTACGTAAACGCTCATCAAAGCCATGCAAATCGAAAAGCATGACATAAGGTTTTGGCTGTTTTCGTAAAAAGGTAATCGCTTCCAGTAACTGTTCACGCTTGAACCAGACTACCGGAATGCCGGTACGGGTCGCCTGAACAGTAAAGGCCTCTGGCCCAAAACGGTTACGCAATTCGCCGATAACCGGGTCATCGAGATGATCACGGGTATGCCATGCTGGCAGGGCGGAATCTTGCGTCGTCAAATCTGTCATATTTTTTTCACCACACTAAATGGTCATTTATGCCGTAAGGGGGATATTTATACCCCCTCAGGGTTGACTCTCAGACCGCAGTGTTAAATCTCGTCCGGCGAACGCAGATTTGTCACAGCAATACGCTCAGCACGTTTACGCTCTTTTTCAGACTGCATATTCGCGCGGTAAACACCCTGATCGCCAACAACCCATGACAACGGGCGACGTTCTTTACCAATGGACTCCTGCAACAGCAGCAGAGCCTGCATGTAGGCTTCCGGACGTGGCGGACATCCCGGGATGTACACATCGACCGGCAGGAACTTATCCACGCCCTGCACCACAGAGTAAATATCGTACATGCCGCCGGAGTTCGCACAGGCGCCCATCGAAATAACCCATTTGGGTTCCAGCATCTGATCGTATAAACGCTGAATAACCGGAGCCATTTTGGTGAAGCAGGTTCCCGCTATCACCATAAAGTCAGCCTGGCGTGGTGACGCACGCAGCACTTCTGCGCCAAAACGCGCAACGTCATGCACCGCAGTGAATGACGTCACCATTTCGACATAACAGCAGGAAAGACCGAAGTTGTAGGGCCAAAGGGAGTTTTTGCGACCCCAGTTCACCATGCCATGCAGTGACTCCTGGAGATTTCCCATGAAGACGCTGCGTTTAACCTGCTCCTGAAGAGGATCGCCGACGACCTCCTGAGACTGCAGGGGGTAACGGTCGTTCTCACCGTCCGGGTCTATGCGGGTGAGCGTATAGTCCATCTTAATGCCTCGCTATGACTGCTTACTGAGGGTGACTGTTGGTATTAATCGCCGGGCTTGGTTTAACAGGTCCTTTCGAACGTGTTGGTGTCCAGTCGAGTGCGCCAATTCGCACCAGATAGAACAAACCAGCCAGCAGTACCAAAATGAAAATGGTGGCTTCAACGAATCCGGTCCAGCCGCTTTCGCGAATAGACGTTGACCATGCATAGAGATACAAGGCTTCAACATCGAAAATGACGAAGAACATGGCGACCAGATAAAACTTGGCGGACAGGCGCAGCCGGGCAGTACCGACAGAGGCGATACCTGACTCAAAAGGCGTGTTTTTATAGCGCGCTCTGGCTCTCCCGCCAAGAAACGCGGCGCCCAGTAACATCAGGCAGCACATGCCCATTGCGACGATAAGAAAAACGGCGAACGCCCAGTGTTGAGCGATGACTTCAGTGGCTGTTGACATACTCATTGCTTACTCATCAAAAGTGGCACTTTGGCATCTGCTCTGTAAGGTCGGCAGCTTGCGCACCACATCGATTCAAGGGAAGGATTAAAAACCACACAGTTCACGGCTCAACAAGGGATTAAGCCAGTGATTTGTTGTGGGCTTTTTACCCCTTTCTATAACCTTTTGTCAACTTTGACAAAAGTATCTCCACATTAGTTTACATGCTTATCATTTAATTAACATATCATGCGCCGGAACTTAAGCTAAATCGTGTCAGTTAAATACTGAGATAAAGCATGGGCCTGTGTCGGGAGTGATCACATCTTACGTACTTTACTATTGTCGCAGGAATAGACACCGCTTCCACTCTCTTAATAGGGTTATTTTTTTGATCCATGTCAGAGTTC
>NZ_JAFMOS010000267.1 GCF_019049755.1 Rahnella perminowiae
CGTGCTCGGGGTTATTATTACTTTAATGTTAATTTTTGTCCGGACAATAAAATATACCACCCTTATTTTTGACAGGAAACTGGCAGCATCGGTTATGTGTGTCCTGATTTATTCTGCCATCATGACACTGGTTGGATTCTACGCGATCCGTACTGAATATAGTTTTGGAAGTGTAGGGGATGCCGTATTCAGAAAACAACTGCTCATTATGCCGCTGGTTATTTTTTCCCTGTTACTTTATTTAAGAACCCGGGTTGCAGGTACATCAGATGAAGAAAATTGAAGTTGCTCACCTGTTAGGTCAGCTGGATATCGGAGGAATTGAAAGCTGGCTTTATGATTTGGTGATTGAAACAGCAGGTAGTGTACAGCACACCTTTATCGTCGATAAGCCCCATAAAGGATTTTACGAAGAGGATTTATTGTCGATGGGTTGCAGAGTCATACACATTTCGTCTTATAAAAAACCACTGAAATACATAGCCGCTTTGTTTTCCGTTCTCAGGAAAAATAAATATGATGTCTGTCATAGCCACGTCAGCTTCAATAATGGTGTCGTCGCGTACATCGCTAAGATGTGTGGTATACCGAAGGTTATTTCCCATGCTCACTCTGATCGAACTCTGCAATACCAACGCCAGGGCCTGTTAAAACGCCTTGAAATTGATTTTAAAATCTTCCTGGTCAGGCGTTATTCGACGTATTGCGTTGCGGTCAGTGAAGGTTCAGCACGTTGCCACTACAAAACAAAGGGAACGGCAGTCAGCATCATTCCCTGTGGCAAAAATTTTCAGAACCTTGTCTCTGCTGCTCCGAGCCGCCTTAAACAGGAGCTTGGTATTGCTGAAAGCACGTTTGTTTTGGGAACGGTCGGGCGGGTAGAACCTGTTAAAAACCAGGCATTCCTGCTTGATATACTCTCTCAATACCGTGAGCAGGATGTGTGTTTGCTGATTGTTGGTGAAGGAAGTCTGCGGGCTGACTTGCACAGACTCACCCTTGAGCAGGGTCTCGCTGACAAAGTTATCCTGACCGGTGCAAGAGACGATACGCTGTTAATTTTACGCGATGTTATTGATGTTTTCCTGTTTCCGTCGCTGCACGAGGGCTTTGGGCTTGCTGCTGTTGAAGCTCAGGCGGCCGGCCTGCCGGTCATCGCTTCACTGCATGTTCCACGGCTTATTGATGTGACTGAACGTATCTCTCATCATTCACTTAGCCATCTCTGTGCATGGACGTCAGAAATTGATGCATGGATGGCTCAGCCTGTCAGGAAAGAAATTAATACTGATGTGATAACAGGCCGCTTTTCTATCGGGAAGAATGCGCAGGAAATATTGAGGTTATATGTCTGAAAATATTAAAACTGGCCGGATGGTTTTTCATCACTGGCGGAGCATTATTCTGTTTCTATGTGCCATAATCTCTCCTTTACCGAAATTTTTTCGTGCTTATCTGCTTGATGTCTTCGCCGGATTTCCGGGAAAAACAGGGGTGGGCATCCGCTATATTCTTATCCGTACGCTGGTAAAAGCATGTGGAGATAATGTTTATATCGGACGCTGGTGCGTATTCAAAAATCTACAAAACCTCTCACTGGGTAGCAATATCAGTTTTCATGAACGGAGTTATGTGGATGCTGCCGGAAATATATTGGTGGGTAATGATGTGTCGTTTGCCCATTCTGTGTCGATTATCTCTTTCGAACATCGGTACGCATTATCTGAACAACCCTTTAAATATCAGCCGGTAGAGCTTAAAAAAATTTGTATTGCCTCGAATGTCTGGGTGGGGTGTGGTGTAAGGATCCTGGCAGGTACGATAATTGACTCTGACGTCGTTATCGCAGCGAATTCTGTCACCAAAAATCATCTTACTGCGGGAGTCTATGCCGGATCCCCGGCAATGAAAATAAAGGAGCTATCATGAAAATGGTTTTTGCGCATGACCATTATTTTATCCATCATGGTGAAAAAGTGTATTCACCCGGTAAGCTTCCTTATTCTGCTTTTACCCGGTATTTACATCATTTTGATCAGGTAACTGTATTATCCCGTTATAAAAATGATTCCTCATTTTCGCCTTACTGGACTCTGGCCAGCGGTCATGGGATGGTTTTTAAAAAAATTGAAAATCATTCTTCTCTGAAATCTGTGTTATTCACTTGCCATAAAAATATTATCGAGATTAAAGACACTCTCAGAGGGTGCGATGGCGTTGTTGTCAGGTTACCCAGTGAAACCGGTCTGATAACGGCAAAAATCGCACGACAGATGAATATTCCTTATCTTGTGGAACTCGTAGCCTGTCCGTGGGATGCCATGATCGGATACGGATCACTGAAGGGATTCCTCTATGCGCCGGTGTTATCCTGGCGGGTGAGGCAGGCGGTGAAAAAAGCCTGGGGTGCTATTTATGTTACGGGAAGTTTTTTGCAAAAACGTTATCCTATTAAATATAACGGCGTGTCTGCTTCAAACGTTGACTTACTGCCGGCCTCTCTTTCTGTTCTGAATCAAAGATGCGATAAAATAGCTACGTCCTCTGGAGGACCTTTTAAAATAGGCTTAATTGCTTCTCTTGACAGTCCGCATAAAGGTTTTGATACCATTTACAAAGCAGTCTATCGGCTCAAAAATAAGGGGGTTCCGGTCATACTTGAAATCACCGGTGGCGGAAGTAAATTCAAAAATAGTCCGCTGATTGATAAATTATTACTGCATGACAATATTATTTTTTCAGGGCCCAAAACATCAGGAGAAGGGATTTTTTCATTCCTGGATACCGTCGATCTGTATGTGCAGCCCAGCAATCAGGAAGGATTGCCACGTGCTGTGATAGAGGCGATGTCGCGCGCCTGCCCGGTGATCACCAGTTCTGCCGGAGGAATGCCGGAGTTATGTCAACGGCATTACCTGCATAAGCCCAATGATGACCATACACTGGCGAACAACATTGAATATTTACTAAAAAACCGTCAGGAAATGTTATCGATGGCGCACCACTCGTTTAATACTGCGCGTCTTTATCAGCCTGAATTATTAATGAAAATCCGCTTTGATCTCTTTACCCGCTATAAGAATCATATGCTTTCACTCAGGAATGCCTGACACAACATCTCTCAGTTGTTTTTGGTTTTTACTGATATAGATAATGAATGACCTTTAACATAATTATGAGAAATGTTTTTGCAAGGTCAGTGTAAATACTGTCTCTT
>NZ_JAFMOS010000266.1 GCF_019049755.1 Rahnella perminowiae
GTCACGGAGATGATGCGGTAAGAAGAGGCACCGGCTTCCTGTGCTTGTTGAGAAAGTTTCGCTTCCAGGCCACTGATAGAGGTGGAGTTGGCGGCGGAAATTACACCGATTTTCTGCATGTCATTTGTTGGCTGATTAATCTGCTGAGCCGCGAAGCTGCCGAAAGAAATCAGGGAAAGGGTGGCAGCTACAGCAAAAATTTTGACGTTTTTCATGATGATTTATCCATTCAGGTTATGAGAGTGAAAGGTGGTTGCCTTTCGATGAATGTATAATAGGCGTGATCTTCAGGGATGAAAAACGGATTGATTTGAGTATCTCGTTCAAAAAATTTGGTCTACTTTTTACGCAATTTTACGTCCCCGTGCAGGCAACTGACGAAACCGCATTCGTGCTGACACTGTCTGAAAGTGCCTTAGATTTCTCTGCATTTCTTCCCTTCCTGCTGATTTTGGGCGGTTTTGTAGAATGGTGCTAGACTTTATCTGTAGTTCAAGAAGGAGGGCATGCGTGTAAAACACGCGTTCTGCTCGCAGGGCCTGAATCGTTCTGCTCTTGTTTGGCTAACTTGGCTGAACAATATTCACGGTAACGGAAATTTATTCGGAGGAGTCGAAAAATGGGAATTTTATCCTGGATTATCTTTGGTCTGATCGCAGGTATTCTGGCGAAGTGGATCATGCCAGGCAGAGATGGCGGCGGATTCATTCTGACTGTCGTTCTGGGTGTTGTCGGTGCTGTTGTAGGGGGTTATATCAGTACCTTCTTCGGCTTTGGTCGCGTGGACGGATTCAACTTCGGCAGCTTCGTTGTCGCGGTGATTGGTGCAATCGTTGTGCTGTTTATCTACCGTAAAGTCAGAAGTTAAAGATTTACTCTGATGCTGAAATGTTAAAAGCCGCGCAAGTCGCGGCTTTTTTGTGTCTGTTAATCCTGAAGCATAACCTGATAACTGGCTTCAGGCTCATGCAATCTCATGGAAAGAGTATCGGCAGGAGATCGGCTCTTATGCATGATTACCATAAATACGAGCCCGGCAGGAGTGGTTAAAAAGTACGCCACATGGTGCTGATGGAGAAACCGGAAGAGATCTACGGGTTTGCCGTTCCGATTGATTTACACAGGTTTCCGCTGGACTCTCAAAAGAACATCACCAAATTGAGTTTTGACTTCATTAGCGCTTAGTGACTTCCTTCGAATGATTCATTCGATTCATTCGAAATATTGTACGGCTGTTAATCCTAAACTGCCTAAGGTTTCATCAGTGAAGTTTCACTCCACCGGCGACGTCGGCAGCCGCACGATGTCCTGATTTTCATTGCCCATCCAGTAGACGCCTTCTTTCGCCCAGAACGGGCCTTCGATAAAGTCGAGAAGATCGGAATACTCTTCGTAAAACTGCTTACCGTCACGGTTATATACGCGCATGTAGCCGGAGTAATGACCGCCATCGCCCGGCATGGTCATACGCGGGATAAATTCAAAGGTTTTATACTCGCGCACCACGTACTGTTTATTCGGGCTCCACTGCTCCGAAACCAGCTTCCCCTGTTTCCACCACTGATGGCACCCGGCGATAACCGCCACCAGCACCGCCAGCATGATCCAGCGCTTACGCTGACGCATCAGGGCTTCCTGACTTTTGATTTTTGGCATTAACTTAACTCTGTAATTTTACGCGGACGTCCGCCTTTTTTGCCATTTTCCCGGCTGGCACTGGCTTTAACGGCGCTGCGCATGGCACCATTAATTGAGGCAACAATTTTCTGTAAATCGCTGGCATCAAAAAGAATTTTTGCAAGTAAACCTGGCAGATAGATATCCACATTACAGGCCGGAATACGCAGTGCTGTGCTGAAACCATCGACTTCTGCGGTGATCAGTTGTTCCTGCGTTGCGTGCTGAAGTTCCTCAATCAAATCAATGTTAATAAGATACCCGACGCCGTCGCCGTGCATGACCGTAAAGGCATGTTGTTCAGGACGATATTCCACCGAAACAGGGCGGGAAGGGCCATTAGCCGTTTGCTGCCCGCGTTTTAACGCCGCATCAAATCGTGTCATTGGTGCCATGGATCTTCTCCCATTAAGCCTTGAGCGTGACGATATTGGCTTCTAAGTAACGAAACAAAGCTTTGATCTCCGCGAACGTGGCGACACCATAAATTTCCATTGTGTCGTAGTTAAGTGAATGACGGTCGAAAGCCATCTTTATTGGTTGAACGGTGCGCCTTAAATGAACATGGCGCGGCAGGTGATCATGGCTGTAAACCATCATCAACCATGCTGAAAAGCGGAGAATTGTGGGCATGAGTTTATCCATAAACCTAGCAGTTAGGTTTATGGTGAACCAGGTAGCTGCAAATAGCGACTGTTTTCGTTAGACAGCAGTAATATCCGAGTTTTCACTTCCTGAACCGCTGCGCCTTAATCTCCGGATCCAGAAGGTAATCGAGGCACCACTGGCAGACTTTACCTACAACGTTGGAACGGGCGTCGAGCAGCAAATAATTTGATGCTGACACGCCGCTGATGAGGAGATTTTTGTTGAAAGAGTGTGATAAATGCTAGATGGTTTTGACCTGAGCGACGGTGAACTCTTTAATCTCCATAGTATGCGATGCGGATCTCCTTCATCACATTATTTACGACGTTGTTTGTCATCATAATTAATACGTCGAGACTGTTGTCCAACCCGTGAATCGATCCTTTGCCTGGAATAAAACCAGGGGCTGTACTTGTAGCCTGTGTGACAAGGTTCGTATCAGTCAGTGCATCAGAGGTAGCGCTTCTGCTATTGGCCATTTCTATAAAGGGCGTCGCATTACTATTTCCATCAAATGCGACCATTCTTCTCAGAGAAAGATCGACTCTTGATGCACCAGCCGAGTTTCCTGTGAGAGCGTTCGCTCCAAAAGTTAAATAGCACCGCACATCTGCAATAGCTTTCATGCTGTCTGGTATATTATAAAGAAAGGATATTTCTGTTCCTGCTTTTGTCGCAACTGTTTTATTTAAGTTTATAGTATTTGCATTGGATTTATCACTAAACATAATATCACCTGGTCTAAGGTATTTGTATTGATATTTCCAACCC
>NZ_JAFMOS010000265.1 GCF_019049755.1 Rahnella perminowiae
GGTTACAACCCGCGCAAAAAGATGCGCGGTTTTCCACCTCTCGTCCGGCGGTATTTTGGAACCGGCCTCAGGCTCTTAATTCACAACCTGACTGATTTTGAAATCTAAAAACTGTCTGCCCTTGAATTTAAGATGCTGCGGGCGTTTCAGAAAGCTTGCTGAATGAGAGGTTGCAGACCTAAGGCTGCAATCCCGAAATGAAGGTACCGCGCAGCGGCAAGATTTCCAGCCTGTCGCGGTGGTTGCTGAAACATAGTGTCTAGCGATAGCGCGCAGTGTAAGAGCCCGGGATTCTCAAGGGGTGCGGCGACAGGCGCCCCTTGAGGCCAGTTTGGGTGGCAACCCAAGGTGTTGACCTTAAGGGCCAGCTTGGGTGCCGGACCCAAAAAATCACCGTTTCTGAATATACGTCAGCGCCAGCGCCACTGCCAGCACCAGCCCTTTGATGATATCCATCGCATAATAGGGTACTGACAACATGACCAGCCCGTTCGACAGCACGCCCAGGATCACCGCACCAAGCAGTGTGCCGAGCGCATTAGGTTTACCGGAACCTGCCAGCGAAAAACCGATATACGCGGCGGCAACGGCGTCCATCAGATAGCCGCCACCGGCGTTGACCTGCGAGGAGCCGATGCGCGAAGCCAGCAAAATCCCGCCTGCACCGGCAAGTACCGATGACATGACATACGCGATAACCCGATAACGGGCGGTGCGGATCCCCGCCAGGCGTGCCGCCAGCGGGTTGCCGCCGATGGCGTACATGCGGCGTCCATGTTTGGTCAGCGACATAAACAGTTGTACCGCAAGGGTGACGACGGCCATCACGATCACGATCACCGGCACCTGGCCGAGCAGGCTGAACACCGCAGGCACTGTGCCTTCGGCCATATCACCGCTTGGCAATAACATGTTTTCAGTGATGGAACCGCCATAGCTGTAGGTCATTGCCGCACCCTGGATCACGAACAGACTGGCGAGCGTCGCCAGCATGTCAGGAATTTTCAGGATGACGATCAGAAAGGCATTGAACAGTCCGACCAGCGTACACAACGCCAGCGTGATAAGTATCGCTTCGGTGGTGCCGAAACCGTGCCAGACGAACATTGAAATCACCAGCGCATTGGCGAGCGACGCCGTTGAGCCGACCGATAAATCGAAGCCGCCGACCGCAAGGGAAATCGATACGCCGATGGCTATGACTGTCACGATAGCAATTGAACGCAGAATGTTGATGATGTTCGACGGTTCGAGGAAATTATCTGACGCCAGACCAAACGCGGCGATCAGTAATACCACGGTCAGCAACATGCCCCATTTATACAAAAACTCGAAAAGTTGATGACGCCACGGCTGGCGGGCATCGGGCACATTTTCTTTACTCACCACGGCTTTGTTCACGCGGGTATTCCTCCGGTTGAATAGACTAATAACGTTTCTTCGTCGATGTCTGCGGCGTTCAGTTCGGCGACGATACGGCCGTCCCATAACACCAGAATGCGGTCGCACAAACCGACCAGTTCGACGAACTCACCGGACGCATAAATAATGCCTTTTCCCTGTTGCGCCAGGCCGTCGATCAACCTGAACACATCCGTTTTGGCCTTGATGTCTACGCCTTTGGTCGGTTCGTCGAAGATCAGCACCTGACTCTCACTGCGCAGCCATTTTCCGATGGCGACCTTTTGCTGGTTGCCACCGGAAAGCCGTGCCAGCTTTTGCATCGGCCCGGAGGCGCGAATGCCTAAGCGGCCGATAATGTCTTTCGCCCACGACAGCGACTGACGCGTACTGAAAATACTCCAGCGCGAAAACGTATCGTCAGCGGTCACACTCAGGTTCATCGGGATATCTTCGTCAATGAAAATCCCTTCCTTGCGCCGTTCTTCCGGCACTAACGCCAGTCCCTGTTCCACGGACAGGTGCGGCTCCTTTGGCTTCCACGGTTTGCCATTCAGCTCACCACTGTCGATCTGGCTCGGCGTCGCGCCGAACAGCGCTTTGCAAAGTTCGGTTTTTCCGGCCCCGGCCAGCCCGGCGATCCCGAGTATTTCTCCCCGATGCAGACGCAGTGAAATATCGCGCAGTTTGTCTTTATCGTGCATCCCGCGGATGCTTAGCAGGGTTTCACCGCTGTGAGGCGGGCGGCGGGGCGGATAAATATCGTCGAGCTGATGACCAATCATTTTCTCGATAATGTGTTCATTGCTCAGACCGTCCATGCTGTCATCGCTGACCAGACGCCCGTCGCGCAGCACTGTCATGCGGTCGCAGATGTCGCGCAGCTCATGGATGCGGTGTGAGATAAATACGATCGCCATTCCGGCGGCTTTCAGCTTGCGCACCAGCGCGAACAGTCGTGCACTTTCCGCCTGATCCAGCGGCGCAGTCGGTTCATCGAGGATCAGAAAACGGCACTTATGCGATAACGCACGCGCCAGCAGAATCAGTTGCTTCTCAGCCAGCGTGCAGCTTTCGATCCGCGCCCGCAGGCTGATGTTCAGCCCGAGTTGTTCGGTCAGCAACTGCGCCTGATGGTATAGCTGCGACCAGTTGTGCAAATGGCCCGGCTCCGAAAGCCGGTCCAGCATAATGTTTTCAGCGACGTTGAGCGTTGGCACCAGAGCAACATCGACTTCCTGCTGTACCAGATGGATCCCGTGCTGGCGGGCATGATGCGGCAGGCGGATATTGACTGCTTCGCCGTCAATATTTATCTGCCCGGTGTAATGATCATGCGTACCGGAAAGCACGGCCATCAGCGTCGATTTTCCCGCGCCATTCGCCCCGACCAATGCATGTACGGAGCCGCCTTCCAGTGTGAAATCCACCTGGCGCAGGGCAGGGAAACCGGCAAATGAAATCGAGATATTACGCATCTCAAGAAGGGAGGAAGTCACTGGGCGTTGGGCCTTATTAATAGACGGATGGGTATTTAGACGTTTAGCCGTCTAAGACTCACAGTAGCAGAGTTTTAACATATCAGGGAATTTAAGCAACAAAATAAAAGTGATAACTAAGAGCGAAAAGATCTAAAGTCTTCAGCGGAAACTCGATCGACTCCCTCACCTGCGAAGGGGAGGGTCGGGGT
>NZ_JAFMOS010000264.1 GCF_019049755.1 Rahnella perminowiae
CTATTAGAGTTTCCCTTATTATAAATTCCCTGCTAAAGAAAAAAACCAAAAAGGGGGTGATGATTCAGGCTTGTTGCAGTAGCGAAAGCAACATTTGCTTATCGTCGGATTTCAACGATTCCACTAAGCCACGCAGTAAGCTGCCCTGGCTTTTCGCGCTGGGGCTGATGGTATGTGAAAAGGTCATATTCATTACAAAAGTATGACCACACTCAAAGTCAGAGCACGCACAATACAGGTCTGAAATCTGACGGTGTTTGCGTGACGTTTTTTTTATGACTGAGTTCGCGCCGCATTCGGGGCAGATGACTTTCATCACGCGCATGTTGTTGGCTCCGGGGAAGTGATAACCCCGTGATTTTAGCCTGTTGCGGCTCATTTTTCATCCTCTGATGTTGTGTCAAAGGCGAAGTTAAGCCGCAGATGTAACGGAATTTCCGGGTCACTGTTGACCGCATTCATGATCATGCGCTGCAACGGAATGACTTCATCCTTTCTGTATGTCGTTCGTGACTTATCCGGATCAGGTAAGCCACCCGTATTTTGCGGAATAATGCCCGCCAGGCCAGCCGGGAACCGGTGGGCGTTCAGCACATCCTGAGCGCTGATGTTCTTCACATTATTGAATTCATCGTTCGCGCCGATATCCCCCACCGGAATAAACTGGATCGCCTTTTCCCCGCCCTGGGGAATGTTCACAAAGATGGTGGAGAAGTTCCCGATCCCTTTGCTGCTTTCCAGTCGCTGCGCAATTTCTTCCTCTACTTCATCGGTCATGTTCGCGTCGTTGGTGTAGATGATCCCCCCGGTGTGCGCCCCATTGTGGTAATAGCGGCGGCGGAAAATGGTTGCTTCACTGTTGAGTAACGCCGAGTGAATGCCGCTGATGTAATCCGGCAGGCCGTAAATCTGTTGCTGCGGGTCGTACTGTTTGAGGAAAATCACATCATCCGGGCTGTATACCAACGGTTCGCCGTCCTGCAGAACCACAAATTCCCCTGTTTTACGCACGCGCAGATACAGCGACGGCAGCGGCAGCAAATCCACCACGTCACCCCAGCCCGAACGCACTTTCAGAATGGCCAGGTCGCCGCAGGATAAATAATCAAACACGCCGCCGCGCAGCTGCTCATGCGTTAAACCGCCGCCCAGGTAATCCGATGCCACCATGTTGTGACGGGCATAAATCACGCCGCCGTGCTGACTGTTTAGGTTCGTCAGTTGAACCAGTGCCAGACGGTCAATCGGCAAGGTGTAGTGATCGAATTCATTGTCATACCAGATATCCCGGTAATTTGTGCCGGTGGTCAGGATGGGTTCCGGGCGTCCCATGCTGATGATGCTCATTTTTTTGCTGCGGTCAGGCTGTTCCTTCTTAGCCTGGCGGGATGGTTTGCGTTTGCTCATGCTGCTTTTTTTCCTAATTTCCATTTAGATTTACGCTTGTGCTCAAAGTTGATCGGCTCGTTAATAATGGCGTGCGCGATTGCCCAAAAGGCATCGGCGTGGCCGGTTTCGACTGTGCGATCGGCTTTAAACGTCATAGCGTTGCCGCTGGCCGTGCTGGTGTGTCGGATGGACAGGAAAGACGCGGCAATTTCCCGGTTATCTTTGTTCCATTCCAGGCGTTTTGCGCCGATTACGTCTATCATCTTCAACACCAGCCGGGTTTTGGTTTCCATGCCGTAGTGAATGGCCACCGCTTCACGTAGGGCAAAATGTTCTATCAGCTCAAATACGCCCCGGCCAATGCCGGTGACGTCTACGCCGATGTAAGTCATGTTGTATTTCCCGAACAGCTTTTTAATCTGTGCTGCCTGATATGCGAAATTCATCCCTTTCCAGTGAAAAAGGCAGAGCACGCGGAATTTCTCCACGGCATAAAGCGGCGGGGCAACAATGGCAAACGTGGAGGTATCGCCAGAACGCGCCGGGTCAAAGCCTCCCCATACCTCACGGTTGCCAAACGGCCGATCGGCGTTGGGGTCATGGTCTTGCCAGTCGGCCACGTCCACGCCGCAGATTTCCAGATCACTGAATTTGAAAACGCTGTCTTTGCTGTCCACAAACACACACATATACAGCATGTTGAACGTGTCACGGTTGTAGCGGTTGCGCAGCTTCTCGATGCTGGCCAGGTTAAACCCGCCCTTGATCGCGTCTTCCATCGTGATGATGTACCGCCACTGGCCATCCGGGCAGAGTCGGCCGCCGTTGCGCATTTCATCAAAGGTTGGAAAGGCGACTTTTTCGCGTTTCCTATCGCCGCGCTTCCACTCTTCACCCGTCCAGAAAGGGTATGCCTGGTGCGTTTTGGCGCTGGGCGTTGAAAAGTAGGTCGTTCGCCAGTGGTCGTGCGTGGCCATTGCGCTGGCCACCTCGTTAAGCTTGGCGAAGTTCGGCACCCAAAAGTATTCGTCGCAATACAAATGGCCGCTGTAGGACTGCGCGGTGTTTTTGTTGGTGGACAGAAAGCGCAGCTCTGCGCCGTTGCTTAATCTGATCGGGTTGCCGGTCAGCACAATGCCGAAATACTGCTCTGCGATGTTGACGATGTAAGAGCGGAACACTTCCGCCTGGGCTTTGGAGGCGGAAAGGAAAATCTGCGGGTCACCGGTCATGACCGCATTTTCGAATGCCTCAATAGCAAAGTACCAGGTGGCACCAATCTGGCGGCTTTTCAGGATGTTCCTGATCTGCTGTGCCAGGTTGTTGCGCAGGTGTTTCTGATAGCCGAATAAATGTTCCTCTGCGAAAGCGTCAAAATCATCCTGCGTCATGCCGGAGATGTCGTTTTTCTTATATTTGCGCTTCTTCACCGGCTCTGCGCCGTCACCGTTCCCGCCCTGGCTGTCATAGCCTCCCTGGTTGCCAGATTTAGCGGCGGCCATTTTCTCTTTATGCTTATTTGTCTGCGCACGCAGTTTCACCGCGTGAGCAATCAGCACATCTATCTCTTTTAATTCCAGCTCTGTTTTTTTGTCCCGGCCAACTAATAACTGGTAACGGCGTTCAATGGCTTCCTCTGTTGATTCGTGGCTGAGTAAATCAGCCCAATTCCCTTTTTGCGCCCAGTAGTAAATGATC
>NZ_JAFMOS010000263.1 GCF_019049755.1 Rahnella perminowiae
ATACATAATCACCCCATTTTTCCATCAAAACTATTTTTTGCTCTAGGTAAATGGCTCTATTGTAAGCACTTCTGACCTGATTGCTGTCCCTATGTGCTAATGCTGATTCTATAACATTGGCATCAAAACCAGATTCATTTAAGTATGTACTTGCTATAGAGCGTAACCCATGAGCTACTAAACGGCCTGTATAACCAACACGTTTTAATGCAGCGTTCGCCGTTTGGCTGTTCATTGGTTTATGGGGGGTATTGCGGCTTGGGAATACATATTTCAGATGCCCACTAATATCGCTCATAATTTTCAATATTTCAATCGATTGAGGTGATAGTGGAACTATATGTTCTCGTTTTGCTTTCATTCGGGCGGCTGGGATAGTCCACAGCTTCGTATCAAAATCAATCTCTTTCCAACTAGTTTCAGAAGCCTCAGCTGGGCGTGCTAAGGTCAATAACTGCCATTCAATAAGACACCTAGTTGGCACAGATAGATTCGACATTGCTAAAGAATATAAAAGCTCACTTAATTCTTCAGGCCGAAGTGTTGGCATATTTTGTTTTTTGGGTTTTTCAAAAGCCATTCCGATACCTGAAGCTGGATTTGCCTCAATCAGTCCAACATTCACCGCATAAATCATAATTTCATTGATTCGCTGGACTAACCGCCTGACCGTCTCTAACGCTCCGCGCGCTTTGATTGGTTCTAGAGCTTGAATCAGGGTGCGAGCCTTAAGCTCCTGAACAGGAACATTTTCAATACTGGGCAGGATGTCTTTCTCAATAGAACGCCAGATATCTTTAGCGTGGTCAGCGCTGACGTGACTTTGCTTCAGCTCGAACCATTTACGTGCAACATTGACGAAAATGCTTTCCTGAGCGATTTGGAGCTTCTCTGCCTCTTCACCAGCTCTTGTTTGCGGGTCTATTCCTTTGACTAACATCGCAAGCTTCTCAGCGCGCACTTCTCTGGCATCAGCCAGTGAAAGTGCAGGATAAGCGCCGAGGCTAATCATGGTGCGTTTTGAAGTACCAGGTACCTGGTAGCGAAAGCGCCAAATTTTCTTGCCAGTGGTTTTTACCAGGAGAAAGAGTCCGTCACCGTCATGCAAGGTGAGATCTTTATCGGTGGCTTTGGCTTTTTGTACTTCGGTGTGGGTGAGGGGGCGTGTAGTCCGCGCCATGCAAGGATCTTCCCTAATTGGTATACGTTTATTGGTATATATCTTAGCGTATACCAATTCGTATACCAATAGACGCCGGTTTCAGGCGGATCTTCTCGGACTTCTACAGACACAAAAAAGCCCGCAAACCTAGGAGGGATGCGGGCTTTCAGGACTTCTCCGGACTTATCTGGTAATAACCGGATCATTATTTGGTGGAGCTGGGGGGATTTGAACCCCCGTCCGAAATTACTACACCGTCGGCACTACATGCTTAGTCCAATCTTTACATTCGCCGGTTAGCTGCGGATGGACACGCCACTAACAAACTATCCTGATTGGGTTTAACGCTTTCACCCCAGGCAAGGTGTCCACGCGATCTCTTTTAGGTTTGACCTCTCTTGATCCCCGTCCTAAGAGCGGAGGCTAGGGAGAGAGGGCTCTGAGCAGGGTATTAAGCTGCTAGGGCGTAGTTTTCGTCGTTTGCGACTATTTTTTTGCGGCTTTTTACGAGGCCAACCGCCCCTCGGCATGCTCCTTGGGCTTCGCAAATCCCGTCGAATCCAGAATCAGCCCCAAGTACTGTTGTGCAGTATATCAGAAAAACACCATGCGAAGCCAGAGGCTTAGCGGTTTGCATTCTTCATGATACGTGCTTTGTCTACTTTCCATTCACGATCTTTGATGTCATCGCGCTTGTCGTGCTCTTTCTTACCTTTCGCCAGGCCAATTTTTACTTTGGACCAGGCGTTTTTCCAGTACATAGAAAGCGCGACGACGGTGTAACCATCGCGGCTGACCTTGCCGAACAACGTTTCCAGCTCACGTTTTTTCAGCAACAGTTTTCTTGTGCGTGTCGGGTCACAGACGATATGACTCGACGCCACATTGAGAGGTTGAATGGTTGCGCCAAAAAGAAAGGCTTCACCGTCGCGGAATGTGACATAGCTGTCAGTGATGTTTGCTTTACCAGCACGCATCGATTTGACTTCCCATCCCTGCAAAGCAAGCCCCGCCTCGATTTCATCTTCAATGAAATATTCATGGCGAGCGCGTTTGTTCATCGCGATAGTCGCGGAACCGGGTTTATGTGCTTTTTTCTTTGTCATAGTGACACTTATTATACTGTAAGCGATGCCGATTGAAATCCCCACGCAGTCAGAGTCGGATGTTTTTCCTGTTTGTGGCACCCTGTGCTTCGTAGTTTTTATTACCGCGTGGATAAATGGTATTATCTGTACGTTTTATGACACCTGGGAAATGATATGCCACAGATAAGTCGTTCTGCGCTTGTGCCGTTCAGCGTGGAACAGATGTACACCTTAGTGAATGATGTCGATGCTTACCCGCAATTTCTGCCCGGTTGTACCGGCAGCCGCATTCTGGAAAACAGCGATTCGTCGATGACCGCAGCGGTTGATGTTTCCAAAGCAGGCATCAGTAAAACTTTTACTACCAAAAATACGTTAATCAGCAATAAACGTATTGATATGCAACTGGTGGATGGCCCGTTTCGTAAACTGACCGGCGGATGGGATTTCATCGAACTTAGCCCGGACGCCTGCAAAGTTCAGCTCAGCCTTGATTTTGAATTTACAAATAAATTGATTGAGTTAGCCTTCGGTAAAATCTTCAAAGAACTGGCTGGCAGCATGGTTCAGGCCTTCACGTTGCGCGCGAAAGAGGTCTACAGTGTCTGAGATCAACGTTGAAGTGGTCTACGCTTTACCGGAACGCCAGTATCTGCGAACGGTAAAACTGGCAGAGGGGAGCAGCGTCGAGCAGGCGGTGAAGGCTTCCGGTTTACTTGAACTGCGTCAGGATATCGATCTAAAACAGAACAAGCTAGGTATCTACAGCCGGCCGGTGAAGCTTGCGGATACAGTCAATGATGGTGATCGCGTTGAAATTTAT